>NZ_JBEOSF010000095.1:0-1003 GCF_040302725.1 Kitasatospora sp. NPDC097605 | reverse complement strand
GCCGCCCTCGGCTGAGCGCCCTTCTCAGACCCGCACGCCCCCACGCACGCCCGTCCGCGCCCGAAAAAGATTCCTACCTTTGCACTCCCAACGGAAACGAAGGGAAAACAAAAAAAGATCAGGTAGCGGATGTTACAGCGATCAACAGAAAAGATTGAAACAGATGAAAACACGTCCAAGACGAATAAGACTTGAACGAACTGAAATCTGAAGATATATAAAGACGGGCCGCGAGGCAACAACAGTCGATAAGTTCTTAAAAGAGATGTCAATGTAGCGCAGTGAGGTAATGAAGTACGTATTCAAGTACAGAATGCCTGACTGAATTTTAAAGTCAATGTCTGACAGACATAACAAAAAAGAAGACTATTTTTAACGATAGTTAAAACTGGTCAGTATTGAACAACACATTTTACAATGGAGAGTTTGATCCTGGCTCAGGATGAACGCTAGCGGCAGGCCTAATACATGCAAGTCGAACGATACTTTCCAGCTTGCTGGAGAGGAAAGTGGCGCACGGGTGCGTAACGCGTATGCAACCTACCTTCATCAGGGGGATAGCCCGGAGAAATCCGGATTAATACCGCATAAAATCACAGGATGGCATTATCCAATGATCAAACATTTATGGGATGGAGATGGGCATGCGTGTCATTAGCTAGTTGGCGGGGTAACGGCCCACCAAGGCGACGATGACTAGGGGATCTGAGAGGATGGCCCCCCACACTGGTACTGAGACACGGACCAGACTCCTACGGGAGGCAGCAGTAAGGAATATTGGTCAATGGAGGCAACTCTGAACCAGCCATGCCGCGTGCAGGAAGACTGCCCTATGGGTTGTAAACTGCTTTTATCCGGGAATAAACCTCATTACGAGTAATGAGCTGAATGTACCGGAAGAATAAGGATCGGCTAACTCCGTGCCAGCAGCCGCGGTAATACGGAGGATCCAAGCGTTATCCGGATTTATTGGGTTTAAAGGGTGCGTAGGCGGCCTGTTAAG
>NZ_JBEOSF010000094.1:0-1146 GCF_040302725.1 Kitasatospora sp. NPDC097605 | reverse complement strand
TTCGAGGGCGGCGAGGTCAACCAGACCGTCGTCGAGATGGAGCGCGGCTTCCTCTTCCTGATGGCCATCAGCGACGGCTCCGCGCTCGCCGTCCTCGCCTCCCCGGACTCCGACATCGGCCTCGTCGGATACGAGATGGCGCTGCTCGTCGACCGCGCCGGCGCCGTCCTCACCCCCGCACTCCGCGCAGAACTCCAGGGCAGTCTCCTGCACTGACGGTTCGTCGGATACCGTCCAGGTATTCGAAGCACCTCCGCGCTCGTCCCGGGCCCGCTTCGGCGGGCTCGGGTTCGGGCGTTGTACGGCCTTCGCACCACCGGCTCCGGACCCGTGCCCGAGCTCGCACCGCACCGCCGCACCCTGTGAGGAGAGGAACCGTGACACCGCCCGACGACCGCGCCGGCCAGTACGGCGTTCCGTACCCTGGCACAGGCCATGACGCCTTCGGAGCACCCGGCGTCGTCGGCCACGGTCAGCAGTACGGCCAGCCGCTCCACGGCCAGCACGGCCAGCAGTACGGCCAGCCGTCGTACGGCCAGCCGTACGCGCCGGGGCAGTACGACCAGTACGCCCAGCCCCGGCCCTCGTACGACGCTCCCCCGCCCGGCTACCCGGACGGGACGCTCGGACACCAGTCCGGTCACCTTCCCGGCCGCGGTCCGGCCGTCGGGCAGCCGGCCGGACAGCCCGCCCCGGCGCCCGGCCACCACGCGCCGGTCCAGGACCCCGGCGCGGGCGACGACTTCGACGACGAGGTCGACTCCGGCCCGCTGATCCGCCCGTTCGCGATGACCGGCGGACGGACCCGGCCCCGTTACGAGCTCGCCCTGGAGGCGCTCGTCTCCGCCAACGTGGATCCGCAACGCCTGGCCACCCTGCTCCCCGAGCACCAGCGGATCTGCACCCTGTGCACCGAAGTCAAGTCGGTGGCCGAGGTCTCGGCGCTGCTCTCCCTTCCCCTGGGGGTGGCCCGCATCCTCGTGGCCGACCTGGCCGAAGCCGGCCTGGTCGCCATCCACCAGCCCGCTTCCGGCGGCGAATCCGGAAACCAGCCCGACGTCACGCTGCTCGAAAGGGTCCTCAGTGGACTTCGCAAGCTCTAACGCGGCCGCCCCCACCCGCGCCACCACCTCCGCGAAGATCGTC
>NZ_JBEOSF010000093.1:0-1240 GCF_040302725.1 Kitasatospora sp. NPDC097605 | reverse complement strand
GGTGGGGGGAGGCCGGCCCGGACGAGGCGACTGTGGTGGTGGCTGTTTCTCCCTGTCGTGGTTCCGACGGGTGGGGCTGTGGTCCGGGTGAGGGCAGCGCGGCCGGGAGACCCAGGCACAGGGCGGCTGCCGCGGCGCAGGCCGCGGTCGCGCCCAGGGCGCGCCGGCGGTGGCGGCGCCGGTCGGCGCGTCTGCGGATCTCCGCGGCGGGCAGGGCCGGTGCGGACATCTGCGTGCCGAGCAGCCGCAGCCGGCCGCCGAGGGTGTCGTGGGTGTCGTGGGTGTCGTGGGTGGGGTCAGACACGGAGCTTTCCTTCCTCACTGGTCGGGGTCCGGTCGGCGAGTGCGGCCGCGAGCGCGGTCCGGCCGCGGGCGAGGCGGCTCTTGACGGCGCTGACGCCGGCGCCGGTCTCGGCCGCGACCTGCTCGACGGAGAGGTCGCACATGTGGTGCAGGACCAGAGCGCTTCGCTGGGCCTCCGGCAGGTCGCGGAGCGCGGCGACCAGCATCAGGTGCTCCTCGGTGGGGGGCTCGACGGTGGGTAATTCCTGGCGGTGGTGGCGTCCGGCTAAGTGCAGGCCCCGGGCCAGACGCCGCCAGCGGGAGTGGGCCAGGCGTCGGGCCGTGGTCCGGATCCACGCCTCCGGGGCGTCGTCCGGGTCGAGGGTGCGCCGTCGGTCCCACGCGCGGATGAAGGCCTCCTGGACCACGTCCTGGGCTTCGGACCAGTCGCCGGTTATCGCGTAGAGCTGCCCGGTCAGGCGGGGGAAGGACGCCGCGTAGAACGCGTCGAACTCCTGTGACGTCATCAAAGGCCTCTCCTCCGGGACTGTCCGTCAGCTCGCGGCACAGGCGGCCCGCGGGGAGGCGTTCCCCGGCCGCGGCGGTGAAGCCGCGCGTCCTGGGTGGAGCCTCCCGCCCTGTACGCACGAGCGCGCTTCCGGCGTTGCGCCCACGACCTGTGGCGTGGATCACGTGCGCGGGGTGCGACCTGCCGGACGCCGGGAGGCGTACAGGGGTGCTGGCATCAACCGGATGCCTGTAGGAGATGGAGACGGATTCATGCGTATCCGCCCGATCATGCTCATCACCGCCGCCGCCACCGCTGCGGCCATCGCGACCGCGGGAGGGATGGCCACCGCCGCGACCGGCGCCTCGACCCCCACGGCCCACAGCAAGCCCTCCGCCACGCCGACGGCCACGGCCGCCGGCGGCTCGGTCGTCACCGGTGCGACCGCCA
>NZ_JBEOSF010000091.1:0-1394 GCF_040302725.1 Kitasatospora sp. NPDC097605 | reverse complement strand
CTGAGGACAAGCCCTCGGCCTATTAGTACCGGTCAACTCCACCCCTCACAGGGCTTCCATATCCGGCCTATCAACCCAGTCGTCTACTGGGAGCCTTACCCTCTCAAGGAGGTGGGAGTGCTCATCTCGAAGCAGGCTTCCCGCTTAGATGCTTTCAGCGGTTATCCCTCCCGAACGTAGCCAACCAGCCATGCCCTTGGCAGAACAACTGGCACACCAGAGGTTCGTCCGTCCCGGTCCTCTCGTACTAGGGACAGCCCTTCTCAACACTCCTACGCGCACAGCGGATAGGGACCGAACTGTCTCACGACGTTCTAAACCCAGCTCGCGTACCGCTTTAATGGGCGAACAGCCCAACCCTTGGGACCTACTCCAGCCCCAGGATGCGACGAGCCGACATCGAGGTGCCAAACCATCCCGTCGATATGGACTCTTGGGGAAGATCAGCCTGTTATCCCCGGGGTACCTTTTATCCGTTGAGCGACGGCGCTTCCACAAGCCACCGCCGGATCACTAGTCCCTACTTTCGTACCTGCTCGACCCGTCAGTCTCACAGTCAAGCTCCCTTGTGCACTTACACTCAACACCTGATTGCCAACCAGGCTGAGGGAACCTTTGGGCGCCTCCGTTACCCTTTAGGAGGCAACCGCCCCAGTTAAACTACCCACCAGACACTGTCCCTGATCCGGATCACGGACCCAGGTTAGACATCCAGCACGACCAGAGTGGTATTTCAACGACGACTCCACCATGACTGGCGTCACGGCTTCAAAGTCTCCCACCTATCCTACACAAGCCGAACCGAACACCAATATCAAGCTATAGTAAAGGTCCCGGGGTCTTTCCGTCCTGCTGCGCGAAACGAGCATCTTTACTCGTAATGCAATTTCACCGGGCCTATGGTTGAGACAGTCGAGAAGTCGTTACGCCATTCGTGCAGGTCGGAACTTACCCGACAAGGAATTTCGCTACCTTAGGATGGTTATAGTTACCACCGCCGTTTACTGGCGCTTAAGTTCTCAGCTTCGCCCCACCGAAATGGAGCTAACCGGTCCCCTTAACGTTCCAGCACCGGGCAGGCGTCAGTCCGTATACATCGCCTTACGGCTTCGCACGGACCTGTGTTTTTAGTAAACAGTCGCTTCTCGCTGGTCTCTGCGGCCACCCCCAGCTCAGACAGCAAGTGCCGTCACCAGGAATGGCCCCCCTTCTCCCGAAGTTACGGGGGCATTTTGCCGAGTTCCTTAACCATAGTTCACCCGAACGCCTCGGTATTCTCTACCTGACCACCTGAGTCGGTTTGGGGTACGGGCCGCCATGAAACTCGCTAGAGGCTTTTCTCGACAGCATAGGATCATCCACTTCACCACAATCGGCTCGGCATCAGGTCTCAG
>NZ_JBEOSF010000090.1:0-1555 GCF_040302725.1 Kitasatospora sp. NPDC097605 | reverse complement strand
GCCCTGGCCCAGATCGCCAAGACGGTGGAGCCGGCCGCGGTGCTGGTCACCTCCTCCGGCGAGGGCAAGGAGGTCGCCGCCCGCGTCGCCCTGCGCCTGGGGTCGGGCGTCATCACCGACGCCGTCGACCTGCGCGCCGGCGACCAGGGTCCGGTGGCCACCCAGTCCGTCTTCGCGGCTTCCTTCACCGTCGACTCCCGCGTCAGCAAGGGCGTACCGGTCATCGCGGTCAAGCCGAACGCCGTGGCCCCGGAGGCCGCCCCGGCCGCCGGCGCGGTGGAGGACGTCACCGTGGCGTTCACCGGCAACGCCGCCAAGGTCGTCTCGCGCACCCCGCGCGTGTCCACCGGCCGCCCGGAGCTGACCGAGGCCGCGATCGTGGTCTCCGGTGGCCGCGGCGTCGGTGCCGCCGAGGGCTTCGGTGTCGTCGAGGAGCTGGCCGACGCGCTCGGCGCGGCCGTCGGTGCCTCGCGCGCCGCCGTCGACGCCGGCTGGTACCCGCACAGCAGCCAGGTCGGCCAGACCGGCAAGCAGGTCTCCCCGCAGCTCTACGTCGCCAACGGCATCTCGGGTGCCATCCAGCACCGGGCCGGCATGCAGACCTCGAAGACCATCGTGGCCGTCAACAAGGACCCCGAGGCCCCGATCTTCGAGCTGGCCGACTACGGCGTGGTCGGCGACCTCTTCGAGGTCCTGCCGCAGCTGACCGCCGAGGTCAAGGCCCGCAAGGCCTGATCCGTCCGGCACACGCGAAGGGCGTGGCACCGAGTACCCCGGGTACTCGGTGCCACGCCCTTTTCCGCAGGGTTCTCGCTCTGGTTCTCGCTCTGGTTCTCGAACGGTTCTCGCTACGGTTCCCGCTACTCCGCGAAGGCCGCCAGGTGCTGGGTGAACCCGCCCTGGGCCGGGGGCAGCGGCCGGGGCTCGGCGGGCATCGCCCGCTCCGGCTCCTCCGGCGCCAGCACCGTCAGCTCCGGCTGCTCCGAGCCGGCCGCCGCGGTGAGCCGCACCCGGGTGCCGACCGGCACCGTGGAGCGCAGCCCGTTGACGATGCACCAGACGTCGAACCCCTCGGCCATCCGGATCAGCGACTTCTGCCGGGCCAGCGGCGTCCGGGCCTGCTCGACGGCGCAGCGCCGCACCACCCCGGTGCCCTCGCTGCGCTCCAGCCGCAGGTCGGTCGAGCCGCAGGTGGGGCAGAGCAGGCGCTGGAAGGTCGGGTTGTGGCACCAGGCGCAGCGCTGGAAGTACAGCGTCGCGCTCTCGGTGTCGGCGTCGATGGCTGCGTGGACCACGGTGTCATCTCCCTGCGAACTCGTCGTTACCGCCGGAAAAAGGATAGGGAACTCAGTGCCATCCTGTGAAGGCACTGAGTTCCCTTTTTGTCGTGCCCGTGCATAATGAAGGGTACTGAGTGCCGTCTTGAACGTCGTGAAACAGGAGTGGCCGACCATGAGCCAGGACTTCGATCTCTTCCGGATCTCCGAGGAGCACGAGATGCTCCGTGAGGCGGTGCGTTCGCTGGCCGAGGCGAAGATCGCCCCGTTCGCGGCGG
>NZ_JBEOSF010000089.1:0-2395 GCF_040302725.1 Kitasatospora sp. NPDC097605 | reverse complement strand
GGCAGTAATAAAACGAAGATCGTCTCGACTGAAGCGTAGCGAAATGGAGAGATCTATCTTAACAGATTTAGCTTCGCTGAGCACTACGTGGTTCTCGACTTCGTTGCACTTCGCTCGACATGACGTTAACTTTATTAAAATTACCGATCGAGTAGGAAGATAGGGATTATTTCCCTATCTGTCCTCTCACACCACCGTACGTACCGATCGGTATACGGCGGTTTGCCAGAATAACTTCGTTTGGTGTGTCGTTTTCCAATAGTAATAATTAGCGAATCCATCTAGTCCAAGGCCAATAAAGAACTTTTTGTCGAGGGTTGTAAGTAATGTGGGGCTGTTTGCAGTTCTGCAGTACCCCTTACGGGTATTAGCCAACTGATAAGCCCTTGATTTTACCATACCCATCTTCATTAGATTCCGAGCTCTGCCAGTTATACTTTTCCATTGTTTCCATAGAACAATCCGCAGTCTGGTTCTCATCATTTCGTCCAATTTTAACATATGGCTCTTTGCTTCTGCAATAGAGAAATAGTTGACCCATCCATGAATGATTTCCTTAAGCTTTAGTATCCTTTGGTATAATGGAACTGGTTGGCTACCTTTAGTCTGCACTTTTATTTTCTCTTTGATTGCACTTAAGGCTTTGGATGCAATACGCATCTTCCATCCCTGTTTGCTACCATAGAATGAGAACCCAAGCAGACTACTCTGGCTTGGCCTGCTGACCTTACTTTTCTCCCTGTTAACCTTTAGTTTCAGGCAGTCTTCCAGATATACTGAAATACTTGCCATTACCCGATGTGCTGATTTCTTGCTTCTCAAATAGATACTGCAATCATCAGCATAACGTACGAACAGATGGCCACGCTCTTCGAGCTTAGCATCAAGTTCGTGAAGGATAATATTTGATAGTAATGGACTTAATGGACTGCCTTGCGGCATACCTTCTCTTCTTGGGCTTGCCAGGCCGTTTTCCATGATTCCTGCACTCAGATAAAAACGGATAAGCTTCAACGTACGCTTATCCTTTATCTTTACTGACAGCAGATGCATGAGTTTGTCATGGTTTACCCTATCAAAGAACCTCTCCAGGTCAAGTTCCACAATCCAGGTGTAACCTGTGTTAAGATATTCCTGGGCCTTTAACACTGCCTGATGGGCATTGCGCTTTGGCCGGAAACCATAACTGCCAGAAGAAAAGTCGCCCTCGTACTTTGGGCTCAGCCATTGAGAAATGGACTGTTGGATCAACCGGTCAATGACCGTTGGGATGCCAAGCATCCTCTTACCACCGGTGCTTTTGGGTATCTCTACCTTTCTCACAGCGCTTGGCCGGAAATTGCCTTTTAAAATATTAGCCCGTAATCTCTGCCAGTTGGCATTCAGGTAGTCGCGAAGTTCATCGGTCAGTATACCATCAATACCACCAGCACCCTTATTGGCAGTAACCTGCTTAAAGGCTCTTTGTACATTTCGGATGTCTAATATTTCTTCAAGCATAATACTAAAAAAAAAAAACTCCTTCCCAGGCATTGTGCTCATTGGTTGCACGGCTCGGCTCAGCTCCTCTTATAATTTACTCTCGGATTCCGTCCTACCCTCATATAAGCAGTTCTCTAATGTGGTTCCGCTGTAAAAGCTCTGCCATAAACTTCATGTTTCCTTTGCCATCCTAACATTTGGTCCTTTCTGCATCCGGAAAATGCAGTACTACGACCGCTGCTGACTTCTGATTGAGGCATTTGGCAGCTCTACCAAATATTTCTTCTCCTGTAATCGCGCTTACAATTGACAGAACTCATTCAGATCTCCCGGGGTAAGACAATCTACTTCCTATGGATGTGGCCTCTGTATATACGTTATAGTCCCCGTGCAGTATTGGGTTTCTGTTTGTTTGGCAACATCACCCGGACTAAATCCGCCTAGTATACAGTTTCTGTTCGTAAGCCCCCATATTTGCCTCGGACTTCCTTCAGATTCGCAGTCACCCGCGACACCCTTGTCTCTGGCTAGCACTTCCTACTGCAGAGCGTGTTCGGGACTCTAACCCTATAGTCGATTGCCATGCCCGGCGCACCAAACAAAAAAAGCACCTCTTTTCAGAAGTGCTTTAAGGGTATGTTTTTCGATGTTAAATATTATCTGGCTGCAGGCACAAAAGTTAGAATAATGTTTGCAGTTCTGCCACCAAATTCAATTGGTGATTTTAATACCATTTGTGTGCTTGAAAGTTCAGTTAATACCAAACGATAACCTTCAGTTACATTTTTTGCTTTGTCACCCTCGTATATTTTTTTAAACTGGAAGGTTTGATCTTTAGGGGCAGCCGACCAGAAAATGGTCTGCATTACAGCACCACAGGTACTTGATGCAGGTAAGGTATAAGACCCATTAC
>NZ_JBEOSF010000088.1:0-2598 GCF_040302725.1 Kitasatospora sp. NPDC097605 | reverse complement strand
CCTCGAACACCTCGGTGAAGTCCTTGCCCGTGTTGCGGCACTCGGCTCCGGCGAGTTCCACCGCCCGTGCGCCGATCGCGTCGGCGCGGAGCAGGAAGTCGATGTCGCCGACTTCCTACTCCGGGGTTTTCTCCGGTGCCCCTTGCTGCCTGCAAGGGGCACCGGGACCGTGCCGTGCTGCTCGGAGTGGGAGGTCGACCGGTTCGACTTCCCACTCCGAGGGGGTCATCGGGGTATGCGGTGGCGGCCGTGGGGCTTGTGGTTGTGGGGGTTGGTTTCGGGGCTGAAGTGGCCGGCCTGGCGGGCGATCCAGGTGTATTCGGGGGTGCCGTCGGGGAGGGTGCGGAGTTCCCAGCGTCCGTGGCGGGTGATGGGCGGCGGGGGCGGGCCGGCCTTGAGGGCGGTGATGACGGTGGCGAGGGCGAGGAGAGTGGCGAAGGCCGTCCCGATGAGGAAGCCGGTCACCTTCGGCTCGCTTCGCGGAGGAGGGTGAGGAGGTTGAGGAGGGTGGCGATGGAGGTGTCGCCGAAGGAGATGAGGAGGCGGCCGTCGACCGTGGCGCCGTTGACGTGGGCGGAGCCCCACTGGATGCCGAAGGGCTTGCCGCGCTCGTGGAGTTCATGGAGGAGGGAGGTGACCTCGGGTTCGGTGTAGGTGCGGAGGTAGGTGTCGTTGGGGGTGAAGGGGGTGGTGTTCACGCGGCGGCGTCCAGCTCGAACCAGGTGATCTTGCCGGTCTTGGTGGGGGTGGCGCCGAAGCGGTGGGTGAGGGCCTGGATGAGGTGGAGGCCCCGGCCGGAGAGGGCGTAGGGGTCGGCGGGGAGGCGGGGTTCGGGCAGGACGGGGCAGTTGTCGCAGACGGTGACGCGCAGGGTGGTCGGGATGAGGGAGACCAGGACGCCGGGGGCGGGGCAGTCGCCGTGCTGCCACGCGTTGATGAAGAGCTCCTGGAGGGCGAGTTCGGCGTCGTCGATGGTGTCGGGGCGCCAGCCGGCGGTGTGGAGGATGGAGCGGAGTTCGGCGCGGACGGCGGTGCAGTCGGGCGGGTTGAGGGCACGCATGACAGACCTCCATGAAGAGGCGAGAGGGGGAGGAACGGGGGAGATGTCGATGGATGCGTCACCGTGAACGAGGCCGGCCCGGACCTGGCTGCTCTGCGGTGCGAAATGGGCGGCATGCGCCTACCGCCCATGAATTCAGGCGTTACTGACGATCCATCGGATCGCTGTGAGACAGACCATACGGCATGGCGACTTAAGTTTAGGTAACTTGATGGAGGATTCCCTCTCCTGGGGGACGGATGGCCCCACGCTCCGCACTCCACGGCACACTGGGGCCACCGAACATCGAGAGGACGCTATGCCCGGTCGCCCGAACCCCACGCTTCGCCAGCGCCGACTGGGTGCCGAACTGCGAAGAATGCGCGAGCAGGCAGGTCTACGAGGTGGCGAACTCGCCAACTTGCTGGGCGTAAGTGCGGCCCAGGTGACGCAGATGGAGAACGGGAAGACCAGCGTCAACGCAGACCGGCTGCGCACGATCGCAGCAGCGTGCAAGTGCACCAACGAGCCGCTCATCGAGGCCCTCGTTGGGTTCACGACGTCACATCCCAAAGGATGGTGGGAGAGGTATCGAGGGACGCTGTCGACTGGCTTCCTTGAGGTTGCGGAGATGGAAGCCCATGCTCTGAAGATCTACACCTGGGCGACAACCTATGTTCCCGGCCTTCAGCAGACCGGCGCCTACGCTTCTGCGGTCTTCGCTCGCATCTCACCACCGCTGCCCCAGCGCGACATCGACACCAGAACAGCGTTTCGGGTTCAGCGCCAGCAGGCCCTCCGATCCGGCGGCGCACCACACGTGTCCTTCATCCACGAGGCGGCCTTGAGGATGCAGTTCGGTGGTCGAAAGGTCCTCGCTGAGCAGCTCGACAGCCTGATCGAGGATTCGGCTGCCGGGGCCTGCTCCGTGCGGGTCGTCCCATTCGACATGGACACCTTCCCCGGCGCGGGAGAGAACATCATGTTTGCCGAAGGGCTTGTCCCTGAGCTTGCGACCCTGCAAATGGACACCGCCCAGGGCGTACTGTTCTTTGACGCCCCTGCTGACCTGGCCAGCCATCGAGCTACGTTCGCGCAACTGGACTCCCTCGCATTGCCCGATGATGAGTCGCGCAAGTTCATTCGAACCATCAGGGGGCGGTATGAGTAAGTCCGCGTGGCAGAAGTCCAGCTACAGCGGCGCATCCAACGAGTGCGTTGAGGTCCGGGCTCTGGACGATCTGATCGAAGTCCGCGAATCCGATGAGCCTGGCACCACACTCGGTGTCAGTCCCGCTGTCTTTGCTGACTTGCTCAACTCGATCAAGGTCGGTGGACTCGACTACGGCTCATGAGTTGGACGCCCCCTCGATCGTGCCGATCGAGGGGGCGTTGCCGTCCTTCGCATCGAGGAGACGAAGGACATGGCTGGTCACATGTGGCAGAGGTCCAGCTATTCCGGCTCACCTGTGATGGTGTGGCGGGCTTCGAGGCATGCCTCGACCGGCGCCAGTAGCTCGGGGCGGGGGCCCTCTTCGGTTCCGGAGAGGGCTCCCGCC
>NZ_JBEOSF010000087.1:0-2971 GCF_040302725.1 Kitasatospora sp. NPDC097605 | reverse complement strand
AACTGCCTAGGCATGAGGTAGACAGTAGCTGTTTGAGTTGATAGATGTACTTGTGGATAGAGCAGTGCATTGTAATTAGCTGAGCCAGGATTACTACCATATTGTTGAGCGTAACAGATGAAAAAAATAGTTTGAGGAAAGATAAACCTTTAAATGATTTACTCAAAATTATTTTTGCCGAGGACACAAAAAGATAGCTAATGTGCACAATCTGGATAAACCGCTTCAAATTGACCCCTCTTCGCCACTTTAAAAAGCCCCCCTTTGCCGAGTTAATTTGATAAGGTCCGCCAAAGCAAAGAGACCCCTTTGCGCCGATCCAAATTGACCCCCTTGAAATCGCAGATTCGTTTGTGCTGAATGGTTTGTAGGAATATGTTTTTGTTTAGCTTTTAGCCGAACAAAAACTGCTGATTACAATGTCCAATAAGCCTATCAAAATGAATAAACTAAGACAGATCATCCGTCTGTACAGTCAGGGGATTGGGACCAAGCGCATCCATGCAATGGTATCAACCTCACGCAATACCATTAAAAAGTATATTCGCATCTGGCAGACACTTGGTATTGGCTATGAGGAGTTCAATGCCAAGAGCGACAGCGATCTGGCCATTATTTTCACTACCCCCGTGGCCAGGATCTCCAGCGCACCCCGTATGCAGATTCTCCAAACACTATTGCCTGATTACTGCAAAAGATTGAAGAAAAAAGGTGTTACAAGGGAATCTCTCCATGAGGAGTATGTAAAGAAACACCCGGATGGATATAGTCGTTCACACTTCAATAATGCCATAATGGTCTATCTGCAGCTTTCCAGATCGGTGATGCATATCGAACATAAGGCTGGCGATAAAATGTATATCGATTTTGCTGGTAAAAAGCTATTTGTTAGCGGGAATGATAATATCAGGCAGGATGTAGAAGTATTCGTAGCGATCCTTGGCTGCAGCCAGCTCACCTATGTTGAGGCTGTGGCCTCACAGAAAAAAGAGGACCTCATCGCCGCCTGTGAAAATGCACTTCGCTATTTCGGAGGTGTACCCGAGGCAATCGTTCCTGATAACCTTCGCTCTGCTGTTACAAGGGGAAGCAGGTATGAGGCGGTACTGAACGATGAGTTTGCAGCGTTTGCGGAACATTATGCCACAACAGTTATTCCTGCACGTGCCTACAAACCTCGCGACAAATCACTTGTAGAAGGAGCTGTGAAGCTTATCTACCGAAGCATCTATAACAAGCTTGACAACAGCCGATTTGAGACTCTGGAGCAGCTCAATTCTGCGATTGTCTCATTGCTGGAAATCCATAATAACAAACCCTTTTCCGGCAGAAACTACTCACGCAGGGAACAGTTTGAGGAAATCGAACGTGAAGCACTTGCCGTGCTTAATCCAGTTCGATATGAGGTGCACAAGCAGGTGATGGTTACCGTAATGAGAAACGGGCATGTACGGCTGGGCGAAGATGTTCACTACTACAGTGTTCCCTATAATTATGTTGGGAAAAAGGTGAAGTTGCTGTACACTTCCGGCTCAGTAAAAGTCTATTACAACTATACCATGATAGCCTTTCATCCAAGAGTTCGGACAAAGCACCATTATACCACCCAGGAAACCCATCTGGCGCCACAACACCGGTATATCTCAGAATGGACCCCGGAAAACTTTATACGGCAGGCAGAAGAGATCCATAGTGATGTTGCCGGTTATATATCAAAGGTACTTGAATATAAGGGACATCCGGAGCAGGCCCATAAATCCTGTTCGGGCATACTGAACTTTGCACGTCGCGTTGGAACGGTCCGGCTAAGAAATGCCTGCCGTTGGGCAGATAATCTTGGGCAGTACAACTACCGTATAATTGAGGAGATACTGCGAAAGCAGCTTGATCAGCTATCTGTAGAAGAACAGACGATAGAGATCCCTGAGCATGGAAACATCAGAGGCAAGGAATATTACCAGTAACAATAAACAGCAATTAGAAATGAACAATGAAACATTAGAAAAAATGAAACAGCTAAGGCTGTTTGGGATGTACGATGCATTCAAGACCAATCTGGAATCATCGGTAAAGGAATCGCTGACCACTGATCAGTTTATCTCCGTACTGGTTGCCAGCGAGTGGGATGACAGGCGCAACCGTTCAGTGGAAAGAACAATTAGGGCGGCGGCGTTCAGATATAAGGCATCTCTTGAGCATATTGATTACTCCATTGAACGTGGGCTTGACAGGAACCAGGTACACAGACTTGCGGCCTTGGATTTCATTAAGGAGCACAAGGATATTTTTATAACCGGTTCCACCGGTACCGGAAAAAGCTATCTGGCCACCGCCCTTGGATATCAGGCCTGTCAGAGTGGATACAAGGTTCTGTATGTCAATACCGCTAAACTCATGGGGCAGCTAAAGCTGGCGAAGGCTAAGGGTACCATCCTGGCAGAACTGAAAAAGATCGAAAGGGTTGATCTTCTTATTCTTGACGACTTCGGCCTTCAGCCCTTCGACCCACAATCAAGGGTTACTTTACTGGATATCATTGAAGACAGGCATCAGAAGCGGTCAACAATAGTTACCTCACAGATACCGGTTAAGGAATGGTATGATATAATTGGCGAGAAAACGATAGCTGACGCCGTTCTTGACCGTATAGTTCATCACTCCTTGAGAGTTGAATTATTCGGCGAATCAATGAGGAGGAGAAACTCTAAGATTGAAAACGTATTTTTGTAAAATAACAGTTGTTAAACAGGACTTAAAAGATCAACTCTAAAATGCCTTTTTGCACAACAACTTCTGCTTTTTTCAAGCAACAACTCTGGGGGTCAATTTGAAATTGGCGAAAGGGGGTCAAATTTATTGGTATATGCACCCTAATAGCCGATGAATCGTTTCGGCAGAGAAAGTATTCAATTTATAATCCAGAGATAATTTTAAATCCTCTGTTGCTGAATACTCTAACAAATGGAATACC
>NZ_JBEOSF010000086.1:0-3482 GCF_040302725.1 Kitasatospora sp. NPDC097605 | reverse complement strand
CCCCCCCCGGGGCGCTGAGCTGCCGGTCGGTGAGGCCGCCGAGGGGCCTGCGGCGCGGTGCATCAGGGTGGACGTGCCGCAGCCGGAGGGGCCCGTCATCGCGGTGAACCCGGTCTCCCGGAAGGCGACGGAGACGGTGTCGCGCGCGGCGACCCGGGTGTCGCCGCTGCCGTCGGCCTCGGTGAGGCCGACGGTGGCGGCCGCGATCCCGGGGGCGGTGTGCGGGGCGACCGGAAACGGCGGGGCCTTCCGGCGGCGGGTGCCACCGGAAGGCCCTCGGTCCTCCGCTACCGGCCGGTGCGCGCCGCGACGGACCGGGCCAGCACGCCGACGGCCAGGATCGTGCCGCCGAGCAGCAGGCCGATCGAGCCGAGCACGCCGGCGGGCTGCCAGTTCTCGCCGGTCCGCGCGTCGGCGGCGAAGGCGCCGGCGATCAGCAGCAGCGACGCGAGGACGGTGAGGGCCCCGACGCCGAACGTCCCCCGGACCAGGACGGCCTCGGAGCGGCTCGGCCGGGCGGGGGCGGCGGGCTCGGTCGTGTTCACGGTGTTCTCCTTCTGCGGTGCGAAGCGGTGCACGTCGAAGGGTGTCCGGGCAACGTCTCGGTCCTCCCGGCGGGCGTGTATCGGTCCCCGCGCCGATCGCCGACGGTTTCGCAACGACGGCGGACCGGGCCCGGCCCGGCAGGCGCGGGGTGGCGGCGGCACCGCCGTCCGCGGCGTTGGCGAAACCCGGCTCGGCGCCGAGCAGCCGGGCCCGGCCCTCGGCGATGGCGATACGGACCGGAGCGCCCACCGATACACCGTGGACACAGGGCGGCCCGCCCGACGGCCCCGCTCAGCCCGCGAGGCCGTGCCCGATCAGGCGGCTGCGCAGCCCCGCCAGCTCGCGTCGCACCAGCGGCGGCAGCCCGTCCTCGCCGTCGCCCGCCGCCAGGACCGACCCGAGCAGCTCGGCGGCGGCCCGGGGGTCGTGCGCCAGCAGGTGGCAGTCGGCCACCCGGACGGTGAACAGCAGTCGGGCCGAAGGCAGTTGGTCGGGGGCGAGCAGGGCCAGCGCGGTCTCGGCGGCGTCCACGGCGCGCCGGGCGAGCCGGGGGTCGTCGACGGCGGCGGCCACGTCGCGCAGCGCGGCGGCGGCGCCCGCCTCGACCCGCAGCCGCATCGAGGCGATGGACAGCCACGCGGCGTCGGACTCGTCGTGCACCCCGATGTGGTCGAGGTGGTGGCGGGCGCGGGCGATGTGGCGGACGGTGGCGCGCACGTCACCGGTCATGGCGTGGGCGCGGGCCAGGCCGATCTGGCCCATCGCCCCGGCCCAGTGCCGGGCGGGGGCGACCCGGGCGATCTCGTGGGCGTAGCCGAGGGCGGCGGCGGGGTCGCCGTCGAGGCGGGCGAGGAAGCTCATGTCGCTGAGCGCGGCGACCTGGGTGGCGGGGTCCTCGGCGAGTTCGGCCCAGCCGAGGGCGCGGGAGAAGCAGGCCATCGCGGTGGCGTTGCGGCCGTCCTGCATGCGCAGCGCGCCGGCGGCGTGGGCGTACTCGCCGGCCAGCCGGGCCAGCGGGCGGCGGGCGGAGCCGGCCGGGTGGGCGGCCAGGCGGCGCAGGACGACGCGCAGGGTGTCCTCGACGGCCTCGGTGCCGGGGGCGCCGGGGCTGTCGCCGGCCCGCAGGTGGGCGGCGAGCAGACCGGCCAGGGCGTGCACGGTGTCGGGGTCGAGGGGCGGGGCGGCGGCGGGGTCGGCGGCGCGGAAGGCGGCGTGCAGGACGGCGAGGTCGGCGGGCGGGGGGACGTCGCAGCCGGCGGCGTCGTGGAGCGGGCAGAGCAGGCCGTAGTCGGGGAGGCGGACCGGCAGCTGGGTGGCGAGGCCGGGCGGCAGGGCGGGGGCGAGGGCCGCGACGGGCGGGCCGGGCAGCGGGGCGCGGGTCCAGTCGCGGGGCGCGGGCGGCGGGCCGAGGAGGTCCGGGGCGGTCGGGGGCGCGGCCGGGGCGGGCAGGGCGCCCTCCTCGGCGAGGCGGCAGGCGGCGCGCAGTTCGCCGCCGGCGAGCAGGAGGTCGTCGAGGCGGTCGGCGATCCGGGGGCTGGTGCGGCGGGTGCCGTGTTCGAGTTTGCTGACGGCGGTGTGGTCGTAGCCGATCTCGGCGCCGAGCTGGGCCTGGGTCAGGCCGGCGCGGCGTCGCCACTGGCGCAGGCGGAGCCCGAAGACCCGCCAGGCCTCGTCCTCGGCCGGCTTGGTCGCCGCCCGGTTCCGGTGCACGGGGCTGCCCTCCCGAGTGCGTTCCGGGCCTTCCGGTGGGGAGGTCCGCTCAGGAGGACGGTACTGGACGACGGCCACCGGCGTACATGCGATGGTCTCAACCACTTTCGGTAACTGGTCTCTACCTCTCTCCTCTTTGGTCTCAACCTGTTCAGCTGACGGCAGCCTCCTCCCCCGACCGCCCGGGCCCGGCCGGACCGACTCCTCCGACCTGCGCGGACGCCACGTCAGCCGCCAATTCTCCGTCCGCAGAAGGCTCCTGACGGCACTTGACGGAACTTGCCAACCGCCCGCCGGAGATGTCCGGGGCGTTGACCGGGCCATGACGGCATGTGAGGGTTCCGGCACCCGAGCGCGGACGCCCGCCCCGGCCGTCCCCCAACGGCCCCGCGGTGAGCGCCCTGACGGCACACCGTCCGCGATCGGGCACCCCCACGTTCGAGGAGCCTCGGAATGAAACGCAGATTGCTGACGGCGGGAACCACCCTGACCGTCCTGGCCGGCATGCTGACCGCCACCGCGGTCGGCCAGGCCGCCGCCGACCCCGGCCCGGCCGCATCGGCACCCCCCAGTGCGCTGGCCGCCGCCGTCAACGCCGCCGACGCCGCGGCCGCGGCCGGCCTGGACGCGCTGGCCAAGGGCCCGGACGAGGCCTACGAGCGCCAGTCCGTCACCCCGTGGCTGGGCGGCCTCTACTCGGTCGCCTACGAGCGCACCTACAAGGGCCTGCCGGTGGTCGGCGGCGACGCCGTCGTGCTCGCCGACGGCCAGGGCAAGGTGCGCGGGCTGCAGTCCGCCACCACCGGCCCGGTGGGCGTGCCGACCACCGCACTGGTCAGCGCCGCCAACGCCGAGAAGACCGCCCGCGCCAGGCTGGCCCAGGTGGACGGCGTGCAGTCCCGCCGCCTGGTCGTCCGGGTCCAGGACGGCGCCGGTCGCCTCGCCTGGGAGACCGTGCTCACCGGCCGCACCGCGACCGCTCCGAGCACCCTGCACGTCTTCGTCGACGCCCGCAGCGGCGAGGTCATCGACAGCTACGACGACGTGCGGGCCGGCACCCTCAACAGCAAGTGGAACGGCCCCTCGCCGACCATCAACACCACCGGCTCCGGCAGCTCCTACTCCCTGCGTGACCCCGGCCGCCCCGGCCTGAGCTGCGCCGACAACGCCACCGGCCAGGTCTTCACCAAGTCCTCCGACACCTGGGGCAACGGCAGCGCCACCAG
>NZ_JBEOSF010000085.1:0-3537 GCF_040302725.1 Kitasatospora sp. NPDC097605 | reverse complement strand
GTCAGCACCGTCACCTCGGCACCCTCATGCGCCTCCGCGATCCGCAGCGCCTGCTCCACGCCGTACTCGTCCAGCTCCGACAGAAGGCCGTCCACGCCCTCCCGGTCGGTGGTGTGATCGTCCGAGAAACGACGGTCACCCGTCGCGTCCGGCACGTACTTCACACAGACAACGATCCTCAAGCTCACGGCCTGTCTCCTGTACTGGTCTCGTCCGGCGGCTGCGGCTGTTGCAAGCGGGCGCGAACTCGGCTCGCACCCGCTCCCGGCAGCGTGTTCCCGTGCCGGTCCGGAACTTCCTGGCAGCATACCCGCCAGTAGCCCGACGGTCACTACTCGCCAGTAGCTTACGCCGCGCGGTCCCGGCCGGGCGCCCCGCGGGCCCCCTCGGCAGCCCCGGGGAGACCTCCGGTCCGGTACGGACCGCGGGACGGCCGCGCCACCGTCAGGCCCATCCTGCCCCAGCCCACCTCCGACTCCACCCGACGGGGCTGCCCTTCCGCCACCCGATGCACTCGGGCCCGACCCGCGCGCCCCCGCGCGCCCCCACCCGAGGGCTCAGAGCGCCGCGGCCAGCGCCGCGATCACATCCACCTTCCGCGGCTGCCCGGCCGCCCGCCGCACCACCCGGCCGCCGGCGTCCAGCACCAGCACGGTCGGCGTCCGCACCACGCCCAGCCGCCGCACCAGCTCCAGCCGCTCCTCGGCGTCCAGCTCGACGTGCGCCACACCGGCCACCATCCCCGCCACCTCCGCCAGCACCCGCCGGGTCGCCCGGCACGGCTGGCAGAACGCGGTGGAGAACTGCACCAGCGTCGCCCGCTCCCCGAACGGCTCCCCCAGCTCCGCCGCCGACATCCGCTCCGCCCCGTCCTCCACCGCACCCACAGCCTTCCCTCACCCACGCACGCCCCACGGCCGCCCGAACGCGCCCGCGAGCACCACAACACCCGCCACCGCCCCGGTCATCCCCCGGCCCTCAGCCGGCCGCGACCGCCCGAACGGGCAGGAAACCGACCGGACGCCCGGCCGGGAAAGGTTCCCGGCCGGGCTCATCACGCACATCACACCGCCAGATCCGGCCCGGCGGCACGGCTCAGGTGACAGCGGGCACCCGTTCGGGGGATCATCTCCGTGTATCGCCCGTGGCCGCCGCGGTGTGCCGCGCCCCCGGTCGGCCCCCGCCTACGACACGCGGCACCCCGCCGTACCGGGCCGCCAGGCCCGTCGAAGTCAGGACTGACCGTGGCAGAGCTCGTGTACCCGCCGGTGATCGGCGCCGCGCTGACCGTCTTCCGCGCACTCGACGTGCGCATCAGGATCGTCGGCGCCGAACACATCCCCGCCAAGGGCGGCGCGGTGCTCGTGAGCAACCACATCAGCTACCTCGACTTCCTCTTCGCCGGCCTCGGCGCCTACCGCGGCGGCAAGCGCAAGACCCGCTTCATGGCCAAGGACGACGTCTTCAAGCACGCCGTCTCCGGCCCCCTGATGCGCGGCATGAAGCACATCCCGGTCGACCGCACCGACGGCCAGCCCGCCTACGAGGCCGCCGTCCGCGCCCTGCGGGCCGGCGAGGTGGTCGGTGTCTTCCCCGAGGCGACCATCAGCCGCTCCTTCATGCTGAAGAAGTTCAAGACCGGCGCCGCCCGGATGGCCGCCGACTCCGGCGCCCCGCTGCTCCCGGTGGTCCTCTGGGGCACCCAGCAGCTGTGGACCAAGGGCCGCCCGAAGACCCTCACCAAGCGGCACGTCCCGGTCACCATCATGATCGGCGAGCCGATCGTGCTGAAGCCCGAGGACAAGCCCGTCATGGTCACCCGCCGGCTGCGCGCCGCGATGTCCGAGATGCTCGACCGGGCCCAGCGCGAGTACCCGGGCAAGCCCTCCGGCCCGGACGACACCTGGTGGCTGCCCACCCACCTCGGCGGCACCGCGCCCACCCTGGAGACCGCCGAGGCCGAGGACGAGGCGGAGGCCGTCGCCAAGGCCGAACGCCGCGCCGCCAGGGACTGACGGCCCCGCGAACGGATGACTCCCCGTCCCCGAGCGGACGCGGAGCGTCGCGTGTCGCCCCGCTCCGCTCCCTCCGATCTGACACAGTGACAGCTCCTTCGGGGGGCTCACGCCCGGCCTCGCCGGACGGATCGGAGACGGAGATGAGACGCGGATGACCCGCACACGGACACGGCTCTCACGGACCACCCCCACCATCCACCGCGCCACCCCGACCACGGCCCGCACCCGCCACCGCGCCGGTGCGGGCCTCCTGCTCGCCGGGGCCCTGCTCACCGGCTGCGGCGCCCAGCCCGGCGAGATCCCGCTCAGCGAGATCCGCACCGAATCCCCCACCCCCGCCCCGGCCGTCGAACCGGCCGCCGCCGACGCCGCCGACGTGGTCGGCGCCCCCGCCGCCCCGGCCGTCCCCGCCGTCCCGACGGCCCACAACGGCCTCATCGCCGGCCGGGTCTTCCTCGACCAGGAGCGCCTCACCAGCGCCATCTTCACGGTCACCGCCGATGGCAAGACCCGCCAGCAGATCACCCAGCCGGCCGAACAGACCCGCGACGACCACCCCTCCTGGTCCCCCGACGGCACCACCCTCGCCTTCGACCGCACCGGCGGTGACTCCCCCGGCCGGATCTGGACCACCAGCGCCGACGGCCAGAACGCCCACCCGCTGGGCTCGCTCTGCGAGGAAGGTGCCCCCGACTGCCTCAACGAGAAGGAGGCCACGCCCTCCTGGTCCCCCGACGGCCGGCAGCTCGCCTTCACCCGCACCTGGGGCAGCTCGGACCCGACCACCGAGCAGACCCAGTACAGCGACCTCTATGTCATCTCCCCCGACGGCACCACCGCCCAGCGGCTCACCTTCCTCACCAACGACACCCCGTACTCCGGCACCGTCACCGACCCGGCCTGGTCCCCCGACGGCAAGCAGCTCGTCTTCTCCTACCGGACCAGCGCCACCGGCCGGCCCGCCAACAGCCGCGCGCTCTACATCGTCAACGCCGACGGCACCGGCCTGCGCCAGCTCACCCCGTGGGAACTGCGGGCCGGCGACCGCGCCAACTGGTCCCCCGACGGCACCCGCATCATCTTCACCACCTACCCCGCCGACAACGCCCCCGGCGGCGGCATCTACACCGTCCACCCCGACGGCACGGCCGTCGAAGCCCTCACCCCCGGCCCCTCCGACACCACCTACGGCGTCGCCTCCTACTCCCCCGACGGCACGGTGATCGCCTTCGCCCAGGCCCCCGCCGGCGGCACCTCCGAGCTCTACACCATGCGCGCCGACGGCTCCGGCGTCGCCAGGCTCTCCGACGTCCCCGGCCACGACGAGAGCCACCCCGACTGGGGCACGGCCCAACTCCAGGGCTGAGAATTCCTTTCCGGAAACGCAAAGAACCCCCGCCGGATAACCGGCGGGGGTTCTTTCCAAAATTTGTTCGGCGGCGTCCTACTCTCCCACAGGGTCCCCCCTGCAGTACCATCGGCGCTGTGAGGCTTAGCTTCCGGGTTCGGAATGTAACCG
>NZ_JBEOSF010000084.1:0-3630 GCF_040302725.1 Kitasatospora sp. NPDC097605 | reverse complement strand
GATGATAGCAAAAGTAAAAATGAACTCCAGCATCAGCGCTACGATCAGCTACTGCTGCCGGAGCGACAAGGATGCCACAGTGATTGCCTGCAATGGCACCACGAGCCAAGTGGACCGCGAGCTTCTGATCAAGCAGTTTCAGGCGCAGGCCGATCAACGTCCAGAACTTAAAAATAAAATTATGCAGATCATCATTTCCCATTCTCCGGAAGACACGGCCAAGCTGGCCGGAAAGAAGGAAGATGAAATTTTACAGGATTACATCCAAAGGCTTGCAAAAGGGAAGGGGAAGAATGCAGGTTTAGACCTTACTCAAACCCAATTTGTGGCTATCAGGCATGCAGAAAAAGGGCACATTCATTACCACTTACTTGCCAATATGGTAGACAACCAGGGGGAGCGGTTAAAAGACAACAATATTGGCTATAAGGCCAAAGGGGCAAGTATTGATATCACCAAACAGCATGGCCTGACAAGGGCGATATCGAAAGAACTTAAGCAGGAGTTGGAGATGGAAATAAAAGCACCGGAGCAAACACAGCGCAAAGGTTTTAGCATGGGCAGATAATGGAAAAAGAACCAAAAACGACAGGGAGAAAGGTTTTAGACCCTACCGAAAAGCGGACTAAACAGGTGAAAATTATGCTAACTGAGAAAGAATACGACGAGTTCAGGGAAAAAGCATTTAAAAGCCGGCAGAGCGTTGCAGAGGTCATGCGGGAGCTTGCTAAAGGAAAAGACATAAAAGAGGCCATGACAGCAGAAAAAGCCGCTTTATTACGGGATATCTCCCGAGTAGGGAACAACATTAACCAGATCGCCCAGCTTTGCCGGAAAGAAGGAGTGTTGGCCTATGCCGCCAAAATTGAAGGAATGATAAAATATTTAAACGAGAAAATATATGAGTGAGATACTGAATGAGGCACTTTTAAGCGAAATAAAACGGCTTAAGGCGATCAATATTGAAGGATTAGGCGCAAGTGTCCAAAGACTGGAAGACTCCACTAAAGAAGCCAAAAACCTACACCATGCAGTTAACGAAAACATTGTTAAACTGGGGGGAATGATTGAAAAAGTAAATGTTCCTGCAGAGATAAAATTGACCAGGCATTTAACCATTGGAGCAAAGGATAAATATTTCGGTGCCCTTATTATTTCTTCCCTTGTGTTTCTTCTAATAGGTGCAGCAGGGGTGATTTATGGGGTTAAAAAGGAAAATAAATTAGAGAAAGCAGAGCAAACCATAAGCAACCAAGCGACTTTTATCCAGTGGATGAGAAAGGAAAAAGGAGGTGAAAACATGTATCAAAAGTACCTTCAAGAGCTGAACAAGAAGTAAAAGGAGGGTAAATTAACGAAGGGGGGTACAACGAAATGATTTCAGTACATTTGACACGTTCTGCCATACACAACTCATTATGCAAAGTAAAATTTTGGTTGTCGAGAATGATCAGGATATACTCGATATTATTACCATAATTCTTGAAGACCAAGGCTATAAAGTCATAGCCTCTATTTATTCCTCGATTATTGAGGATATATCCATTATACAGCCAGATTTAATAATGTTAGATCATGTGGTAATGAATGGTTCTGGTAGTGATATTTGCAAGGAAATAAAAGCGAATCCCGTTACAAACAACATTCCTGTTATATTATTATCCACTGCGGTGGGACTGCAACAAATTACAGAAGATGCCTGTGCAGATGGTTTTATAGAAAAGCCTTTTGATATTGACTATTTAGGGGAGCTCATTACCGATCACCTACACAGATTAGCGTAGATCAGCTTAGCCTAAATTTCTAATTTTCTTTTTTAGGTAGTACACCTTTTTTCTGATACGCTCCAACGATATAGGCCGTTGATTTTTCAATGGATGCTTTGCCTTGTCGAATTTTTGCATTCAGATCCTCAATAAACGCTATAAACTTGGTATAACCATCTTTTACAATCAATTCGGAATATTCCTTACTTAATCCATATGCCATAACGTTGCGCACATCTTTCTGAAAATCAATGTCCTTTTGGAAATCAATCTCTAATTGATCAGGTTTGTTTTTTGAACTGTTTACAAATATTTGAATGAACTCGAAAGAACGTCCTTTTTTATAAAGTTCATAATCAAAATGTATGTCCGTATGCTCGTTTATTTGCTTTTTTGCAATGTCCAATACTTTTGTTTTAAAACCTGTTATCTCCGCATATTGTTCATTTCCCTTTTTATCGACCAGCCCAAGCATTTTCTTTAATTCGGTTATAGGTATAGGACGAGGAAATTTTCCAACAGTGCGCCATTGGCATGCTAACATGTAAAGTCTTTTAGCATAACTGGAAGAGCAATCAAGGACGGACTTAAGCTGAAAATGGGTAAAGTTATTTTTGAGGTCGAAAAAATACGGCAGGGATATTTCAGAAAGTTTGACCTCAATAGTCCTTGTTCCCTTTAGATACTTAAAGTACTGAAACAAGACGAATTGTGTATAACCATCCTCTGAATCAACTTCAAACATTCGTGTAAGTAAGCCCTCCGTGCTTTCAGTCAGTTGGGAAATGTTCCATTTGCGACCAGTGATCAATTCAATGTCGGTAACATGGATTTTATAAGCAGTTTCATTCTCTTTTAGTGAAGCTAACACCATAAACATGATATCCAACTGGCAAGCTGTAAAATCATAACGGCCGGAAGTAAGCGCATTATGCTGTTTATAGAGGACTTCTCCTACTTTATTTGCGTCCTGTTCGGTTATAATCCCTAAATCCTTCATATTTAATATAAATTTTATCAAATATACTTAAAAAGTACTAATTAAAAGAACTGTTCTTTTAATTAAGTCTTTGAATGTTATAAAAGGTTCGTTTAATGTTATAAAAGGTTCGTTTAATGTTATAAAAGGTTCGTTTAATGTTATAAAAGGTTCGTTTTCGAGCTTCATAGACTCTGACAGTCAGACCTTTACAAGGGAGTAAAATAGGAAAGTATTTAAAATAATTAAAAAGAACTGTTGTCCCTCAAACGCCGGGTATTTAAGGCAAAAAAGACCGGATTTCTCTTCTTTTTGAAGCTGAAGGGGTCGACGAAAAAAAAACAAAAAAACAAAAAAAAGAAAGAGGGTCGCCGGGGGGCGGGCCGGCCTCAAATAAGACGATATAAGACGTTTATTTTTTTTTCTGCCGTATTACCCGTCTTTTCAATAAAAATCAAACTGACAGTCTTATTTGGGGTAAAAAATGAGGTTAATTGCCCCCCACACATAACGGCTTATCTCCTTCGGCAGATTTGCGGTTTAGGGAAAAAAGATCTGGGAAAAGGAAAAAAGAAAGGAAGAGAAAAAAAGAGGCGCAAATTTATTCGCTGTTTAATCCAGCTATAAAATTACGGTTCATGTAAAAATCCTTTAAAACTCCTATATTGTCGTTTCAAAGGTTGGACGCTTTATTTGGCAAGCAGTGTTTTGAGGGACTGCGTCCTTTCTCAAAACGCTTGTTTCCGGCAACGGTTGCACCGAAGCCAGAAAGCAAAAAGGAAGAAAGAAAGATGATAGCAAAAGTAAAAATGAACTCCAGCATCAGCGCTACGATCAGCTACTGCTGCCGGAGCGACAAGGATGCCACAGTGATTGCCTGCAATG
>NZ_JBEOSF010000083.1:0-3801 GCF_040302725.1 Kitasatospora sp. NPDC097605 | reverse complement strand
GGGGTGAAAGACGGTAGCTCAACTATCGCAGTGCCCTTGATACTGATGGGCTTGAATGGACTAGAGGTAGGCGGAATGAGACAAGTAGCGGTGAAATGCATAGATATGTCTCAGAACACCGATTGCGAAGGCAGCTTACTATGGTCTTATTGACGCTGAGGCACGAAAGCGTGGGGATCAAACAGGATTAGATACCCTGGTAGTCCACGCCCTAAACGATGAACACTCGCTGTTGGCGATACACAGTCAGCGGCTAAGCGAAAGCGTTAAGTGTTCCACCTGGGGAGTACGCCCGCAAGGGTGAAACTCAAAGGAATTGACGGGGGCCCGCACAAGCGGAGGAGCATGTGGTTTAATTCGATGATACGCGAGGAACCTTACCCGGGCTTGAAAGTTAGTGAATGATCTAGAGATAGATCAGTCCGCAAGGACACGAAACTAGGTGCTGCATGGCTGTCGTCAGCTCGTGCCGTGAGGTGTTGGGTTAAGTCCCGCAACGAGCGCAACCCCTATGTTTAGTTGCCAGCATGTAATGGTGGGGACTCTAAACAGACTGCCTGTGCAAACAGAGAGGAAGGAGGGGACGACGTCAAGTCATCATGGCCCTTACGTCCGGGGCTACACACGTGCTACAATGGACGGTACAGAGGGCAGCTACATAGCAATATGATGCGAATCTCACAAAGCCGTTCACAGTTCGGATTGGGGTCTGCAACTCGACCCCATGAAGTTGGATTCGCTAGTAATCGCGTATCAGCAATGACGCGGTGAATACGTTCCCGGGCCTTGTACACACCGCCCGTCAAGCCATGGAAGCTGGGGGTACCTAAAGTATGTAACCGCAAGGAGCGTCCTAGGGTAAAACCGGTAACTGGGGCTAAGTCGTAACAAGGTAGCCGTACCGGAAGGTGCGGCTGGAATACCTCCTTTCTGGAGTAGCATTGACTACTCACTGCGCAACATGATATTTCTAATTAAGGTATAGGGTAAAGAGTTAGAAGGCTTAATGTCTGGATACTTGATACTGAATACTTTAAAAACACAAGAAAAAAAAAAGAAACACCCAGAAGAAAACGGTGGGCATACTATAAGGGTAAGCTTAACGGATGAAGCTGAGGTTAGCAAAGGAAAAGCGGTAGCGGTAAGATACTATATACTGCATCAGATGCTGCCCAAAGCAAAGTCCCGTAGCTCAGCCTGGTTAGAGCACTACACTGATAATGTAGGGGTCTCCAGTTCAAATCTGGACGGGACTACCATTGAAGTTGGGAGTTTAGAGAAAAGAGTTGGGAGTTATGAATACTCCGGACTAAAGACTCCAAACTCAAAACTGATACTCTGGGGGATTAGCTCAGCTGGCTAGAGCGCCTGCCTTGCACGCAGGAGGTCAACGGTTCGACTCCGTTATTCTCCACCATTAAAGGTTGAGGGTTGAAAGGTAGAAGGTATAGGGTTAAAGCTAAGGCCTGAAACTGAAAACACCACAACAGCAAATAAAAAAATAATTACCGGGATCGGTACTATACATTGACATAAAGAGAGACAAGAAGAAAACGCCACGGGGCACAGATGTAAAGAAGACATCTGAAACGGTTCGAGACCGCAGTTTTTTACTAATAGGGCTGAAACGAGGCTTGGTTAGGGGACAATGAAACCCTCTACCCTTATACCCTCCCCCTTCAACCTTAATAAAGTTCTTTGACATATTGGAAGAAGTTAAAAAAGAAGAGCAAACAACAATAGGCGACTGTTGTGTTTGTGCTCTCCCGATGTAAATTCGGGAATGAGACATCATAACAAGAGCAAAAAAGCATACCATGCGGCGCAAAAGGCGCATGAGTAGAAGAAAGTAAGAAAGAGTACACGGGGGATGCCTTGGCTCTCAGAGGCGAAGAAGGACGTGATAAGCTGCGATAAGCTCCGGGGATCTGCAAATAGGAACTAGATCCGGAGATTTCCGAATGGGGCAACCCGGCATGTTGAAGACATGTCACATATAATGAGCAAACCTGCCGAACTGAAACATCTAAGTAAGCAGAGGAAGAGAAAATAACAATGATTTCCTGAGTAGTGGCGAGCGAAAGGGAAAGAGCCCAAACCTACTTTGTTACGGCAAAGTGGGGGTTGTAGGACTGCAACGTGGCATTGGTAAACAGAAGTGGAACGGGATGGGAAGCCCGGCGATACATGGTGATAGCCCAGTACACGTATAGAATACCAGTCTAGCAGTATCCTGAGTACCGCGAGGTCGGAGACGCCTTGTGGGAATCAGCCGGCACCATCCGGTAAGGCTAAATACTCCTGAGAGACCGATAGTGAACCAGTACCGTGAGGGAAAGGTGAAAAGAACCCCGAACAGGGGAGTGAAATAGAACCTGAAACCGTGTACTTACAAGCGGTCGGAGCTGGCAGGTCCAGTGACGGCGTGCCTTTTGCATAATGAGCCTACGAGTTACTCTTCTCTGGCAAGGTTAAGTGCTTCAGGCACGGATCCGAAGCGAAAGCGAGTCTGAACAGGGCGTATAGTCAGAGGAGGTAGACGCGAAACCTTGTGATCTACCCATGGACAGGTTGAAGGTGCGGTAACACGTACTGGAGGACCGAACCGATAAACGTTGAAAAGTTTCCGGATGATCTGTGGGTAGGGGTGAAAGGCTAATCAAACTGGGAAATAGCTCGTACTCCCCGAAATGTTTTTAGGAACAGCGTCGGCATCGAGTTACATAGAGGTAGAGCTACTGATTGGGTGCGGGGGAGTCAAATCCTACCAAATCCAGACAAACTCCGAATGCTATGTAATATGGCCGGCAGTGAGGCGCGGGGTGCTAAGGTCACGCGCCGAGAGGGAAAGAACCCAGACCATCAGCTAAGGTCCCCAAGTTACGGTTAAGTTGAACTAACGAGGTCCGATTGCACAGACAGCTAGGATGTTGGCTTGGAAGCAGCCATTCATTTAAAGAGTGCGTAACAGCTCACTAGTCGAGCGATCGGGCATGGATAATAAACGGGCATTAAACCGTACACCGAAGCTATGGGATTGAAATATATCGGTAGGGGAGCATTCTATGTGCAGCGAAGGTATCTGGTAATGGGTGCTGGAGCGCATAGAAAAGCAAATGTAGGCATAAGTAACGATAAGGCGGGCGAGAAACCCGCCCACCGAAAGGATAAGGTTTCCTGATCAACGCTAATCGGATCAGGGTCAGTCGGGACCTAAGGAGAACCCGAAGGGGAAATTCGATGGACAACTGGTTAATATTCCAGTACTTTTTATAACTGCGATGTGGGGACGGAGTAGTGACACTGCCGCGATCTGACGGAATAGATCGTTGAAGGCTGTAGGTATATCGAACATAGGCAAATCCGTGATCGATGCTGAGCGCTGATAGTACCAAGGACCTTCGGGCGATTGGATAGTGCAGGTAATCAGACTTCCAAGAAAAACCGCTAAGCTTCAGGTTATAAAAACCCGTACCGCAAACCGACACAGGTATCCGGGAAGAGGATTCTAAGGTGCTCGAGTGAATCATGGCTAAGGAACTCGGCAAAATGGCCCTGTAACTTCGGGAGAAGGGGCGCTGACAGCAATGTCAGCCGCAGTGAAAAGGCCCAGGCGACTGTTTAACAAAAACACATGGCTTTGCAAAATCGAAAGATGAGGTATAAGGCCTGACACCTGCCCGGTGCTGGAAGGTTAAGAGGGGATGTCATCGCAAGAGAAGCATTGAATCGAAGCCCCAGTAAACGGCGGCCGTAACTATAACGGTCCTAAGGTAGCGAAATTCCTTGTCGGGTAAGTTC
>NZ_JBEOSF010000082.1:0-3813 GCF_040302725.1 Kitasatospora sp. NPDC097605 | reverse complement strand
CCCGGGGCGGCGTCACCGGCCAGCAGCGCGCCCAGCCGCTCGGCCTGGCCGCGCAGCGACGCGGCACTGCGCGCCGACACCACCAGCGGCACCACCCCCGAACCCAGGACGGACGCCTGCTCCTCGACGGCGGCCGGCTCCTCCGCCGGGGCCTGCTCCAGCACGATGTGGGCGTTGGTGCCGCTCACGCCGAAGGAGGACACGCCGGCCCGCCGGGGCTCCTCGCCCTGCGGCCACGGCCGGGCCTCCGTCAGCAGCCGCACCGCGCCGGACTCCCAGTCCACCTTCCGCGACGGCTCGTCCACGTGCAGGGTGCGCGGCAGCACCCCGTTGCGCAGGGCCATCACCATCTTGATGACCCCGGCCACCCCGGACGCGGCCTGGGCGTGCCCGAGGTTCGACTTGACCGAGCCCAGCCAGAGCGGCCGCTCCTCCGGCCGCCCCTGGCCGTAGGTGGCGAGCAGCGCGCCGGCCTCGATCGGGTCGCCGAGTGTGGTTCCGGTGCCGTGCGCCTCCATCAGGTCGACCTGCTCCGGCTTGAGCCGGGCGTTGGCCAGCGCGGCGCGGATCACCCGCTGCTGAGCGGGACCGTTGGGCGCGCTCAACCCGTTGCTGGCGCCGTCCTGGTTGATCGCGCTGCCCCGGACGACGGCGAGCACCGGGTGACCGTTGCGCCGGGCGTCCGACAGCCGCTCCAGCAGCAGCACCCCGACGCCCTCGCCGAGGCCCATGCCGTCGGCGTCCTCGCTGAACGCCTTGCAGCGGCCGTCCAGCGCCAGGCCGCGCTGGCGGCTGAAGCCGACCAGGCCGAGCGGGTCGGCCATGATCGCCGCGCCGCCGACCATCGCCATGGCGCAGTCGCCCTGCCGCAGCGACTGGACGGCGAGGTGCAGCGCCACCAGGGAGGACGAGCAGGCGGTGTCGACCGTGACGGCCGGCCCCTCCAGACCGAGGGTGTAGGAGACGCGGCCGGAGATGACACTGGTCGACATGCCGGTGACCAGGTGGCCCTGCACCCCGTCGGGCACGTTCTGGTAGTCGATGCCCCAGCCCTGGTACGCCGCGCCGACGAAGAGGCCGACCTTGTTGCCGTGCAGCGCCGAGGGGTCGATGCCGGCCCGCTCGAAGGCCTCCCAGGACGTTTCCAGCAGCAGCCGTTGCTGCGGGTCCATGGCGGCGGCCTCGCGCGGCGAGATGCCGAAGAACGCCGGGTCGAAGCGGTCGGCGTCGTGCAGGAAGCCGCCCTCGGTCGTGTAGACCTTGCCCTGTACGTCCGGGTCCGCGTCATAGAGGCCGTCCAGGTCCCAGCCGCGGTTGACGGGGAACCCGGAGATGGCGTCCCGCTCCTCGGCGACCAGGTTCCACAGCTCCTCGGGCGAACCGACCCCGGGGTAGCGGCAGCTCATGGCGACGATGCCGATCGGTTCCCGGGACGCCGCCGTGAGCTGCTGGTTGGCCCGCCGCAGCCGCTCGGTCTCCTTCAGGGACTCGCGCAGCGCTCCCACGAGTTTGTCGTCGGCGCTCGTCATCATCTGCTCCGCTCTTCGCGTCGTCTCTGAGGTCACTTGTTGTCGTACGCCATGCGGATCAGCCCATCGACGTCCAGATCGTCGATGGCATCCGCGGAGTCGCCGTCGCCGGGCACCGCGGCGGATTCGGTGTCGGGCGACTGGGCCAGCCTGCGCAGTTCGTCGAGCAGCCCGGACTCCTGGAGCCGGGACAGCGGAATGGAGTCCAGCAGCTCCCGGACCTCCGCCTCGGCGGGGTCGGCCGGGGCCGGGCGCCCCTGGTCGGGGAAGAGCGCGGCCCCGATGTGGTCGGCCAGCGCGCGGGCCCGCGGGTAGTCGAACACCACCGTGACGGGCAGCCGCAGCCCGGTCGCCGCGCTCAGCCGGTTGCGGAGGTCGACGGCGCTCAGCGAGTCGAACCCGAGCTCCCGGAAGGCCCGTGACTCGTCGACGGCCGCCGGGCCGGGGTAGCCGAGCACCGAGGCGATCTGGGTGCACACCAGCTCGGAGATGGCGCGCCGGCGCTCCTCGGCGGAGAGCCCGGTCAGCCGCAGCCGCACCGAGGAGTCGTCGTCCCCGGGCTCGGCCGGCGCGGCCTCGGTGGCCAGGATCCTGGCGACCTCCGGCACCCCGCCGAGCAGCGGGCTGGGCCGCGCGGAGGTGAACACCGGCACGAACCGCTCCCAGTCGACGTCCGCGACGACCACCACGGTCTCGTCGTGGTCCAGCACCCGCTGGAAGGCGTCGATCGCCAGCTTGGGCGACATGAACGGGATGCCGCGGCCGCGCAGCTGCTCCTCGGCGAGGTTGGCGGCCATGCCGCCGCCGTCCTCCGGGCTCCAGATGCCCCAGACCACCGAGGTGGCGGCGAGGCCCCGGGCCCGGCGCCGCTCGGCCAGGCCGTCGAGGTACGCGTTGGCCGCCGCGTACGCGCCGTGGTCCCCGCTGCCCCAGACCGCGGAGATCGAGGAGAACAGCACGAAGGCGTCCAGCGTGGCGCGGTCGAACACCGCGTCCAGGTTGGCCGCGCCGACGATCTTCGCGTGGGCGGTGTCGGAGAACTCCAGCAGGTCGGTGTCGGCGAGCGGCACCAGTACGCCCGCACCGGCGATGTGCATCACGGTGCGGATCGGCGAGCCGCCGGCCTCCACCTGCCGGACCAGCGCGCGCAGGGCGTCGAGGTCCGTGACATCGCAGGCGGCGAGGGTGACGCGGGCGCCGAGCCCGGTGAGTTCGGCCTCCAGTTCCCGCGCGCCGGGGGCCTCCGCCCCGCTGCGGCTGGTGAGGACCAGGTGTTCCGCGCCGTTGCGGGCCAGCCACCGGGCCGTCTGGCTGCCGATGCCGCCGGTGCCGCCGGTGATCAGGACGGTGCCCCGGGGCTTCCAGGCCGGGACGGGGTCCGCCGAGGCCGGCGAGGAACGGACCAGCCGGCGGACCAGGAGCCGGGTGCCGCGCACGGCGAGCTGGTCCTCGTCGTCGGGACCGGCCAGCGCGGCGCACAGCAGCGTGGCGGCGCGGCGGTCCAGGGCTTCCGGGAGGTCGACCATGCCGCCCCAGCGCTGCGGGTGTTCGAGCGCGGCGACCCGTCCCAGACCCCACACGGCGGCCTGCACCGGGTCGACCGGCTGATCGGTCCCGGCGGTCCCGGCCGGTGCGGTGGTGACGGCGCCGCGGGTGGCGAGCCAGAGGGGCGCGTCGATGCCGGCCTCGCCGAGGGCCTGGACCAGCGTCAGGGTCAGGCCGAGCCCGGCCGGCAGTTCCGGGCAACCCGGGTGCCCGCCCTCGGTCAGGGCCAGCAGGGAGAGCACCCCGGCGGGGGCCGCGCCGCCCAGCGTCTCGCGCAGCTGCGAGACGAGCGTCTCGCGGTCGGCGTCGGCCGGCTTCACCTCCAGGGGCAGCACGTTCACGCCCTGCTCACGCAGTGCCTCGACCACCTGCTGCGCCTCGGGGACGCCGGCGGGGACCACGACCGGCCAGGTGCCCTGCGGCACGGCGGTCTTCGGGTCGGCCAGGGGCATCCAGGTGATGCGGTAGCGCCAGGAGTCGGTGACGGCCTGTTCGCGGCTGCGGCGTCGCCAGGAGGCGAGGGACGGCAGCAGGGAGTGCAGGGTCTCGGGGGCGTCGAGTTCGAGGGCGGTGACGAGGGAGTCGAGGTCCTCGCGTTCGACGGCCTCCCAGAAGGCGCTTTCCACCGGGTCAGTGCCAGGCGCGGCGGCCGTGGTGGCGGTCCCGGATTCCAGCCAGTAGCGGCGGCGGTCGAAGGCGTAGGTGGGCAGGTCGACCCGGTGGCGGGTGTTGGATGCGA
>NZ_JBEOSF010000081.1:0-3880 GCF_040302725.1 Kitasatospora sp. NPDC097605 | reverse complement strand
GCGGAGACGTGCAGCACGCCCTCGGCCACCGTGTCGGAGAGCACCAGCTCACGGGTCAGGCGGGCAGCCGGCCCGCCACGGCCTGCGTGCCGGCCGGCTGCCCGCCCCGTCCCCGGCCCGCGTGCCGGCCGGCCCGCAGCCGGTGCGGCTGGTCGACGGCACGGGGGCCGAGGTGGAGGTCACCGCCCGCGCCGAGGTCCGCACCCGCCTCGCGCGCCCGGTCCTGCCCGGCGGTGCGCTCGCGGTGACCGGCTGGGCCGGGCCGTGGCCGGCCTGCCCGCGTTCCCGGCGTGCCGGTGCCGGACCTCGCGCTCGCAGCGGTCACCGGCCGTACACCGCCGGCCCTGCGCGGCCCGTGCGACCCGCACCACGACTGCGCTCCCGGGCAACGGACCGGTCCGCCTCACCCGGCCCGGTACATCCGGGGGCGGGCCGTACCGGAGCCCCGGGGGCGGGGTCTGGTCAGGTGGCCGGGGTGGTCACCACTGGATGAGTACGGCTCCGGTGGCGCCCGGGGCTCCGTTGTCGCCGGGCTTGCCGACCGTGCCGGGGGCGCCGCTGCCCGGGGTGCCGCCGTTGATGCCGGGCGTGCCGCCCGCGCCTCCGTCGCCGCCCCTGCCGCCGAAGCCGCCCGCGCCGCCTCTGCCGCCGGCGCCGAACGCGTACTCGCCAAAGGCGGTGGCCGCCCCGCCGTCACCGGCCGCTCCGAACAGGCCGGGTGAACCGCCGGTGCCGCCGGCCGCGCCCGGGTAGCCGGGAGGAGCGGTCTGCCCGTCGAGGCCGTTGCCCCCGTCGTCCGCTTCGCCGCCGTTGGCGCCGGCCGCTCCGAAGGTGGTCTGCCCTTCGCCGTAGAGGCCGCAGTTGGGCAAGTCGAACGGGCCGGGAGCATTCGGTGCCCCGTGGCCGCCGTGGCCGCGGCCGCCCCCGGGGCCGCCGTCACCGATGGTCTCGGCGAAGCCGCCCGCGCCGTCACCGCCCGTGCCGCCGTCGCCGTAGCTGCCCGAGTGCCCGCCGCCGCCCGCGGGCGCCGTGACGAGGTCAGGCAGACCGAGCCCGAGCACCGAAACCCTGGTGGAGTTGCGGGGCAGGATCTCCAGGCTTTGCTGGCCGCTCACGCCGTCGGCGCCGTTCGTGCCGTCGTCGTTGTTCCCGGCTCCGCCGCTGCCCCCTGCCCCGCCCGCCCCGCCGGTGGTGCCCGCATGCGGCGCGCCGACGGAGACGTCCAGGTAACTGATGGTGTTCGAGGACAGGATTCCGAGGTCCAGCGTGCAGGTGACGAAGGAGCCGGCCTGGCCGCCCTGACCCCCGCCTCCACCGGCGCCCGCGCCTCCGCCGCCGCCTCCGTTGCCGCCGGTGTCGCCGCTGCTCTCCTTCTCCCCGCCGCCTCCACCCGCGCCGCCGCCCCCGCCGCTGCCGGCGCCGCCGGGCCCGCCCGGGCCCCACGCGGAGATCGTCACCCTCGTCACCCCGGCGGGGACGTCGAAGAAGTTCAGCCCTGGGGTGGTGAAGAGCTGGGAGCCGCTCGCCGCCCTGGCCGCCGGCCCGGGCGTGGCCGGAGGTTGCGCCGGGGCGGGGGTGGCCGCCGACGCCGGCAGGGGGCCGCAGAGCCCGCTCCATGCCAGGGCCACCGCGCTCGCGGTGCCTATCAGGTGCCGCCCGCCCCGGCGGGGCACTCCCGTCCCGGCCGCCGCGGCGGCTTCGGTGTCCTTCTCGCGCACGGTGTACGCCTTCCTTTCGTCTCGCTCGTAGCGGCCGGACACGGTCGGCGGTCCGGCCCCGCGCTCAGTGTCGAAAGGGCCCGCGTTCTGCGCCCGTCCACTACTCCGACCGGCCCGCAATGAGTCTCCGCCCCTCCGGACGACCGGCCGGCCGACCCCTCGCTGCGCCGGACCTCGCGCTGCTGCTCGCTGCACCGGCACCCTCGTCGGCCGCGCTCCCCGCCCGCCGCTCTGGCGGACCGGCAGCAGGCGGTGGCGGACCATCCGTACCCACGACGCGGGCGGGGACGGCTGGCGCGAGTACGACGATGCGGCGCCGGTCACCACCACCCTGGAGCTGCCGGCCGAGCACGGCCAAGAGCCGCGGGGTGTGAGTCGTTGCCGGGGGTTGAGATGGTTGTTCCGTCTTCTCAGGTGCCGAGGTCTTGGCGCATGAGTTGGTGGAAGGGGTCGCGTAGCCGGTCGAAGCCGGCGACCAGCGAGCGCAGCACGGAGGTCTCCGTCTCCGCCCGGCGAGCGCGATCAGAAGGGCGGCCGCCTCGCCGCGCAGGGGCTCGTGCCCGTCGGTCGCCATCGTCACCAGATCGCAGCCGACCTTCCGTTCCAGGGCCTCGGCGGGCTCCAGCAGGGCCGCCCCGCAGCGCAAGGCGTCCTCCCGGCTCCAATAGCGGTTCTCGTCCTGGTCCGCTCCCGAGGCCCGCACCGCCCGCGCCAGGGACGACGACGAGAGCCACGTCCGGTGGCTGTTCTGCGCCCCGCTTCCCCTGCCGGGCCTGGGGCTGCCACTGGGTGCCGACACCACCATCACTACCATCGTCAGTTCGGCGCGCTGCTCGGGCATCGACGAGGTCCAGCAGTCGGTCAAGAGGGCACCGCCCCGCGTACGGCTCTGCCGTCCGGCGTCGACCGTCAGGAGGGCGGATGTGAACGAGCACGGTGAGGCGAACGGCCGGGCACGGCCGGAGGAGAAGGCGGACTCGTCCGGGAGCCCGCAGGCTCGTTCTCGCCTGCGCGGCCTGCTGCGGCTGTTGGGGGTCTGCGTCGTGATCATTCTGCCGGTGAACGCCTTCGTGGCTCGCCCGTTCGCGGTGCCGTCGAGCTCGATGGAGAACACTGTGCGACCGGGAGACCGCCTGATCGTGAACAAGCTGGCGTACGCCTTCGACGGCCATCCCCGACGCGGGGACGTGGTGGTCTTCGACGGGAGGGGCTACTTCGTGCGAGGGTCGGCGAAGCGGGCCGGTGTCCTGGAGGGACTGCGTTCGCTGGGACGGGACCTGGGCCTGACATCGGCCGGGGACACGATCTTCGTCCTGCGCGTCATAGGCGTCGGCGGGGACAGGGTGACCAGCACCGGCCCGGGCGGGCGGATCACTGTCAACGGCATGCCGATCGACGAGTCGTCCTATCTGGCCGAAGGCGACGAACCGTCGGACGCGGCCTTCGACGTGGTGGTGCCGGATGGAAAGCTGTGGGTGATGGGGGACCATCGCAGCGCCTCCCACGACTCGCGTGACCACCTGGGCGATCCTGGTGGTGGCTTCGTGCCCGAGCGCCGGATCATCGGACGGGGAGAGTGGGTGGTCTACCCGTTCGGACACTGGAGCAGCGTGGACCGGCCGGCGGCGTTCACCGCGCCAGCGAGAACGGATGGTCAGGGGGACCAGAGGTAGAAACCGGCCGGCAGACCAGCTCGCCGCGGCCACGGGGCGGCGTCCTGCACCAGGTCGAGGTCGTCAACGACCCCGACCCGCAGGTCCGCGAGGTTGCCTGGACCGGCAGGCGGTTCTCGTCGAAGGCGCGCTCGTAGCGGGCTGCCATCTCGCGCCGAGGGGCGGTGGTGACCTCGACGTTTGTTCAGTCCCGGAGGGGCCCCGCTCCGGTCCCGTCGCCGGGCGCCGACGTTCAGGTGGTGGATGCCCCGGCGATCGCCGCCGACTGGTCGACGGCGAACTTGGCAGCAGCGGCCCTTACGTGGCAGAAGTACCCGGCCGGGGCCTCGCTGTAGCGCCAGGGCAGCGCGTCCACGAGCCGTCCACGAGCCGGAAGTGGTGCAGCGCCTCGACCGGCCGCTCCGGTGGATGCCGCGATGTGGAACCGCTCCCGCCCGTCGGCCCCTGTGCGGGACAAGGAGTACGCGGAGATCTCGCCGTGCCGGGCAC
>NZ_JBEOSF010000080.1:0-4032 GCF_040302725.1 Kitasatospora sp. NPDC097605 | reverse complement strand
CCGCGGAGACCACCACCGTGTGCGACACCCCGGGGGTGTTGTCCACGAAATTGGTGATCAGCCAGTTCAGGTTCTGTGCGGCCTGGCTCATCTGACTCAACTCAACGCTCCTGGTGGTTCGAGCCGCCGAAGAGATCGGTGCTGCGATTCTGCTGTCCGTTGCCGGACGGGTCTACCTGATCGGGGTCGATCCGGAAGCTTCCGGTGGTACCGGCGCTGCGGCCCTGCTCGACGCCGCGGCGCAGGTTGGTGAGGCGGCCGCGGACCTCCTCGGGCGAGCGGGAGACCTGCGGGCCGTCCTGCGGGGTGGGCTTGGCGTTGCCCGCCACCAGGTTCTGCTTGGGCACCCGCCGGGGCAGGCCGGCCTGGGTGGTGCCGCTGGAGGAGGGCTCGCGGAGCTTCTCGGCGCGCTGCCAGTCACCGTCGTTGGGCGACTGCCAGGCCGCGCTGCCGGCGGCGGTCGGGCCGGTGGGCCCGTAGCCGCCGAGGGCGGACACGTCGTGGCCGCGGGGTTCGGCGGGGGCGGACGAGGTGTCCTTGGCGCCGGTGAACCAGTTCGGGCTCTCCCCGCCGCCGTTGCCGTCCTGCGGGCCGGCCGGGAAGCCGCCGCCGGCCAGCTGCTGGCCGGGACGGCGCTGCGGCAGCCCGGACGGCAGGGTGGCGGGGGCGGTGTCGGCGGCCGGGAGGGCGGGCTGCTCGGGGGCGTACGGGTGGCCCGCCGGGGCCTCCTCGGCCTGGTGGCCGTACTGGTCGTCGGCGTAGCCGGACCGGTCGTAGCCGGCCTCCTGGCCGTACTCGTCGTAGCCCTGCTGCGGGTACTGGCCGTAGCCGTCCTGCTGGTAGCCCTCGGCGTCGTAGCCGCCCTGGCCGTACTCGTCCTGGTAGCCGTCCTGGTAGCCGTACTGGTCGTCGGCGTAGCCGGACTGCTCGTAGCCCTGCTGCGGGTACTGCCCGTCCGGGGCGTAGGCGTCGTCGTTGCGGCGCCCGTAGGCCGGGTAGTCGTCCTCGACCTCGGCGTCCACCACCGGCGGCAGGCCGGTCGGCGGGCCGGACTCCAGCGCGGCGCGGCGGACCTGGTCCAGGCGCTGCGAGCGCTGGACGGCCTCCAGGGCCGGGCTGAAGCCGGTGGAGCCGGAGTTGCCGATGCCGGTCAGGTGGTCGTCGAAGCCGAGTTCGGCGGCGCTGCGGACCGGGTCGCGGTCGACGGCCCACTCGGCGGACGGCTCCTGCTCGGTGAAGATCCGGGAGACCGTGAACTGCTCCTCGGGCTCCGGTGCCACGGCCATCTGGGTGATGAACGGGGGGAGCATGACCAGCGAGGTGGTGCCGGCCGACTCGCCGGAGGGGCGGAGCTGGACGCGGATGTCGTGCCGCTGGGAGAGCCGGCCGACCACGAACAGGCCCATGCGGCGGGAGATGGTGGCGTCGACCGTGGGCGGCTCGGCCAGCTTCTCGTTGATCTCCGCGAAGTCCTCGGCGGTGAGGCCGATGCCCTTGTCGTGGATCTCGACCAGCACCCGGCCGTCCGGCAGGCGGGTGGCGTTGACCAGCACCCGGGTCTGCGGGCTGGAGAACGTGGTGGCGTTCTCCAGCAGCTCGGCGAGCAGGTGGACGAGGTCGGTCACGGCGGCGCCGACGACCTCGGCCTCGGGGATGCCGGAGAGCTCGACGCGCTCGTACTGCTCCACCTCGGACGCGGCGGCGCGGAGCACGTCGACCAGCGGGACCGGGGTGTTCCAGCGGCGGCCGGCCTCCTCGCCCGCGAGGACGAGCAGGTTCTCACCGTTGCGGCGCATACGGGTCGCGAGGTGGTCCAGCTTGAAGAGGTTCTCCAGCTGGTCCGGGTCGGCCTCGTTGTTCTCCAGGTCCGTGATCAGCGCCAGCTGGCGCTGGATGAGGCTCTGGCTGCGGCGCGACAGGTTGGTGAAGATCGCGTTGACGTTGCCTCGCAGCAGCGCCTGCTCGGCGGCGAGCGCGACCGCCTGCCGGTGGACCTGGTCGAAGGCCCGGGCGACCTCGCCGATCTCGTCCCGGCCGTGCAGCGGGATCGGGGTGACGTTGGTGTCCACCCGGTCCGGGTCGGTCTTGGAGAGCCGCTCGACCAGCTCGGGCAGGCGGTGGTCGGCGATCTCCAGGGCGGCGTTGCGCAGGGTGCGCATGCCGAGGATCATCGAGCGGGCCACGTAGCCGGTGAGGACACCGGCGAGGATCAGCGCGGTGAGCACGATCAGCGAGTTGAGGATGGCGTCGAACCGGGCGTTGTCGCGCAGCTCGGCGGCGTCCACGAGCACGTCGTCCAGCAGCGCGACCTCGGTGGCGCGGAGGCTGGAGATGTGGGTGTTGGCGGCCTGGTTCCAGTTCTCCGGGGTCAGACCGGAGTCCTTGGCGTCCTTGTAGGCGCGGTCGGCGACGTCCTTGCCCTGGGACTGGCCGTTGGCGGCGGCCTGGGTGTAGGCGGTGCCGAGGTTCAGCAGGCCCTGCATGGTCGGGACGCTGCCGTTGGGCATGCGGTAGGCGGCGCGCTGGTCGGCGTTGGCCTGGGCGACCTGGGCGTCGGCGTACTCCTTGGCGTCCTCGGGGGCGCTGCCGGTGTTGAACTCGGAGAGCGCGGTCTGTTCCAGGCGCTGGGCGACCAGCAGCTGCTGGATGAGGTCGACGTTCTCGTACCGGGTGGTCTTCTGGGCGGAGATGCCGACCAGCAGCTGCAGCATGAGGGCGCGCTGGGTCGAGGCGGAGGCCTTGGCCAGCGACATGGCGTAGATCGAGCGGCCCTTGCTGGTCAGGTTGGACGAGCCGAGGCCGACCGAGTTGTCGTAGGACAGCAGCGGGGCGTACATCACCGAGTAGGCGCTGACGGTCGCGGAGGCGAACAGGTGGTCGGCGTAGGCGGTGGCCCGCAGCTGCGGCAGGTGGACGACCACCTGCTGGAACGCCTCGTGACGGCGGGGCAGCTCGCCGGACTTGTCGCTCGCCTCGTAGGCCGCGTTGTACGCCTTGAGGGCGGCGTCGGTGGTCGAGCGCGCCTTGGTGACGTCGTTGTTCGGGTCCTGCTTGGTGATCAGAGGTATGAGCGTCTTGTCGCGCTCGCTCTCCAGGGCCTCGGCGAGCTCGGTGGCGGCCTTGGCGAGGGCGGCGGTGCGCTGGGCGCGGTCGGCCTTGACGAAGCCGTCGATCGAGGTGTTGACGCGCAGTCCGCCGAAGACCAGGCCGATGACGACCGGGATCAGCAGGATCGCGATCAGACGGGCGGGCACGCGCCAGTTGCGCGGGCGCACGAAGTCGTAGCGGCTGGTCTTGGCGCCGGTGTCGTCCGCGCCGGTGCCGGAGCCCGCGGTGGGGCCGGTGCCGGCGCCCGCGGTGGACGCGCGGTCCTGGCCGGGCGTCGGCTGCTGCGGTGCCGGGGCGGCCTGCGGCCGTTCCTCGACCGGTGTGAACGCCGAGAACCCGCCCGGTTCCGGTGCGGTGCCGTTCGGCTCGCTCTGGCGGGGCTCGGAGCGCCGCTGCGGGGCGACCTGCTGCTTACGCCTCACTCGACAACTACCTCTCGGCCGACAGCCGGCCATGGATCAATCCAGCGCTACCCCGGGGGACCGCCCGTTCCGGGGAACGGCGGCCGTATGGGATCCAGGGGTAGCTGGAATTTCAGCACGTGCAGGGATGGGGGACAAACAGCTGCTGGTGGGCGAAGTCTGCGGTGCAATTCAGGACATTCGCCAACATGTTGGCGCAAAACTGTGGTCTTCTGGCGCTGAGTGACGCTGATTCGCTACAAACAGTCATTGTTGATCACGAAATGCCTACCGAACTGTTATCCGCTGCTTATGCGAGGGTCTTGCGCGAGGCGTCCGGACGACACCTCTCCGCAAGCGAACGTGCCCCGGTACCCCGCCGGCGCGACGGGGTACCGGGGCCGCCGGCCTCGGGTTCCGCTCAGCGCAGGCGGGCGAGGAGGGCGTGTTCGACGAGGGTGATGAGGGCGCTCTTGGCGCTGTCGCGGCGTCGGGCGTCCAGGGTGATGACGGGGGTGTCGCT
>NZ_JBEOSF010000079.1:0-4053 GCF_040302725.1 Kitasatospora sp. NPDC097605 | reverse complement strand
CCGGCTGGGCGGTCCGGCGCTGCGGCTGACCGTGCTGGTCGGCGAGAACGACCGCTGCCGGCACCGCCCGCTGTACAGCGAGATCGTGCACCGGGTCGACGCACCGCCCACTCCTGTCGGGCGCGGGCGCCCCCGCCTTTCCTATCGGACGATCCAGTGGAGCGGCGGTTCTTGCGCGCGGACTTCGACGACGACCGGGAACGAAACGCTCACTCAGCTTCCCAGGGATCCCAGGCTGATCCAGCTCACCCTGTCGTTGAAGGCGTCCCACAGAATGCGCTTCTGCCCGCCCTGGTAGTAGGCATAGCGGTTCAGGAGATCGCCGAATGCCACGTCCTCCGTCACCCGGTCGGGTGTGCCGAAAGCCTCCAGGAACGCGTCGTACGACGTCAGGCGGGCGAAGTGGGACAGATACGAATCGCCGATCCCGAAGCTGTCGACCACTCCGCCCCGGATCGAATAGCCCACCCCGTCGGCGCAGTGCAGGCTTCCGTCCGACCGGACGACGTGGCCGACGACCTCGTCCAACGTCAGCTGCCGCCCGTCCGCGTCGTAGTACTCGCCGACCACGCCGCTCCCGCCGCGATACCGGGCGACCACCGCGGAGTGGGCCTCGACGATCTCCCGGTGCCGGACCGCTTCACCTGGGGCCCCCAGGGCCACGCCCCCCACCGTGACGGTCGCGAGATCGACCCGCTGCCGTGTCAGCACGTCCAGATTGTCGAGGATCTCGATCACCGTGCAAGCCTAGGCCGCCGGACCGGTCGGCCGTGAGGATTCTCAACGATCAGTGCTGCGGCCACCGTCGGACCCGATGATGCGCCACACGCCGCTCCACGACCTCCTCGGCACCGGCACCGGTCATCTCTTCCCGAACGACCACGCCTACGCCGCCGCCGCGCTGGTCGGCTCTCGCCCGCAAACGCCCGTCCGGGACCGACCCCACCGCGGCCAGCCGGCCGTCCGCTCTCGCCAGGCTGCGGGAACTCGTGCCGGATGCCGCCGATCCCACAGACGCGCATCCGCAGCCGCAGCGACACTGCGATGCCGGCGGCGACCAGGGCCCGGTCATCCCTCTCCAGGACCGTCTGCGGGGCCGCACGGCCCGACACCCGGATGCCCATGCCAGGACGTGCGTCACCGGCCGCACAGGACGCAAGCGCCACGCCTACGTCAACGACCCGGACGCCTCGGCGGGAACTGCCCCAACGAGACCCCGGCTCCGATCACCAATCCCGCCAGCGGTCGGTGATCTCGTGGCGGCCGAGACCCTGCCGTTCGGCGAAGGCCACGACGTCGACGCCGGCGGCGACGAGGGAGTCGTCGATGTAGGCGCAGAGCAGTTCCCGCTCGTCGGTCTCGTAGGCGGCCTCGTCATGAGCCTCATGGACACGGTTGAGCTCCAGCACGACCCGCTCGACGACACCGAGGACGTCGTTGTCGGCCGGGCCTGCGCCCAGCGCAGCCACGTCGGCTTCGAAGGCGGCGAGGACGTCATCGGTGACGGTCAGGAGGCTGGCGGGAAAGAGCGCGGCGCTGTACGCGCACTCCGGGTCGAGCGTTCCCGCCGCCACCGCCGCGGCTTCTTCGGCGATGTGCTCACGCCACAGGTCGGTCGGTCTCTTCGGCATGAGGGGCACTGTAGCCGCTGGGGGCGACACAGCCGCGGTCCGCTCCCGGCCGCCGCCCCTCCACGGCGACGTTCGGAAACCGCCGTCGCGACGGCACCGACCGCACCCGGGAGCCGGAGATCGGCGGTGCGCGGAGCCGCGGTCGATGGCGGCGGAACACCGGTGGATCCGCCCGTTCCACCGCTTCGCGAACTACTCCCCGCGCGGTGGACGCCGGACCACATGGATGAGTGGTCGCTGTGCCTGGCCGGCGGCGGTCTTGACACGGGACCGGTGCTCGGTCTGGACCGCCCGGGTCAGGGCGGGGCGGGGTGGGGCCGGGCGTGGGCGTCGGTGTCCGGCGAGGTGGTGGCGGGTCTCGATGGAGCTCTTGCGGGGCAGGAGGTCCCGGGCGGAGCGGGCTGTGCGGTACCGGCGGTGCGGTTCGTCCCCCGGTGCTCGCTGATGGTCGGGCGCGGTGCTGGCAGCGGGGCACGCCGGCCGCTGGGCGAGGGGGATCCGGATCCAGCCGATCTGGTCCGTTCCCACCACGTGGCCCGCTGTCACGGAGGAGCCTGCATAGACACGCTCCCCGTCGAAGGGAATCGAGCAGGGTGTCCGGCAGGATTCGTTCGACCTCAGTAGCCCGGTTCATTGGCCCACTCGCACGAGCGCATCACACGCTGCACGTCTTCATTCGTCGGACGTTCCTGGAGACGTCCCTCCTCCGCGTCTGGTACGTCGTCGGTTTCTTGGCCGCCGCGGTCTGCTCAAGCATCGTCCGCTGGGTCGTCGGCGGCCTCGGTCTCGACCCGAATGCCTCCGGGTGGGTCAGCTGGGCCGTCATGGGCGCTTCCCTGGCCGGGCTGTCCGTGTGGCCGGTGATCGATCCAGGCACCTTCAAGCGGAACTGGGTCCTCGGCGTCCTTGCCACGGGCGCGTTCCTGGGCCTGGCCGTCCGCGTCCTACTGCTGAGTATCTGAGCCCGGCACCGACCGGAGCCGGAAGGTACGGCACACCGAGCCGGGGCCGACGGCGTCGCTCGCCGGGCCCGAGCGGGACGTCGACGGCCTGGACGGCCGGGTGGCCCTGGTGGTTCTGGCCGGAGACAGTCGTCCCGGCTGCCGAGCCTGAGGGCCGGCACCGGTCGCCCGTCAGACACCCACGAGATGTAGCCACAGCAGGTGTACCCCGGGAGAGGGCCGGCTCGGTCAGTAGGAGCGGCGCAGACTCGTGCCGGCCAAAGGCTCAGGAGCTCCCCGGGGGAGGAACGGAAGAACCACTGTGAAGATCTTGGTGATCGGCGCGACGGGGACCGTAGGCGGCGCCGTGTGCGCCGAGTTGGACGAGCGTCACGAGGTGCTCCGCGCGTGGCGGTGGCGCCCCGCGCCCGGACGCGGGTGAGGCCTGGGTGAAGCCTGCCCCCCGGCGGGCGGCGCGGGCACGGACTGCGGGCAGGACCTCCGTCCACGGGGCACCCGCGGTGTCGACGGCCGGCACCTCCCGCCGGCCGGCTGGACCCGAGGAGGGTCGGTCCGCCCGGCACGGGCGCGCCTCGGAGACTCACTCCCGACTGGAGAGAGGGGTCCGTAGCTCCCGGCGCAGTCGGATCGACGTGTCGACAGGCAACCCCAGGCTGGAGTAGCGGAGGTCCTTCGAGAACGTCGCGATGAGGTCGAGATCCTGAAGCTGACGTCGCAGCTCGGCGGCCAGTGCCTCGTCCGTGTCGACCAGGACGTCATCCCCTTCCGTCTCGTCTTCCGTCTCAGCCAGGCGCTGAAGATGCTCCTCAACGGCCTCCACCCCTCGGCCGCTGGTCCAGACAGCGAAATCATGGCAGCCGAACAGGTAGGTGTGCGCGGCGTACAACGTCGCCGCCGCGGCGGACTCGTCCGCGTCGTCCGGGCCGTCCTGACCGTCGTTGTGGCAGTACTCGCCGAGCATGTACTCGGCGACACCACGGTTGACGGCCGAGAAGGCCGTCGAGTCACCGAGAGCGCCCTCCCACACGGAATTCAGCAGGGGGCCGCAGGCTCAGGGTGAACGGCGCCCGCTCGTCGGCGGGCAGTTCCTCGTGCCGGCTCATCAGGCGTTCCGCGACACCGGCGGCGAAGACGCGACGCTCACCGGACGACGCCGCCTTCAGCCGCTCCGCCACCAGCGCCGACAGCACCTGCCACGTATCCATCCGAGCCACCTCAGAATCGGGATTCCGGCGCGCTCACGCCGGCCACGGCGATCATCCCAAGCACCAGTGACAATGCCCTCGCGGGGCCTGCGGCGGACTCAGCGGCGATCCGCGGACTGCTGCCCGCCCGCCGGCAAGTCCGCACGAGCCCTGGCAGCCCTGCGACCGGCCGGGTCCCGGGCGGCCGCCCGGGACCTGACCCTGGCGGGTCCCTGACAACAGATCATCCTAGAACGCCAAGCGAACGCCATGGAG
>NZ_JBEOSF010000078.1:0-4874 GCF_040302725.1 Kitasatospora sp. NPDC097605 | reverse complement strand
CCGCGGAGACCACCACCGTGTGCGACACCCCGGGGGTGTTGTCCACGAAATTGGTGATCAGCCAGTTCAGGTTCTGTGCGGCCTGGCTCATCTGATTCAACTCAACGCTCCTGATGATCTGCGGCGTTGCCGTCGGTCCGGCCCCCGAAGCTGTCGAACCCGGGCTGCTGGGCACCATGCTGGAGACCGGCCTGGTTGCCCTGCGCCTGGGGGCCCTGCGGCTGGCCCGGCTGGCCGGGCTGGCCCTGACCGGCGGCCTGCTCGGCGCCGGCCCGGCGGCCCTGCTGGATGCCGCGGCGCAGGTTGGTGAGGCGGCCGCGGACCTCCTCGGGCGCACGGGAGACCTGCGGGCCGGTCAGCGGGGACGCCTCGGCGGTCCCGGAGACCAGGTTGGCCTGCGGGGTGCGCCGGGGGAGGCCCGACATGGTGACCCCGCTGGTCGACGGCTCGCGGACCTGCTCGGCGCGGCGCCAGCGCTCGTCGTTGGCGGACGGACGCCACGGGGCGTCACCGGGCTGCGGCTGCTGGCCCGGCTGCTGAGGCTGCTGCTGGGCCGCCTGCTGCTGGCCCTGGGCCTGCGGCTGCTGGGCCTGCTGCGGCCGGCCGGGCTGCTGCGGCCGGCCCTGGGCGGCCTGCGGCTGGTGGCCGGGGGCCGTGGTGCCGGGCCGCCGCGGCTGGTACGGCCGCGGCCGGCTCTGCTGCTGGGCCGGGCGGCCCTCCTCGCGCTGCCAGCCCTGCTCGGCCGGCGCCCCGCCGTCGGACGGCCCGGTGGGCAGCGCCATCGGCTCCTGCCGGACGGGCTGCTGCTGGACCGGCTGCTGCGGGGCCTGCGGCTGCTGCGGCCGGCCGGCCTGCTCCGGACGGACCGGGTTCGGCATGGCCGGCAGCACCGGCTCCACCAGGCCGAGGCCCAGCGGGTCGCGCGGGTCGATGTCACTGGCCTCGAACCGGGGGCGGGCGAACTGCTGGGTGCTCTCCACCGGCGCGGGCTCGGCCGCGGGCAGCTGCTGGGCCGGCTGGACCTGCGGCAGCGGCTGGGTCTGCTGGTTCGCCTGCTGCCGGTCGCCCGGCGCGGGCCGCTGCGGACGGCCACCCTGGCCCTGCGGGCCCTGGGGACCCTGCGCGCCCTGCGGCGGACGGCCCTGGCCGGGGCGCTGACGCTGCGGCAGCCCCTCCTGCGGACGCTCACCGGGGCGGGCGCCCTGCGGTCCGCCCGGCCGGCCGGACTGGTCGGCCCACCCGTGCTGGGGCTGCTCGGGGCCGCGGGCGGCGGGGACGCCGTCGCCCTGCGGACGCTCCTGGCCGGGGCGGCGTCCGCCCGGGCCGCCCTGCTGGGGACCGCCGGGCTGCTGGCCGCGGCGGGGCAGGCCACCGGGGCCGCCCTGCTGCGGGCCCTGCCGGCCCGGGGTGCGCTGCGGCAGGCCGCCCTGCTGGCTCGGGGCCTGCTGGTTCGGGGCCTGCTGCGGGCCCTGCTGGCCGGGGGCACCCGGCCGGCCGCCCTGCGGCGCCGGGTTCTCACGCAGCGACTGGCCGGCCTGACGGGTCGGCAGTCCGCCGCCCGCACCGGAACCGCCCTGACCGCCCTGACCGCCGGACGGGCCGGGGCCGCCCTGGCCGAGCTGCGGCCGGCCCTGCTGCGGGGCGCCGCCCGCCGGACCCTGGCCGAGCGCGGCCGGGCCGCCGGAGCGACCGCCCTGGCCGGCCGGGACCTGGCGCTGCTGGCGCGGCGTCGGCGCGACCCCGCGCTGCTGCTTGGGCTGGCCGCCCTGCCCGCCCTGCCCGCCCTGGCCGCCGGGACGGCCGGGGCCGCGGCGGTCGGCGGAGTTGGTGACGTCCACCGGGAGCATGACCAGCGCGGTGGTGCCGCCGGAGTCGCTGGGACGCAGCTGGATGCGGATGCCGTGACGCAGCGACAGGCGGCCGACCACGAAGAGGCCCATGCGGCGGGAGACGGAGACGTCCACCGTCGGCGGGTTGGCGAGGCGCTCGTTGATCTCGGCGAGGTCGTCGGGGCTCAGGCCGATGCCGGTGTCGTGGATCTCGACCAGCACCCGGCCGTCCGGCAGCGCGTGGCCGGTGACCCGGACGCGGGTCTGCGGGCTGGAGAACGAGGTGGCGTTCTCCAGCAGCTCGGCGAGCAGGTGGACGAGGTCGTTGACGACGCGGCCGGCGACCTCGGCCGACGGCACGGCGGCGAGTTCGATGCGCTCGTACTGCTCCACCTCGGACGCGGCGGCGCGGAGCACGTCGACCAGCGGGACCGGGCGGGTCCAGCGGCGGCCCGGGTCCTCGCCGGCGAGGACGAGGAGGTTCTCGCCGTTGCGGCGCATACGGGTCGCGAGGTGGTCCAGCTTGAAGAGGTTGGCCAGCTGGTCCGGGTCCGCCTCGCGGCTCTCCAGCTCGGAGATGAGCGACAGCTGGCGCTGGATGAGGCCCTGGCTGCGGCGCGAGAGGTTGGTGAACATCGCGTTGATGTTGCCGCGCAGGAGGGCCTGCTCGGCGGCGAGGCGGACCGCCTCGCTGTGCACCATGTCGAAGGCGTGCGCCACGTGGCCGATCTCGTCCGCGGAGTCGACGCCGACCGGCTCGACGGCGACGTCCACGTCGTGCGGGTCGGTCTCGGAGAGCGTCTTGACCAGCTCGGGCAGCCGCCGCTCGGCGACGTCCTCGGCCGCGGCCTGCAGACGGGTCAGCGAGCGCACCATCGAGCGGGCGATCAGACCGGCGCCACCGAGGGCGACGAGCAGCACCAGCGCGACGGCGGCACCGATGATCAGGGCCTCGGTGTCGGCCTGGGACTGGAGCTCCTGGGCCTTGCCGTCGAGGTCCTCGATGAGCTTGGACTCGATCCGGCGCTCGGCGGCGATCTTGGCGGTGGACTGCTCGTACCAGTCCTTGTAGCTGACGGTGTCGCCCTGGTGGATACCGCCCTGCTGGAGGATCGAGCGCGCGTAGCGGTCGGCCGCGGCGACCACCGAGTTGTAGCTCAGCTGGCCGCGCAGGTTGTCCAGGTCGTGCGAGGTGTAGATGTTGTTGAAGCCGGTGAGCGCGTTGTCGTAGGACGACTTCAGCCGGATGCCGAAGGACTCGTCGCTCAGGCTGAGGTCCGGGCCGCCGGGGTTGGCGAGCGCGGCGCTGATCAGCGCGCGCTGCTGCGAGGTGGAGTTCTTGGCGAGCGAGAACTGCTGCAGGGCACGGGTCGCGCGGACCAGCTCGCGGTTGTTGGACGCGAGCGCGATGTCCTGGGTGATCGCCAGCAGGTCGCGGATGATCACGTCGTACGCGGTGATCGTCGCCTGGATGTTCTGGTTGTTCTGGTACGGGTTGCCGCGGGCGTCGGAGACCGAGTTCAGGTCCTTGCGGATCTGGAAGAGCAGCGCCTTGCCGCCGGAGAGTTCGAGGTTCTCGAACTTGTCCGAGGACGCGGTGAAGGTGCGGCTGAGGTCGTCGGTGACCTTGCGGGCGGCGACGATGTCGTCGTCCAGCGGCGCGTTGGGCTTGGCGGTGATCGGACCGGCGCTGACGTCCCGCTCGTTCTGCAGGGCGTTGGCGAGGTCGGTCGCCTTCTTGGCCAGGTCCGAGAGGTTGGCCATCTGGGCCAGCTGCTGCGAGGTCTCGAGCGAGGTCTGGATGCGCAGGCCACCGAGGACCAGCGCGACCAGGACCGGGAGCGCGAGCAGGGCGATCAGCTTGCTGCGGATCCGCCAGTTGCGCATGGCGAGGCGGCTCATGCCCTTGGCGCGCCGGCGGGTCAGGGAGCTGCGGAGCTTGCCGCGGGCCGACTTCCGCTCCCCGCCGTCCTCCTCCGGGCCTCCGATCACGTCGGGTGCCGGTTCGGCCGGGCCGCCGGGCGCCGCCGCCTGCTGGGGGGCTGCCACGGGTTCACGCGACTCCGGGTCACCCGCGGCGCCGCTACCCCTTTTGAAACGTCCCTGCACTGGCGTCGCAACCTCTGGACCGGGCGTCCCGCCGCGTCGCCACGGCCTGGACGGTGTCGAGTTTCCATCCGCACCCCGGCCGGTCCGGGAGAGCGGGTCACCGGGGTGGACAGCTCCCTACCCACGGTCCGTGGCATTCCAGCACAGCCGGGGAATCCCAACAAGGGCGGACGGGGCGCGCCGGACGGCACTACTCACCGCGCGCGGGATCTCACCGACTGTGCGGCAAACGGACCGGAATACCGCCTTTTTCGGACACTCGCCGGATGCATGCCAAGCCGACCCGAGATCAACAGGATGGGTGGAGCTTCGGGTATGCCCGATATTTCCGATATGTCGGCAAAGGTCGATGCGGCGATATGTCGGATATCGGAGATATCTTCTGGCATTTGTGACGAAAATCACAGATGAATGTGTAGCTTTGGTCACGGTGACTGTGGAAAGAGATCCGTAACCTTGCTGTATCCGGAGCACGGCCCCGATCAGCCTGCCCAGAATCTCCCCGAATCACTCAGGCCGGGGCCGATCGCGATCGGTCGCCCGGCCGCGACCTTGAGGTGCTGACGAGATGTCCCAGGCGAACACGACCAGCCACTCCACGGCGAACCCGCGCCGGACGACGCTGGCCTCGGTCGAGGACTTCGGCCAGATCCCCGGCGCCCGCGGGCCCGAGGACGTCGCGACCTACGCGACCGAGCTGCCGTCCTCCACCGCCAATCCGCGCCGCACCCAGCTGATGGCCGCCCCGACGGTGAACGTTCCGCAGGCCTGAGGCGTTCCGCATACGCCCCGAAGGGCGCCGTCACTCTCGTGACGGCGCCCTTCGGTGTTGTTCGCCCGTTCGCCTCCGGGTCGCTCCGGCCCGGTGCCGACGGTCGGCGGGCGCGGCGCCACCTCCTTCGTCGGCGGCTTGGCCCTTCTCCCTTTCGGCACCGG
>NZ_JBEOSF010000077.1:0-7136 GCF_040302725.1 Kitasatospora sp. NPDC097605 | reverse complement strand
TGGGGAAACCCGGCAGTCGTCATGGGCTGTCACCCGCTGCTGAACACATAGGCAGCCGCCGTCCTCCCGGCGCTGGGCCGGGCCGGTGTGGACTTCAGCGTCCCCCGGCTCGCCGCCGCGGACCTGCGCACGCTCCTCGGCCGCTGAACGCGCCGCCGCCCGCCGGGCGGCGGCGCGTTCAGCGGCCTACGCTGCCCCCATGCCCCGCCGAAAGCTGCGCGTCAAGGCCGCCGACTCCGCCCGGATCAACGAGGAGCTGGCCGAGCTGCGCGCCCTGCTGGAGATCCGGGCGGAGTGGCCCGATGCCGTGCTGGCCGAGGCCGAGGAGGCCGCCGGCTCGCCGCGCATGCCGGAGTACGACGCCACCGACCTGCCGCTGTTCACCGTCGACCCGCCCGGCTCGCGCGACCTCGACCAGGCCATGCACCTCACCCACCGCCCCGGCGGCGGCTACCGGGTGCACTACGCGATCGCCGACGTCGCCGCCTTCGTCCGCCCCGGCGGCGCCGTCGACGAGGAGGCCCGCCGCCGGGTGCAGACCCTGTACTTCCCCGACCGCCGGGTGCCGCTGCACCCCGCCCGGCTCTCCGAGGACGCGGCCAGCCTGCTCCCCGGCGAGGTGCGCCCCGCCCTGCTCTGGCAGCTCGACCTGGACGCCGACGGCGCCGTCGTCCTCGCCGACCTGCGCCGCGCCGCCGTCCGCTCGCACCGCCGGCTCGACCACGCCGCCGTGCAGCGCGCCGTGGACGCCGGCGGCGCGGACGAGCAGCTCGGCCTGCTCGCCACCGTCGGCCGGCTGCGCGAGGAGCGCGAGCGCGCCCGCGGCGGGATCAGCCTGCCGGTGCCCGAGCAGGAGATCGAGGAGACCCCGCGCGGCTACGCCCTCGGCTACCGCGCCCCCACCCCCGCCGACGGCTGGAACGCCCAGATCTCGCTGCTCACCGGCCTGGCTGCCGCCGAGCTGATGCTGGACGCGGGCGTCGGCCTGCTCCGCACCCTGCCCGCCGCCCCGCCCGCCGCCCACGAGCGGCTGCGCCGCACCGCCCGGGCGCTGGACGTCGACTGGCCGGACGGCCTGCCCTACCCGGACCTGGTCCGCTCGCTCGACCCGGAGCGCCCGCTGCACGCCGCCTTCCTCAACGAGTGCACCGGGCTGCTGCGCGGCGCCGGCTACCACGCCTTCGACGCGGGCCGGGGTGTGCCCGCCCCCGCCGACCCGGTGCACGCCGCGCTGGCCGCGCCGTACGCGCACTGCACCGCGCCGCTGCGCCGGCTGGCCGACCGGTTCGCGCAGGAGGTCTGCGCGGCGGTCGCCGCGGGGGAGCGGGTGCCGGACTGGGCGCGCGAGGCGCTCACCACCGTGCCCGGGCTGATGGCGGGCGGCGAGCGCCGGGCGGCCGAGGTCGAACGGGCCTGCGTGGACCTGGTGGAGGCGGAGCTGCTGGCCGGCCGGGTGGGCGAGGAGTTCCGGGCGGTGGTCATCGACGTGGACGAGAAGCGGCCCGGCCGCGGCACCGTGCAGCTCCGCGAGCCGGCCGTCCGGGCCCGCTGCGAGCGCCCGGACGACGCCTCGCCCGGCACCGCCCTCCCGCTCGGCGCGCGGATCACCGCCCGGCTCGCGACCGCCGACCCCACCACCCGGACGGTCCGCTTCGTCGCCCTCTGACGCCCGCCCGGTGGGAGGATCGACCCGTGCCCGAAGCCACCCCCGAGAGCCCGCCGTCCGCCGATCCCGGACGCCGCCGCCGGCAGCTCGTCCTGGCGATCTGCTGCCTGAGCCTGTTCATCGTCGGACTCGACAACACCGTGGTGAACATCGCCCTCCCGCAGATCCAGCGGGACCTCGGCGCGCCCGCCTCCGGCCTGCAGTGGATCATCGACGCCTACACCCTGGTGCTGGCCTCGCTGCTGATGCTGTTCGGCTCGCTGGCCGACCGCTTCGGCCGCCGCCGGGTGTTCCAGACCGGTCTGCTGGTCTTCGTGCTCGGCTCGCTGGTCTGCAGCCTGGCGCCCGGCCTGGGATGGCTGGTGGCGTTCCGGGCGGTGCAGGCGGTCGGCGGCTCGATGCTCAACCCGGTGGCGATGTCGATCATCACCAACACCTTCACCGAGCCGCGCGAACGGGCCAGGGCGATCGGCATCTGGGGCGGTGTGGTCGGCATCTCGATGGCGCTCGGACCGCTGCTCGGCGGCTTCCTGGTGCACGCGGCCGGCTGGCCCGCGATCTTCCTGATCAATGTCCCGGTCGGCCTGCTGGCCTGCCTGCTGACCGCCCGTTACGTCCCCGAGTCGCGCGCGCCCCGGGCCCGCCGGCTGGACCCGGTGGGCCAGCTGCTGATGATGGTGCTGCTCGGCTGCGGCACCGGCGCGATCATCGAGGGCCCGGCGCACGGCTGGACGTCCCCGCTGATCCTCGGCCTGGCCGCGGCGGCGCTCACCGCGCTGGTGGCCTTCCCGCTCTGGGAGCGGCGGGTCGCCGAGCCGCTGGTCGACCCGAGGTTCTTCCGCAGCGCCCCGTTCACCGGCGCCACCGTGACCGCCGTCTGCGCCTTCGCCTCGCTCGGCGGCTTCCTCTTCCTGAACACCATCTACCTCCAGGACGTCCGCGGCTACAGCCCGGTGGAAGCCGGCCTGTGGACGCTGCCGATGGCCGGGATGATGCTGGTCTGCGCGCCGCTCTCGGGCCGGATCGTCGGCGCCCGGGGCCCGCGGCTGCCGCTGGTGCTGGCCGGCCTCGGCCTGGTCGCCAGCGGGCTGCTGCTCACCCGGCTGGCCGCGGACTCCCCGCCGGGACTGCTGCTGGCGGCGTACGGGCTGTTCGGCTTCGGCTTCGGCTTCGTGAACGCGCCGATCACCAACGCCGCCGTCTCCGGCATGCCGCGCGCCCAGGCGGGAGTGGCGGCGGCCGTCGCCTCCACCAGCCGGCAGGTCGGCCAGTCGCTCGGCGTCGCGGTGATCGGCACCGTGGTCACCTCGTCGGTGGTCGGCACGGTCGCCTCCGGCTTCGCCCCGGCCACCCACGCGGGCTGGTACATCATCGCGGGCCTGGGCGCCACGATCGGGCTGCTCGGCCTGGCCACCACGTCCGCCTGGGGCACCGCCACCGCCACCGGGGTCGCCGCCCGGCTCGGCGGCGACCCGCCGCTGACCCGCCCCGGGGTTCGGGACGCCCCGCCCGAGCGGCTACCATGACCACTACGGCGGAAGAGCCGGCCGGGCGGTCGCGACGGGTCCCAGGACCCGCCGAGGAACGTCCGGGCTCCACAGAGCAGGGTGGTGGGTAACGCCCACCCGGGGTGACCCGCGGGACAGTGCCACAGAAAACAGACCGCCCGCCGCTTCGGCGACGGGTAAGGGTGAAACGGTGGTGTAAGAGACCACCAGCGACCGGGGTGACCCGGCCGGCTCGGTAAACCCCACCTGGAGCAAGGTCAAGATCGGTGCCTCACGGCGCCGTGCGCGGATGCTTGAGGGCTGCTCGCCCGAGTCCGCGGGTAGACCGCTCGAGGCTGTCGGCAACGGCAGCCCTAGATGGATGGCCGCCTCCCCGGGCCGCGCGAGCACCCCGGGAGACAAAACCCGGCGTACAGGCCGACTCTTCCGCCCCTTCCCCCTTCGACCAGGTGAAACCACCTGGTCGGGGGGTTTCGTCGTTCCGGGGCGGACGCGGGGTCAGCCCGGGTGGGTGCCGACGGCGTCGCGGACCTGGGAGCCGAGACCGCCGTTGACGCGGGCGCAGTTGGCGCAGCAGAAGAACATGCCGGCGACCTCGACGCCGTGGCCGACGATCCGGACGTTGCAGTGCTCGCAGCGCGGGGCGAGCTTCTCCATCGCGCACTCGAAGCTGTCGAAGGTGTAGACGTCGCCGGTGACCGTCTTGATCTCGAAGGCGAGCCAGTAGTCGTTGCCGCAGGTGACGCAGATGGCCATGGCGGCGCACTTCCTTCCGGGCGGAGGGGAGGGGCCGGGCGGGGGTGCCCGGCCCTTCCAGTCTCCGAGGCCCCCGGCGGGGCGGCCACCCGGCTGGACCGACCCGGTCAGCCGGCGTGCGCGGAGAGCTCCTCCAGGGCGCGGACGGCCCGGTCGGCGTCGTCGGCGGCGACGAAGAGGTGGTCGTGGTGGAAGCCGGCCACCACGTTGCAGCTGATCCCCTCCTCGGCCAGCCGGGTGGCGACGGCGGCGGTCAGGCCGACGGCCTCCAGCGCCGAGTGGATCCGCAGGGTGATCCAGGCGGCGACGTACTCGTAGCGCAGGCCGAGCGCGTCGGCCTCCTCCTGGGCGACCACCACCGTCACCCCCTCGGGTTCGGCGACCGTGGCCACCGGCCGCAGTCCGGCGGGCACCTTGGTGGGCAGCGTGCAGTAGACGTACCGCCCCGGGTTGAGCAGGGGGCGCAGCTCGCGCAGCAGTGTCGTGAGGTCTCGTTCTCCGGCCATGCCCCGACACCGTAGCGGCCGGGCGCCGGGACGCCCAGGAGGGGCTATCGGATCCATTGACGGTCGACAGTCACCGATATATCGTCGAGTTATCGAGACGTTATCGCGACAGTGATTCGACTGTCCGGAACGATCGTCTGTTCATCGTCTATTGGGCTGCTTCGGAGCGGCCCGAACGGGAGGTGGGTGCGATGCGCCCAGGACGATTCCGTGGCGAGGGTCCCGGCGGGTGCCGCCCGGGGCCGGAGTTCGCCGGGATGCCCGGCGAGAACTACGAGGGCCGGGGAGCGTTCGGCCCCTTCGGTCCGCCGTTCGGCGGGCCGGGCGGACGGCCGGGCCCGCCGTGGGCCAGGGGCGGTTTCGGCGGCCCGCCGTGGGCCCGTGGCGGCCGGCGCGGCGGGCGGGCCCGGCGCGGGGACGTGCGTGCCTCGCTGCTGGCGCTGCTCAGGGAACGGCCGATGCACGGCTACGAGATGATCGCCGAGATCGCCGAGCGGTCCGGCGGGGCGTGGCGGCCGAGCCCCGGTTCGGTCTACCCGACCCTCCAGCTGCTGGAGGAGGAGGGTCTGGTCACGGCGGAGGAGACCGGCGGCAAGCGGCTGGTCTCGCTCACCGAGGCCGGCCGGGCCGAGGCCGACGCCGGGCCGGACGAGCCGTGGGCCGAGGCCGGTCAGGAGATCGACTGGGCCGCGGTCCAGGAGGTCGGCCAGGCGCTCGGCGCCGTGGAGCAGGCCGTCCGTCAGGTCATGGCGACGGGCACCGAGGCGCAGCGCGCCAAGGGCCTGGAGGTGCTCAACGAGGCCCGCAAGAAGCTGTACCTGATCCTGGCCGAGGACGCGTAACAGCGCTTCAGGGGCGGACGACGAAGAGTGCCACGCACGCGAGCAGCAACACGGCCCAGCCGAACCAGAGCCAGCCGTTGCTGCCGAGCACCGCGCTGTAGAGGCTGATCACCACCAGCAGGCCGGCCGTGACCGCGGCCACCTGCCGGTTGTGGTGCGCCACCGTCTCGGCGCGGGTCCTCGGGTGCCGTGCGGTTCTCGCCATCGCCGTCCTCCCGCGAGGGGAGGCGGCCGTCACCCGGAAGCGCGGGCGGTGGCCGCCTCGTCGTACTCGTAGCGCCAGAACCAGCGGGCGCCCCGCTGCTGCTTGGCCCGGACGTACACCAGTGTGCGCGCCGGGGTGTCCCCGTGCGAGGGGACCGGCACGGTGTACTTCTTGGGCACGCCGTACATCGGCCCCAGCGGGATGGGGAGGATCCGGCCGTCCAGGGGGCCGCCGACGAATTCGGTGTCCGCGCTCTTCACCCCACCAGGGTCTCACCCCGTGCCGGTGTGCGTCCGGGCGGTGCGCGGCGGAGGCGGTGTGGGGGCCCGGTGCGGGGAGTGTGACCGGAGAGGCACCGCCCCCGGTCATCCGAAGGGCCCGCGCACCCTTATCCTTCCTGTTACGCCCTCGGGGTCCACCCGGGTCAGCGGGCCCGTACGGGCCGGGCGAGGCGCACCTCACCGTGCCCGCCGGGCCGCCGAGCCGCAGCCCTCGTGCCGCAGTGACTCCGTACCGTGACCCCGGCGTCGGCCGCCCGGCATCCCCGGCTCCGGCCGGCAGGGCGCGGGACTGCAGGGCCGAGCACCACCCGGGGAAGCAGCGGGGGGCGCCGTGCGTTGCGTCGGAGTGGTACGTCGAACGCTGTGTCACGCCAGGCACGGCAATGCGCGGAAGGGGCCCGATGGAATCCGGCGGCAGGTGGACGGCCTGGTGGCAGAAGCGTGACCGTGAGCGGGGCCGGCCGGCGGTCCCCGACACCCCCGCGGCCAGACTCGACCAACTGCTCGGCGCGGTCCGCGCCGGGTTCCCGCTCGCCCCCGCCGCCCATCCGGCCGGCTACCGCTGTTCCTGTGACCGGGTCGCCTGCCCGGCCCCCGCCCAGCACCCGGTCTCCTTCGCCTGGCAGACCCAGGCCACCACCGACCCCGAGCAGCTCGCCCGCTGGCTCTCCCGCGACCCGCAGGCCAACTTCATCACCGCCACCGGCCGCGTCCACGACGTGCTGGACGTGCCGGTCGAGGCCGGGCGCCTCGCCCTGGAGCGGCTGACCGCGCTCGGCGTCGAGGGTCCGGTGGCCGCCGTCGGCGAGGACCGCTACCTGTTCTTCACCGCCACCCGGGGCACCCCGGTGGACGAGGACGAGTGGTGGCCGAGCGCCCTGGACTCCACGCCGGACACCATGTCCGAGCACCCGGGCCTGCGCTGGCACTGCCGCGGGTCGTACACCCTGCTGCCGCCGGCCGCGCTGCCGGACGGCTCCGAGGTGCGGTGGCTGCGCGGGCCCGAGCAGCCGCTGCCGGACCCGCTGCGCGTCCTGGACGTGCTGACCGACGCCTGCACCGAGGTGGGCGCCGTCGCCGAGGAGCAGTGGCTGATCGGCTGACTGTTACTCGCCCGCTCGCCTCCGGGGCGCTGTGACCCGGCGCCGACGGTCGTCGCTCCAACGCCGCTCCTTCGTCACGGCGTCCTCGCTCCTCCCTTGCGGCACCGGCGCGCCCCTTCGGCTCGGGGCGGCTATGACTCGCCCGCTCGCCTCCGGGGCGCTGTGACCCGGCGCCGACGGTCGTCGCTCCAACGCCGCTCCTTCGTCACGGCGTCCTCGCTCCTCCCTTTCGACACCGGCGCGCCCCTTCGGCTCGGGGCGCTATGACT
>NZ_JBEOSF010000076.1:0-8240 GCF_040302725.1 Kitasatospora sp. NPDC097605 | reverse complement strand
CGCGCTGTTCGCGTTGGAGGTGGCGCTGTTCCGGTTGTTCGAGTCGTGGGGTGTGCGGCCGGACTTCGTGGCGGGGCATTCGATCGGTGAGGTGGTCGCGGCGCATGTGGCGGGGGTGTTCTCGTTGGAGGACGCGGCCCGGTTGGTGGTGGCGCGGGCCGGTCTGATGCAGGCCCTGCCCGGTGGCGGGGCGATGGTCGCCGTCGAGGCCACCGAGCAGGAGGTCCGGGCCGTGCTGGTCCCGGGCGCGGGGATCGCGGCCGTCAACGGCCCGCGCTCGGTGGTGATCTCGGGCGAGGAGGACGCCGTACTGGCCGTCGCCGCCCGGTTCGCCGACCGGCGGACCCGGAGGCTCCGGGTGTCGCACGCCTTCCACTCGGCGCACCTGGACGGGATGCTGGCCGAGTTCCGGGCCGTGGCCTCCACCCTGACCTACCACCCGCCCACGATTCCCGTGGTGTCCAATGTGACGGGCCGGATCGCGACCGCCGCCGAGCTCACCGACCCGGCGTACTGGGTGCGGCAGGTCCGGGAGCCGGTGCGTTTCGCCGACGGCGTGGCCGCGCTGGCGGCCGAGGGCGTCACCACCTTCGTCGAGCTGGGCCCGGACGGCACGCTGGCCGGGCTGGTCGGGCAGTCGCTGGAGGAGCCGGTGACCGCCGCCGTGCTGCGCCGGGACCGCGAGGAGGTCCGCACCGCGCTGACCGCCCTCGCCCGGATCCACGTCCAGGGACACCCGGTCGACTGGACCGCCCTGTTCGGCGGGGCGCGGCGTCCGCACGCCGTGCTGCCGACCTATCCGTTCCAGCGCCGTCGCTACTGGCTGGAGCCGACCGCAGCGGCCGCCGACGCGGGCGGTCTCGGGCTCGGCGCGGTCCGGCACCCGATCCTCGGGGCGGTCGTCCGCCCCGCCGGGTCCGACGGGGTGCTGCTCACCGGCAGCGTCTCGCTCGCCACCCATCCGTGGCTGGCCGACCACGTGGCGCACGGCACCGTGCTCGCGCCCGGCGCGGCCTTGCTGGAGCTGGCGATCCGGGCCGGTGACGAGGTCGGCACGCCCGTCGTCGAGGAGCTGGTGGTCGAGGCCCCGCTGGTGCTGCCCGGGCACGGCGCCGTGCAGCTCCAGGTCGCACTCGGCGAGGCCGACGAGCAGGGTGCTCGCACGGTCGCCGTGCACTCCCGCCCGGGGGCGGACGCCGAGTGGACCCGCCACGCGAGCGGCCTGCTCTCGGACCGGGCGGTCCCGCGGCCGGACGCCGTCGAGCCCCCGGCGGACGCCGAGACCGTCGGCGCCGAGCAGGCGTACGACCTGCTGGCCGCCGTCGGGCTGGACTACGGTCCCGCGTTCCGGGGCCTGACGACGGTGCGGCGCGCCGGCCCGGACCTGTACGGCGAGGCGGAGCTGCCGGCCGAGCAGGCGGCGGACGCCGCCCGGTTCGGCATCCACCCGGCGCTGCTGGACGCGGTCGCCCAGCTGCCCGCGCTGGCGGGCGGGACGGAGGCCGGCCGCCGCCTGCCGTTCGCCTACCGGGGCGTCACCCTGCACGCGACGGCGGCGACCGCGCTGCGGATCGCGGTGACCGCGACCGGCCCCGACCAGTACGCACTGAGCGCCGACGACCCCGAGGGGCGGCCGGTGGTGACCATCGCCGAGCTGGTCACCCGCCCGGTGCGGGACGCCCCCCCGACCGCCGGGACGGCCCGGCTCGACCGGGACGGCCTGTTCGCGGTCGAGTGGCCGCGTATCGAGGCCCCGGCGCAGTCCGGGGAGCCGTTCGAGGAGCTGCGGGTGGCCGGGCACCGGAACACGCTCGCCAAGGTGCTGGGGCGGGTGCAGGCCTGGCTCGCCGACGAGGCGGGCGGGGCCGACGGGACGGGCCGACTGGTCGTGGTGACCCGCGGCGCGGTCGCGGTCGACGGCGGCGCGCCGGACCCGGCGGCCGCTCCGGTGTGGGGCCTGCTGCGCTCCGCGCAGTCCGAGCACCCGGGACGGATCGTCCTGGTGGACACCGACGCGGAGGCCGCCTCCGAGCAGCGGCTGGCCGCCGCCGTCGCCACCGGCGAGCCGCAGCTCGCGATCCGCGGGGGCCGGGTGCACGTGCCCCGGCTGCAGCGGGTCACGCCACCGCGGACCGAGGCCCGTCCGTGGGACCCGGACGGCACGGTACTGATCACCGGCGGCACCGGCGTGCTGGGCGCGGTGCTGGCCCGGCACCTGGTCGCCGAACGCGGCGTCCGGCACCTGCTGCTGCTCTCCCGGCGCGGCCCCGAGGCCCCCGGCGCATCGGAGCTGCAGGCCGAACTGGAGGCGCTGGGCGCGAGCGTGACGCTCATCGCCGCCGACACCGCGGACCGGTCCGAACTCGCCGCGGCCATCGCCGCCGTCCCGGCCGCGCACCCGCTCACCGCCGTGATCCACACCGCCGGGGTGGTCGACGACGGCGTGTTCACCGCGCTCACCCCGCAGCGGCTGGCCGCCGTCTGGGGCCCGAAGGCCGACGGAGCCCGGTACCTGCACGAGCTCACCCGGGGCCACGACCTGGCGGCCTTCGTGCTGTACTCCTCGGTCGCCGCCGTGCTCGGCTCGCCCGGGCAGGCCGGCTACGCGGCGGCCAACACCTACCTGGACGCGCTGGCGGCCCACCGCCGCTCGCACGGCCTGCCCGCGCAGTCGCTGGCCTGGGGCCAGTGGGCGGAGGCCAGCGGCATCACCGGGCACCTCACGGCGACCGACCACGCCCGGCTGGCCCGGTTCGGCATCCGGCCGATCGACTCCGCCGAGGGCGTGCGGCTGTTCGACGCGGCCGAGGCCCTGGCCGACCGGCCCGGACTGGTCCCGGCACCGCTCGACCTGGCCGCGCTGCGCGGCGGGAACGTGCCTCCCCTGCTGCGCTCCCTGGTCCGCCCGACCCGCCGCACCGCCGGGGCCCCGACACCGGGCGGGACCGGCCTCGCGGAGCGTCTCGCGGCGCTGCCGGACGCCGGCGAGCGGCAGGCCGAGCTGCTGCGGCTGGTCCGCGCCGAGGTGTCCGCCGTGCTCGGCGGCGACCCCGGGGCGGTGGGCGGCACCCGCTCGTTCACCAGCCTCGGACTGGACTCGCTGACCGCCGTCGAACTCCGCAACCGGATCGGCGCCGCCACCGGCCTGCGGCTTTCCGCCACGTTGGTCTTCGACCACCCGAGCCCGACCGCCCTCGCCGGGCACCTGCTCGACGAACTGCTCGGCGCCGCGGCCGAACCCGCCGCCGTGGCCGCCCCCGCACCGGTCCGGGCGGACGAGCCGATCGCGATCGTCGGCATGGCGTGCCGCCTGCCCGGCGGCGTCGACTCGCCCGAGGACCTCTGGCGGCTGGTCAGCGACGGCGTGGACGCCGTCTCCGAGTTCCCGACCGACCGCGGCTGGGACCTGGAGGCGCTGTACTCGTCCGACCCGGACAGCCCCGGCACCTCCTACACGCGGCACGGCGGTTTCCTCGAGCGGGCGGCCGAGTTCGACGCGGCGTTCTTCGGCATCTCCCCGCGCGAGGCGCTCGCCACCGACCCGCAGCAGCGCCTGCTTCTCGAGGCCGGCTGGGAGGCGCTGGAGAGCGCCGGGCTCGACCCGACCGCGCTGCGCGGCAGCCGCACCGGCGTGTTCGCCGGCGTGATGTACCACGACTACGCGCCCCGGGTCCGCGAGGTCCCGGCGGAGTTGGAGGGTTGGCTGGGCAACGGCACAGCGGGCAGCGTGGCGTCGGGGCGGATCTCGTACACCTTCGGGTTCGAGGGCCCGGCGGTGACGGTCGACACCGCCTGCTCCTCGTCGCTGGTCGCGCTGCACCTGGCCGCCCAGTCGCTGCGCTCCGGCGAGTGCGACCTGGCGCTGGCCGGCGGGGTGGCCGTGATGTCCACGCCCACCACCTTCGTGGAGTTCTCCCGCCAGCGCGCCCTGTCCGCCGACGGCCGCTGCAAGGCCTACGCCGGAGCCGCGGACGGCACCGGCTGGGGCGAGGGCGTCGGCCTGCTGCTGGTGGAGCGGCTGTCGGACGCGCGGCGCAACGGGCACCGGGTGCTGGCGGTGCTGCGCGGCTCGGCCGTCAACCAGGACGGCGCCTCCAACGGCCTCACCGCACCGAGCGGCCCCGCCCAGCAGCGGGTGATCCGGCAGGCGCTGGCCAACGCCGGACTGGCCGTCGCCGAGGTCGACGCCGTCGAGGGCCACGGCACCGGCACCCGGCTCGGCGACCCGATCGAGGCCCAGGCGCTGCTCGCCACCTACGGCCAGGACCGTGAACGGCCGCTGCTGCTCGGTTCGCTGAAGTCCAACATCGGGCACACCCAGGCCGCCGCCGGAGCCGCCGGAGTGATCAAGATGGTGCAGGCGATCCGGCACGGCGTCCTGCCGCGCACCCTGCACGTCGACGAGCCCAGCCCGTACGTCGACTGGTCGGCCGGCTCGGTCGAACTGCTCACCGAGCAACAGCCGTGGCCCGAGACCGGACGGCCGCGCCGGGCGGGGGTGTCCTCGTTCGGCGTCTCCGGCACCAACGCGCACGTCATCATCGAGCAGGCGCCCGCCGAGCGGCCGCGGCCCGAGCGCGGTCCGACCCCGCCGGCGCTGCCGTTCGCGGTCTCCGCCCGCTCGGCGGGAGCGCTGCGCGCCCGGGCCGGGCAGATCGCCGACCTCCTCGACGGCACCGAGCCGGTGGACGTCGCGCACACCCTGGTCACCGCCCGGGCCGCGCTGGAGGAGCGGGCGGTCGCCGTGGGCAGCGCCGAGGCGCTGCGGGCGCTGGTCGCCGACGAGCCCTCGGCCGCGCTGGTCCGCGGCACCGCGGACCTGACCGGGAAGACCGTGTTCGTCTTCCCCGGCCAGGGCTCCCAGTGGGCCCGCATGGCCGTCGAACTCCTCGACACCGCACCGGTGTTCGCCGCCCGGATCGCGGAGTGCGCGGCCGCCCTCGCCCCGCACACGGACTGGTCGCTGCTCGACGTCCTGCGCGGCGCGCCCGGCGCCCCCGGCCTCGACCGGGTCGATGTGGTCCAGCCCGCGCTGTGGGCGGTCATGGTCTCGCTCGCCGAGCTCTGGCGCTCCCACGGTGTCCATCCGGACGCGGTGGTCGGCCACAGCCAGGGCGAGATCGCCGCCGCCGTGGTCGCCGGAGGCCTCTCGCTGGCCGACGGCGCCCGGGTGGCAGCCCTGCGCAGCCGGGCCGTCCTGGCCCTGTCGGGCAAGGGCGGCATGGCCTCGGTCGCCCTGCCGGTCGACCGGGTCGCCGAGCGGATCACCGCCTGGGACGGCCGGCTGTCCGTGGCGGTCGTCAACGGCCCGTCCGCGACCGTGGTGTCCGGCGAGCCCGAGGCGCTCGCCGAACTGGTCGCCGGTTACCGGGAGGAGGACGTCCGGGCCAGGCTGGTCCCGGTCGACTACGCCTCGCACTCGGCCCAGGTGGACGGGCTGCGACAGGAACTGCTGGAGCTGCTCGCCCCGGTCGAGCCGCGCACCGGCACCGTCCCGCTGCTGTCCACCGTCACCGCCGGCTGGCAGGACACGGCCGGCCTGGACGCCGAGTACTGGGTCACCAATCTGCGCGAGACGGTCCGCTTCGAGGACGCCACCCGGGCGCTCGCCGAGCAGGGGCACACGGTGTTCGTCGAGGTCAGCCCGCACGCGGTGCTCACCGTGCCGCTGCAGGAGACCCTGGAGTCGGCCGGCCTCGGCCGCCGGTCCGCCGTCACCGGCACCCTGCGCCGCGACGACGGCGGGCTGCACCGCTTCCTGCTCTCCGCCGCGGAACTCTGGGTCCGGGGCGTCGCGGTGGACTGGACGGCCGTGCTCGCCGACGCCCGCCCGCGGCCGGTCGCGCTGCCCGGCTACCCGTTCCAGCGGCAGCGCTACTGGCTGGAGGCGACCGTCTCCAACACCACGGTCACCGCCGTCGCCGCGCCGCAGCCCGCGGCGCAGGGCGAGGAGGCCCCCTGGATCGCCCGGCTGGCCGCGGTGGCCGACCCGGCGGCCCGCGAAGCCGAACTCCTCGCCCTGGTCCGCCGGGAGGCGGCCGCGGCGCTCGGCCACGGCGACACCGCCGGGGTCGAGGCCGACCGGGCGTTCCGCGACCTCGGCCTGAGCTCGCTCACCGCCGTCGAACTGCGCAACCGGATCGGTACCGGCACGGGTCTCGACCTGCCCGCGACCCTGGTCTTCGACCACCCGACCCCGGCCGCCGTCGCGGCCTACCTGCTGACCGAACTCCCCGCCGCCGCGGGCGGACCCGTCCCGGTCGGCGCCCTGGAGTCGCTGGCCGCCCTGGAGCGCGCACTCGCCGGTCCGGCCGGCGCCGCCGAGGTCGACAGTGCGCTGCTGGCCCGGCTGCGGGCCCTGGTCGACCGCTGGGACCTCGGCGGACGGCCGGACGCGGAACACGAGTTCGACTTCGACAACGCCAGCGACGAGGAGCTCTTCCAACTGGTCGAGCGCAACGCCGAAACCCACTGACCCACCCCCGTTCCACCGAACACCGTGATGCGAGAGGCAGCGATGTCCAACGACCAGAAGCTCAGGGACTACCTGAAGCGCGCCCTGGCCGACGCCCAGAAGGCCAACCGGCGGCTCCAGGAAGTGGAGAGCGCCAAGCGCGAACCGATCGCGATCATCGGTATGGCGTGCCGCCTGCCCGGCGGCGTCGACTCGCCCGAGGACCTCTGGCGGCTGGTCAGCGACGGCGTGGACGCCGTCTCCGAGTTCCCGACCGACCGCGGCTGGGACCTGGAGGCGCTGTACTCGTCCGACCCGGACAGCCCCGGCACCTCCTACACCCGGCACGGCGGATTCCTCGACACCACCGCGGACTTCGACGCCGAGTTCTTCGGCATCTCGCCGCGCGAGGCCCTCGCCACCGACCCCCAGCACCGGTTGCTGTTGGAGACCGCCTGGCAGGCCTTCGAACGGGCCGGGATCGACCCCGGCGCGCTGCGCGGCAGCCGGACCGCCGTGTTCGCCGGCATCGCCGGCGGCGACTACACCCCGCGCCTGCACGACGCGCCGAGCGAGTTGGAGGGCTACCTCGGCATCGGGGGCCTGGACAGCGTGGCCTCGGGGCGGATCTCGTACACCTTCGGGTTCGAGGGCCCGGCGGTCACCGTGGACACCGCCTGCTCCTCGTCGCTGGTCGCACTGCACCTGGCCGCCCAGTCGCTGCGCAGCGGGGAGAGCGACCTGGCGCTGGCCGGCGGGGTGAGCGTGATGGCCACCGCCCAGGGGTTCGTGGAGTTCGCCCGGCAGCGCGGACTCTCGGCGGACGGCCGCTGCAAGGCCTTCGCGGCGGCCGCGGACGGCACGGGGTGGGCCGAGGGTGTGGGTCTGCTGCTGGTGGAGCGGCTGTCGGACGCCCGGCGCAACGGGCACCGGGTGCTGGCGGTGCTGCGCGGCAGCGCGGTGAACCAGGACGGCGCCTCCAACGGGCTCACCGCACCGAGCGGCCCCGCCCAGCAGCGGGTGATCCGGCAGGCCCTGGCCGGTGCCCGGCTCGCCCCCGCCGATGTGCACGCTGTCGAGGCGCACGGCACCGGCACCCGGCTCGGCGACCCGATCGAGGCCCAGGCGATCCTGGCCACCTACGGGCAGGACCGTGAACAGCCGCTGCTGCTCGGTTCGCTGAAGTCCAACATCGGTCACACGCAGGCGGCCGCGGGTGTGGCGGGTGTGATCAAGTCGGTGCTGGCGATCCGGCACGGGGTGCTGCCGCGGACCCTGCACGCCGAGGAGCCCACCCCGTACGTCGACTGGTCGGCCGGCTCGGTCGAACTGCTCACCGAGCAGCGGGACTGGCCGGAGGTCGACGGTCCGCGCCGGGTCGGGGTCTCCGCGTTCGGCGCCAGCGGGACCAACGCGCACGTGATCATCGAGCAGGCGCCCGAAGAGGACCCGCTGGACGCCGCCCCGGTGGAGCCGCCGCTGATCCCGTACGTGGTGTCGGCGCGCTCGGTGCCGGCGCTGCGCGCCCGGGCCGGGCAGATCGCCGACCTGCTGGAGACCTCCGACCCGCTCGCGGTCGCACGCTCCCTGGTCACCACCCGTACCGCGCTGGAGGAACGGGCCGTGGTGCTCGGTGACCCGGGCGCAGTGCGCACGCTGGACGGCCGGGACGTGGTCACCGGCTCCACCCTCGGCTCCGGCGGGCTCGCCTTCCTGTTCTCCGGTCAGGGGAGTCAGCGGGTGGGGATGGGGCGGGAGTTGTACGCGTCGTTCCCGGTGTTCGCGG
>NZ_JBEOSF010000075.1:0-8977 GCF_040302725.1 Kitasatospora sp. NPDC097605 | reverse complement strand
GGGGGGGGGGGGGGGGGGCGGGCGGGGGGGGGGGGGGGGGGGCCGCCCCGCCCCCCCCCCCCCACGCCCGGCGGACCGTCGGGTGACGGGCCGTCCGGGGCGGTGTCCGGGGCTCCGGAAGGACGGCCGGACGGGCCGTCGTCCTCCGGCTCGACCCCGAGGTCGCGGAAGACCGAGGCGAGGAAGCCCGGTTGGGGGGCCGTGACAGCACCGTCGGACTGGCCGTCTGCTGAGTACTGCATCGGTGGTCGTTCCCCCATGCTCGTCCGGCGCCTGCCCGGGGGCGGTCGGCAGCCCGTCGGTCACCCGAGGCCCGCCCCCTTCCGGACATTGTCCACCGAACCGGCGCACCGGTCAGCCAAGCCTCTCAGTTGGTCCGGGTGTTGGTCAGGTGCAGCCCGATGTAGCCGACATAGATCCGGCCACTGCCCGAACAGTCGTCGAGGTAGTGCAGCCGGGGCGCGGTGCGGCCGCCGCCGATCCGCAGGTGCGCGCCCATGAACGCCCGCCGGGACGCGTCCACGCACTCGGGTACCGGGAGCATCCGCTCGCGTTTCCACTTGGCGTGGCTGTGCACCGTCCGGGACTCGCCGCGCACCGCCTTGCGGGGCGGGAAGCGGTGGCAGCCGGCCGGGGTCCGCTCGCACCACTGCTTGAAGTCGCCGCCCGCCTGGCCGCGCACGGCCGCCTCGGCGTACTCCTGGAGCGCGGTGAGGCCGTCCCAGGTGAGCCGGGCCCAGCCGCCGCCGGCGCAGCGCAGCTCGTCGAGGGCGAGCGCGGCCTTCTGGTCGCCGGTGAAGGTGAGCAGCGGGAACTCGCCGAGCCGGGCCATCAGCTCGGTGAAGGTGAGCGGGACGCCGCCGCGGCCGCCGGGCGGTCCGGCGTGCCGCCGCCCGGGTCGGCGGACGGGCGTGGTCGGCCCGGTGAGGGTTCCGGCGCCGCCCGGCGCGGCGGCGCAGAGCCGGCCGACCGACACCCGCCCCTGGCCGGGACCGGCCGCCCGAGCGCCGGCCGCTCCGGGCGGCGCCGCGGGCTTCGGCCGCTCGTGGTGGCGTTCCCGGCGGACCTCGTGCCGTGCCGGGTGCGTGACCCGCCCGTGCTCCTCCCGCCCGTGGGCGGGCGCCACGGGCGCGGCCTCCGCGGCCGGGGCGGGCCGGGGCACCCGCAGCGGCGGGACGCCCGCCAGCACCGGCGGCAGCGGCCGTTCGGCGGCGAGCCGACGCGGTTCGCGGGCCAGCAGGGCGGCCGCGCGCCGGGGGGCCTCCTCGATCCGGTTCCGCGCCAGCACCGGGTGCCGGCGGCCGTCCCGCCGCGAGGCCGGGTCGACCTCGGGCAGGTAGGTGCGCACCGCGCCGCCGTAGACGGCGTGGAACTCGAACGCGACGTTGAACCTGGTCCGGGCGTCCGCGTCCAGGACGTACAGGCCGGCGAGGCCGGGCAGCTGGTCGCAGAGCGGGCCGACGACGTCCGCGAGCCACCGGTCGGTGCCGAGGCCGGCCGGGACGCTGGCCACCACGGTGGGCATCCGGCGGTCCGGGTCGCAGAGTTCGTCGACGAGCCGGTCGACCCCGGCGGCGGTGAGCACCCGGGGCGCGGCCGGTACGGCGGCCGGGCCGTCGGTGGCGTCCAGCAGCGGCAGCAGGGAGCGGACCACCTCGGGCACCGGTACCCGCCCGGGTGTGCGCACACCGCTGCCGGTGGGGTGGGTCGTGGCCTCCAGCCGGAGCCAGGTCGGACCGGTGGGTCCGGTCGCCACGGTGAGGGTGAGCCGGTCGGTGCCGTGCGGGGCCGGGGTGCCGATCCGGCGGCGGTCGTAGCGGCCGCCGGGCGGCGGGCCGTCGAGCGGGCCTCCGTCGCGGTCCAGCAGGACGCGCTCGCCGAGCCGGAGGCGTTCGGTGCGGGGCGCGCCCGCGCCGGGTTCGTGGGGCGGGGGTTCCTCGCGCCATTCCTGCTTCAGCCAGGCGGCGAGGCACTGGTCGGCCAGGGCGAGGGCGTCGGTGTGCGGGAGGGCGGTGGTGACGGTCATCCGGTAGGGCGTCGCGGGACCGCCGGGGCCGGAGGGGCCGGCCTGGGCGGGGAACGACGACGAGGAGCGTTCCGAGGTCATGCACATACCTCCGGGTTCGGTGGTGGGGTCCCGTGTCCTCCATCGATGGGTCATTGGTCCGGTTCGCCGGACCTGTGCCCAGGAAACGCCATGGCCCGGAGCGGAAGTTCCAACTCCGGGCCACGTCACTACATTCGGGTGAATCTGCTCAAGCCGTCCATCACGGACGACGAGGATCTGCAAGGATCCGCGAGGACCGGCTCCGCCCGCGGACCGGCTCAGTCGGCGCGGTGCCCGGCGCCGCTGCGGCTCCACCCGGGCACCGGCACGGGCACCGCGAGCGGGCGGCCCGCCGGCGCCTCGTAGCGGGCGACCAGCACCACCGGGACGGTCCCGTGGTTGTGGCCGACGTGGACGTGCACCGGTCCGGCGTGCTCCACCAGGCAGTCACCGGCGCGGCTGACCTCCACCCGGCCGTCGTGCAGGGTCCGGGTGAGCGTGCCGGCGAGCACCACGACGTCGACCCGGCCCGGGTGGTAGTGCCAGCCGGTGCTGTCCCCCGGGCCCAGGGTGATGGTCCGGACGACGGGCATCACGCTCTCGGCTCCCTGGTCGGCGGAATCCGACCAGGCTAGGCAGGGCCCCGCGGCCCCGGCACCGGGTGGCCGGAAACCGGCCGAAAAGCTGTCCGGAACCGGCACGCCCGTTCGATGACGCCCGCCCGGAGCACGCTCAGACGGGCACCTCGACATAGGTGCGGCCCGCCGCCACCGCGGCCGCCGTCCCGCCGGTCGCCTCGGCCAGCCAGGTGTGGAACGCCGCGACCTCCGGCTCCGGCACCCCGACCTCGATCCGCACCCCGGTCGCCTCGTACGCCAGGTCGCTGACGGCGTACCCCGCCGCCCGCAGGTCGTTCTCCACCCGCCCGGCCCGGGTGTGGTCCGCCGTCACCGCGAGCAGCGCGACCGGCCGCCGCTCCAGCATCCCGACCTCGTCGAGCGCCTCCGACACCGCGCTCCCGTACGCCCGCACCAGACCGCCCGCGCCGAGCTTGATCCCGCCGAAGTACCGGGTCACCACCGCCACCGTGTCGGTGACGCCGCGCCGGCGCAGCACCTCCAGCATCGGCACGCCCGCCGTCCCGCCGGGCTCGCCGTCGTCGCTGGAGCGCTCGCGGCGCTGCTCGTCGCCGACCACGAAGGCGGTGCAGTTGTGCCGGGCGTCCCAGTACCGCTTGCGGATGCCGGCGATGAACGCCTGGGCCTCCTCCTCGTCGGTGACCCGGGCGAGGTGGCAGATGAACCGGGACTTCTTGATCTCCAGTTCGTGCGTGCCCGCGCTCCGGATGGTCAGGTAGGGCCTGGGGGTCGGCTCCGGCGTGGCGGACATGGCGCGGCGGTTCTCCCGGACGGCGAGCGAGGGGCGGACGGCGCGGCCCGCGCCGGACGACAGCTCGCCCGGGGACCGCTCCGCCAGCCTAACCCCGACCCGGTCGGCGACCGCCCGCGAGCGCCTCCAGGCCGGCGCGGTCCAGGCCGGTCGCGCCGGCGATCTCGGCGAGGTCGACCGCCCCGCAGTCCAGCCCGCGCAGCAGGTACCCGCCGAGCGCCCGGACCGTCGCCGGCTCGTCCAGGACGTCCCCGCCGGTCCCGGCCAGGTAGGCGGACAGCCGGGCGGCGGCCGGCGCGAGGCCCTCCCGGTAGAAGGAGTAGACCGCGGCGTACCGGGTCGGCAGGTGCGCCGGGTGCATGTCCCAGCCCTGGTAGTAGGCACGGGCGAGCGAGCGGCGGACCAGACCGTGGTGCAGCCGCCAGGCGGCGTGCACCTGGGCGGTGCTCCCGGCCGGGACCACGTTGGTGGAGCCGTCCGAGAGCCGGACCCCGGTCCCGGCGGCGGCCACCTGCATCACCGCCTTGGCGTGGTCGGCGACCGGGTGGTCCATGCTCTGGTGGGCGGCGGCGACCCCGCACGCGGCGCTGTAGTCGAAGGTGCCGTAGTGCAGGCCGGTGGCCCGCCCCTCGGCCGCCTCGATCATCCGGGCGACGGTGGCCCGTCCGTCCGGGCCGAGGACCGCCTGGGTGGTCTCGATCTGGATCTCGAAGCCGAGCCGGCCGGGCCGCAGTCCGGCGCTGCGCTCGAAGTCCTCCAACAGCCGGACCAGCGCGGTGACCTGCTCGGCGTAGGTCACCTTGGGCAGGGTGAGCACCAGGCCGTCGGGGAGTCCGCCGTGGGCCAGCAGGGTGGTGAGGAAGAGCTCCAGGGTGCGGATGCCCCGGTCCCGGACGGCCGCCTCCAGGCACTTGACCCGGATGCCGACGTACGGCGGCGCGCCGCCGTCGGCGACCGCGGCGGCGACCAGCCCGGCCGTCCGGACGGCGGCCGCGTCCTCCTCGGCGTCGGGCCGCGGGCCGTAGCCGTCCTCGAAGTCGATCCGCAGGTCCTCGACCGGCTCGCGCTCCAGCTTGGCCCGCACCCGGCGGTGCACCTCGGCGAGCAGCGCGTCGTCCGGCACACCGAGCGCGCGGGCCAGCCCGGCCGGGGTACCGGCGTGGGTGTCGAAGGCCTCCAGGGCCTGCCGGCCCCAGCTCCGGACGGTGTCGGCGGCGAAGGCGTCGGCCGGCACGTAGACGGTGTGGACCGGCTGGCGGCCGCCCCGATCGCCCGGGTAGCGGCGGGCCAGCTCGGCGTCGACCGGCGCCAGCAGCGCGTCCACGGCGGCCCTGGCGGCGGCGGAGAAGCCCGCTCCGCCCGTCGGCCCGGTCCCGCCCGTTCCGGTCTGCGCCATCCGTCGCTCCTCAGGCAGGCATGCGCGTCAGGCCAGCATGCCGCGGGAGCCCGCGTCTGTCAGTCCCTCCCGGAGGCGGCGTAGCGGCCGCGCAGCTCCGGAAGGAGCGCTTCGACGTCCTTGGGGTGCACCGAGCCGTCGGGACCGCTGCCGGTCACCCCGTACTTCTTGGTCAGCCAGGCGGCCAGCCGCTGGGGTTCCGGCTCGTGCTCGAAGGTGTCGATGTAGCTCACCAACGCCTCGAACGCCTGCTCCGGGTCCAGCCGGTACGAGCCCGGACGCGGCGCGGGACCGAACGGACGCTGCACCCGCTCCACGGCCTCCGCCGCCTCCCGCGCGACCTCCGCCCCGGCGTACTCCGGCTCCGTGTACTCCGGTTCCGCGTACTCCGGTTCCGCGTACTCCGCGAGCTCGGGCTCCGGCGGGAAGCCGGGCTCACCCGCGTCCTCGGCGTACGGCTCGGCGTGGGCGCCGTGGTCGGCCGCGGCCTGCCGTCGCGGGCCCTCCGGCTGCCCCTCGGGCTCGGTCGGACGCGGCGCCTTGAACCACGGCGACACCTGGCCCGGCACCCGGCCGCCCGGCGCCCCGTCGCTCGGGTGACCGGTGGTCCGCACGGCCCGCTCGGTCCACACGTTCAGCTCCTCCTGCGGCTGCGGCGCGCCGTGCGGCTCCTCCCCCGCCGGCTCCTGCGCGTCACGCAGCCGCACGGCGGCCAGCCTGGCGAGCACCTCGGCGGGCGCCGGCTCGGCCTGGAGCGGCGCCTGCTGCTGCGGCTGGGGCTGAGGCTGGGCCGGCGGCCGCACCGGCGCCTCGGCCGGGCCCGCCTGCCCGTCGTTCCCGGCCTGCGCCGCCGGCCCGGCCGGCACCAGGGCGACCGGGCTCTCCGCCAGGGCCCGGGCCCCTTGGGCGGCCGGTACCTCCGCGCGGGCCGCGGCCTCGGCCTCGCGGGCCTCCTTCGCCTCGCGCGCCGCCTGCGACTCCTCGTCCAACCGGTCGAACACCGCCGGGTCCAGCGGCACCCCGTACTTGGCCAGTTTCAGCGGCAGCAGCGCCTGGATGGGCGCCGAACGGCGCCAGCCCCGCCCGTACCGGAAGCGCAGCTGCGCCCGGTAGACCAGCCGGTTCTGCTCCAGCCGCACGACCTCGTCGTACGAGCGCAGCTCCCACAGCTTCATCCGCCGCCAGAGCCGGAAGGTCGGCACCGGGGACAGCACCCAGCGCATCACCCGGACCGACTCCATGTGCCGGTCCGCCGTGATCGCCGCGATCCGGCCGACCGCGTGCCGCGAGGCCTCGACCACCACGACGAACAGCAGCGGGATGACCGCGTGCATGCCCATCCCGAGCGGGTCGCCCCAGGAGGCCGCGGCGTTGAAGGCGATCGTCGCGACGGTCAGCAGCCAGGCGGTCTGCCGCAGCAGCGGGAAGGGGATGCGCAGCCAGGTCAGCACCAGGTCCAGCGCGAGCAGCACCACGATGCCCGCGTCCACGCCGATCGGGAAGGCGTAGGAGAAGGCGCCGAAGCCCTTCTCCTCGGCCAGTTCCTTGACCGCGTTGTACGAGCCCGCGAAGCCGATTCCCGAGATGACACAGGCCCCGGCGGCGACCAGACCGAGCAGGCCCCGGTGGGCCTTGGTGAGCGATGGGCGTGCCATTACGTCTATCAACCCCTGGATGTCGGCCGCGGCCGTACGCTGCCCCGGCTGCCGGTTCCCGCGTGTCGGGGCGCCGGACGGCTGAGGGACCTCCGGGCTCGGCCCACCGGAGTTTACTCGTACACCTGTCCCAGCGTTCTCGCAGCCCGGACCGTCACACCAGCGGGGACGGGCGGCCGGTCAGACGGCCCGTCCCGCCGTTCCGTTGAGGTAGGCGAGCACGGCCATCACCCGGCGGTTGGCGTCCTCCGCCGGGGCCAGTTCGAGCTTGGTGAAGATATTGGCGATGTGCTTGGCCACCGCGCCGTCGCTCACCGTCAGCCGGGCGGCGATCGCCGAGTTCGAACAGCCCTCCGCCATCAGTTCCAGCACCTCCCGCTCACGGGGCGACAGCCGCTGCAGCGGGCCGGGACGACGGGAGGTGGTCTGCATCAGCTTGGCGATGACGTCCGGGTCCATCGCGGTACCGCCGGCCGCCACCCGGCGGACCGCGTCGATGAACTGGTCGGCGGCGAAGACCCGGTCCTTCAGCAGGTAGCCGATCCCGCCCGTGCCGTCGGCCAGCAACTCCCGCGCGTAGAGCTGCTGGACGTGCTGCGACAGCACCAGCACCGGCAGGCCGGGGATCTCCCGGCGCGCCTTGAGGGCCGCCTGAAGACCCTCGTCGGTGAGCGTCGGCGGCAGCCGGACGTCGACCACCGCGACGTCCGGACGGTGCGTCAGCAGCGCGTCCAGCAGCTCCGGGCCGGTCTCGACCGCGGCCGCGATCGTGAAGCCGTGCGCTTCCAGCAGCCGGATCAGACCTTCTCGAAGGAGGTAGAGGTCCTCTGCGAGGACAACTCGCACGGCAGCTCCAAGGTGATGGTGGTCGGACCGCCCGACGTACTGTCGATGGCGAGGACACCGTCGAAGGTACCCAATCGCCGTTCGATCCCGCGCAGCCCGGTCCCCCGGCTGGGATCCGCCACCCCGACCCCGTCGTCCGTCACCGTGACCCGCAGCCGGCCGGCCCGGTACAGGATGTCCACCCAGACCTGCTCGGCACCCGAGTGCTTGGCCGCGTTCGCCAGCAGCTCGCAGATGCTGAAGTACGCCGTGGCCTCCACCGGCGCCGGCGGCCGGTCCGGCAGGCTCACGCAGACCTCGGTCGGCAGCGCGCAGTCCAGCGCCAGCGCCCGCACCGCGTCGCCCAGTCCGCGCTCGGCCAGCACCGGCGGATGGATGCCGCGGACCAGGTCGCGCAGCTCCTGGAGCGCCCGCGCCGAGGACTGCCGGGCCTCGGAGAGCAGCTCGCGCGCCGCCGCCGGGTCGGTCTCCATGAGGTGCTCGATCGTGCCCAGCGTCATCCCGATCGCGACCAGCCGGGCCTGCGCGCCGTCGTGCAGGTCCCGCTCGATCCGCCGCAGCTCCGCCGCCTGGCTGCCGACCGCGTCGGCCCGGGTCTCGGTCAGCTCGGCCACCCGCCGGGTCAGCTGGGCGTGCGTGGCCCGGCCGTCCTGGTCCAGCACCCGCCGCGCCACCTCCGCGTACACGCGCACCGCGTACGGCGCCAGCAGCACCCCCAGCGCGATCAGCGCGATCCCCAGCAGGACGGAGAACAGTGCCGTCACGGCCCCCGTGGAGTTCGGGCCGTAGGACTCGTAGCTCAGCACCGCCACGACCAGGGAGGTCACACCGCCGGCCAGCAGCCCCGCCACCATCGCCCCGAGCGCGACCACCAGCAGCGGGCTGATCACCAGCCAGAGCATCTCGGCCCGGGTCGCCCGGTCCCGCGCCGCCCAGTGCAGCAACTGCGCGAGTCGGGCGACGCTGTGGGAGCGGTGGTAGGAGTAGCCCGTCCACCAGTGACCACGGTCGTCCGTCTCCAGCGCCGGCCGCGGACTGTACGCGACCGGCACCCGCACCCCGTACCAGTCGCCGAGCCGCGCCCGTGCCCGACGCGCGCAGGGCCGCACGAACGTTCCGGCCAGCGCCAGCCCCGCGACCAGCGCGGCGAACAGCGCGAACAACGCCCCCGGGTAGTAGGCGTCGAGCATCCACGCGACGGTGGCGCCGGCGAACACGCCACCGACGACCGGCACCACCACGACCGGGACGGCGCTCAGCACCAGCAGCACCAACCGGACCAGCCCGAGGCCGCCCGCCGCGAGCGCCGCTTCGGCCCGGACGCGCACGGCGCCGCCCCCGCTGATCCGACTCTCCGTTGTCACGAGCACTCCTGTTACTGATGCCGCTGATGATGCCGACGCCGCAGGCCGGCTCCGATCGTCCTGGCCCAGTCTTTCTCGCACACCGCTCACGCGCACTGGCCGTCCCACCCGACTTCAGGTGGTGCTAGGTCCACCTCCTGCCCCGACACCCCTCCGGACGCGGAAATGCGAGAAGCCCCTGCCGGTTCCCCGGCAGGGGCTTCTCAGAAGAATTGTTCGGCGGCGTCCTACTCTCCCACAGGGTCCCCCCTGCAGTACCATCGGCGCTGTGAGGCTTAGC
>NZ_JBEOSF010000074.1:0-9913 GCF_040302725.1 Kitasatospora sp. NPDC097605 | reverse complement strand
GGCAGAGCGCCGCCGGCGCTCTGGGAGGCGAACGCGATCCGCCCGCGCAGCAGGTCCGCCTGGGCGAGCCGGCGCTCGTCACCAGGGTGCTCGGCCGCCGGCGGACTGTCCCGGGTGCGGTCAGCTGGCGTAGACCTGACCGGCCCACAGGCCGCCCTCGGAGACGCACCGGTACTTCTTCACGTTGGAGGCCTTCAGGTAGTAGGGGGCGCGGGCGTCGCAGGCCGACTTCGCGGAGAAGTACTCGCCGGTGTACTGCCAGCTGTACGCGGCCTGGGCGGCGGGCGCCTGCGAGACGGGGGCGGCCTGCGCGGCGACCGGTGCGGCGACGGCCGCGCCGGCCCCCAGGAGCAGCGATGCCATCGTCATACCAACAATGCGACGCATGTCGTGTCCTCATTCCTCAAGGGCCCGGCCGATCGTCCGACCGGCGGCTCGACGGCCCGGCACCGAGACTTCCCGGGGGCCGAGGGGCGGACAAGGCCCGCCGGCCGTCCCGGACAGGCGCCCGGTGTCCGGGCAGGTCACGGCGGTGTCCCGGACACCCGCGCGCCCTCCGCGCAGACCTGCGCCGCCGGGCGGCGCGGGCGCACGCTGTCAGTGCGGCGTGCGAGGGTTCGAGGATGAGTGGATCTGACGGCCTGCCGGCCGGTCTGGACGATGTCGAACCGGGCGTGCACCCTCTCCGGGAGGGGCCCCGGGCCGGCGGTGCGCCGGTTGGTACCGTGCCCGTCATGAGCGAGCCGACGACGTTGGAAGAACTGGTCCTGACCCCCGAGGAGCGGGCGCGGGGAGTCCAGGTGGACCGGGTGATGTTCACGATGGACTGGACGGGTGAGGACGAGCCGGGGCGGTTGGCGGCGTTCGTGGCGGATCGGGTGAGGGCCTTCGGGGTGGAGCCGACGGGCGTCGACGACGACGCCGTCCGCCGGGCGGCCGAGGCCGACCCGGCGCCGCGCCGCGGTGATCTCCCGGCCCGCCAGCTCGACCATCTGGCCGGGGTGCTGGCGGACCTCGGCTGCACGCTCGCGGTGTGGGAGAGCGGTACCGACAGCTACGAGGTCCTGGTCGCGCGGACCGGGGAGTTCGAGCCGGACGGGGTGACGCACGACGGCCTCCCGGTGCGGGCCTGGGGCTCGGAGCCCGAGGCGACCCTGGTCAGCCTGGACTGTCCGGCGTGCTCGCGGATGCTGGTCTGGGAGCTGCCGCCGGCCGAGACGCTGGCCGACGAGCACTGCGAGTGCGGCACCGCGCTGTTCGACGCCGCCGGCCGGCCGCTGCCCGGTGTCACCCTCCACGACTGAGCCCTCCGGCTAGCGGATGGCCCCGCCCCGCTCGCGCACCTCCGTCCAGCCGGCGCCGTCCGAGGCGTGGACGGGGGGCCGGGGCCGCACCCACAGGTGGGCGAACGGGAAGTCGTACGCGCCGGACCCGCCGATCACCACCACGTCCCCCGGGCCCGCGTCCGCCGGCCCGGGGACGTCGTCCGCGAACACGTCGCCCTCGTAGCAGTTGGCGCCGAGCAGCCGGTACCGCCCGCCGAGGTCGTCCGGCGCGGCGGGGAACGCGATCGGGTGCGGCCGGCTCTTCACCGTGCGGGCCAGGTTCGTCCCCCCGTCCAGCACCAGCAGTTCCCGCCCGTCCCGGGACTTGCGGACCGCCACCCGGCAGACCAGCGCGCCGTGCGCCTCCACCAGGGAGCGCCCGGGCTCGATCAGCAGGTCCACCGCGTCCGGCTCCAGCCCGGCCCGACGGCAGCCGGACGCGACGGCGGCCGCGTAGACGTCCCACCCCCGCCCGGGCACCCCCCGGGGCGGGAAGCCTCCGCCGACGTCCACCGTCAACCGGCCGTCGGCCGCCTTGGCCAGCTCCCGCAGCACCTGCGCCCACGACACCAGCGCCTCGCCGTACGCCCGCGGCGCGGACAGGGTGCCGACGCCGACGTGCACGCCCCACACCGGCAGCCCGGCCCGGCCCAGCAGCTCCCGCGCCCGCACCACCTCGGCCGGCAGCAGCCCGAAGCGCGACCACTCGCCGTCACCGCCACGGGTCGCGAGCCGCAGCCCCACCGGCGGCGATCCGCCGGGCAGCGCCAGCAGGTCGCCCAGCTCGGTCAGCGAGTCGACCTGGACCGGCACGCCGAGCGCGGCCGCCCGGGCCAGCTCCGCCGGGCTCTTCACCGGCCCGTCGAAGACGATCCGCCCCGGCGCGAAGCCGTCCGCCAGCGCCAGGGACAGCTCCGCCCCCGACACCACCTCCGCCGAGCCGCCGAGCGCCGCCAGCCGCCGGGTCACGGCCGCCAGCGGATTGCTCTTGTACGAGTACGCCACCGTCAGCCGCGGGAACTCGCGCCGCCAGACCCGTGCCATCTCCCGGTAGCCCGCGTCGAACGCCTCCAGATCGAACAGGTAGAACGGCGTCGCGCAGCGCTCCGCCACCTCCAGCGCCCCAGCCCGCAAACGATCGCTCAGCACGGTGTGCACCACCTCCCGGCTCGGTTCGTACGGCCGCGACGCACGATAGGCGAAACCCCCGGGCTTGTCAGTGCCACCTCAAGATGAGCGCGTGGCGCGGGCCGGCGGGAGGTCAGTCCCGCCCGGCGGCCTGTTCGTAGAGCGCGACCAGCACGCCGTGCACCGGCTCGCCGGCCGGGGCCTCCTCGGCCTCGCCCACCAGCTCCTGGAGGGCGGCGCCGAGGCGCGCGGCCTGATCGGCGGTCAGCCGCAGGTGGCGCAGCACCAGCAGCGGCTCGTGCGGGGCGTTGACGCACTCCTCGGCCACCGCCCCGAGCAGGGCGGTGGTCGGGCCGGCGTCCTGTCCGGCCACGGTGACCCGCCGGGCGGTGCGCCGGTAGAGGTGCTCGCTGCCGCCGCGCACTTTGCGGGTCTCCACGATGCGGACGACGCCGGCGTCCTGCAGCACCTTGAGGTGGTGCGCGACCGTGCTCTTGCGGCTGTCCAGCGCCGCCGCCAGCCGGCCGACCGTGGCGGGCTCGCCACCGAGCAGCAACAGCAGCCGTTGGCGCAGCGGGTGGGAGAGCGCCTTGTACTGCTGGGGGCTCTCGATGGTGAGCTCCTGGGCCTGAGCCCGGTCCTCAACCTCGCCCTGGGCCTGGCCGCTCGCTCGGTCCGGTGTCCGGTCCCGTGTCTGGTCGTCCTCCATGCGTAAAGCGTCCAATTTTATTGACGCTTTCGCAAGCCCCGTGCTCTACTCGTCCCCACCCTGACCGATCACCAGCAGCGGGAGGCAGCGCATGACGCGGCTTCAGTCGGCCGAGATCGCCGAGATCGTCACCGAGGTGAGCCGGCTGACGACCGAGCTCTACGTCTTCCCCGAGGTCGGCGGGCGGATCGCCGCCGACCTCCGTGCGGCGCTGTCGGAGGGCCGCTACGACCGGGCCGAGGACGCCGAGACGCTCGGCCGGCTGGTCACCGAGGACCTCCAGTCGGTCAACGGCGACGGCCATCTGCGCCTGAAGTTCCACCCGCACCCGATCCCTGCGGAGCAGGAGGACGGCGCCGTCCTCACCGAGCTGGCCCGGGCCGCCGACCTCTCGCTCGGCGGGGTGCCCCGGATCGAGCGGCTGGAGGGCGGCGTCGCGCTGCTGGAGTTCGCCCCGATCCTCTTCCCGCTCGACATGACCGGCGATGCGCTGGACGCCGCGCTCGCCCTGGTCGCGCGGGCCGAGGCGCTGATCCTGGACCTGCGCGCGTGTGTCGGCGGCCACCCGTACACGACCGCCCACATCTGCGGCCACCTGTTCGACGAGCCGACGCACCTCAACACCCTCTACGACCGCGAGGAGGACTCCGAGCAGCAGTTCTGGAGCCCCGCGCAGGTGCCCGGCCCGCGGTTCGGCGGCAGCAAGCCGATCTACGTGCTGATCAGCAAGGCCACCTTCTCGGGCGGCGAGGAGCTCGCGTACGACCTCCAGCAGCGCGGCCGCGCCGTGGTGGTCGGCGAGGTGTCCGGCGGCGGCGCCAACCCCCGCCGGGGCTTCACGCTCCACCCCCACCTGGAGGCCACCATCCCGACCGCCCGCTCGATCAACCCGGTCTCGGGCGGCAACTGGGAGGGCACCGGCGTGGTCCCGGACACCGAGACCGACCCGGCGCTGGCCCACGAGGTGGCCCACCGCGCGGCCCTGGCCGAGGTGGCCCGGCGCGGCGGCGACACCCCGTCGGCGGAGGAGGCCCGGCGGGCGCTGAGCGGCGAGGCGGAGGAGCGCTCCGCGTCGGCGGACGCGCGACTCTGACGGCCGAGCCCGCCCCGGGCGCGGGCTCGGCCGTCGGCTAGGGTGGCTGCGCATGACGCACACCGACATCGAGGTCACCGCGGAGCTGGTCCGGGCGTTGTTGCGCGAGCAGCACCCCGACCTGGCGGACCGGCCGGTCCGGCTCGGGGCGCGGGGGTGGGACAACCAGCTGTGGCGGCTCGGCGAGGACCTCGCCGTCCGGCTGCCCTGGGCGACGGCGTCCGCGGACGCGCTGCTGCGCAAGGAGCACGCGTTGACTCCGCTGCTCGCCCCGCTCCTTCCGCTGCCGGTCCCCGTCGCGCAGCGCCTCGGCGAGCCCTCCGCGCGGTTCCCGCGGCCGTGGATCGTCACCACCTGGGTGCCGGGAACGCCCGCCGACCGGGCGCCCGCCACGCACGCGGCGGAGGCGGCCGACACCCTGGCCGCGTTCCTGAGCGCTCTTCACCGGCCCGCGCCCGACGGGGCGCCCGCCAGCCGGGACGGGCGCGGGGGGCCGCCGGCCGACCACGGCGAAGGGTTCGCCCGGGCGCTGGCCTCGGCCGTGGACCTGGGGCTGATCACCGACCCGGACGCCGTCCGCGCCGTCTGGGAGGACGCCGTCGCCGCGCCCGGGTGGACGGGGCCGGCGCTCTGGCTGCACGCCGACCTGCATCCGGCCAATGTGCTCACCGCGGACGGCACCTTCTGCGGGGTGATCGACTTCGGTGACGTCTGCGCGGGCGATCCGGCCTGCGATCTCGCCGCCGCCTGGATGCTGCTGCCGGACGGCGCCGCCGACCGCTTCCGCGACGCCTACCGGCCGGCCCTGGACCCGGCGGCCTGGCGCCGCGCCCGTGGCTGGGCGGTGCTCAGGGCGCTCAGCTGCCTGCTCATCGGCGAGGCGGGTGTCCGCGGCCGACCCGGTGGCAAGGCGAGCTGGGGCCCGCCCGCGAAGGCCGCGCTGCGACGGCTCACGGCGACGACTCCGGTGGACCCCCCGAGTCCGGAGATCCCGTCGGTCCCGTCGGTGCCGACGACCCAGCGGGCCCGCTGAGCGCGGCGGCCTCCAGTCGGACGGTCAGCCCGGCGAAGGCCGCCCGGAGCGCATCCGAACGGATGACGTGCGGAGCGTCAGCGCCGCCACGCGTGGCGGACCTTCAGCCGCCCGAGCCCCATGGCCCCGGTGATCCGGATCGTCGGGCCCCCGGGGTCGGCGGCCCGTCGGGGCTTGTAGCGGGTGTCCTTCCACCCGGCCCGCAGGCCGTCCAGGTCGACGACCGCGTCGCGAGGCACCGTGATCCTGGCCCGGCCGGTGCCGAGCTCCAGCTCGATGTCGACCACCCGATGCTCGATGACCGCCCGGGACAGGTCCAGGCGCACCCGTCCCAGCGCGGAGGCGACCTTGAGGACCCGGGGCACCCGCCAGACGCCGCGCCGCGTGATCCGTCCGCCGACGGCGCCGATGGTGGCCGTGCTGTCCGCCGGCTCCGCCGGGAGCGAGGAGAGCACCGCCGCCAGTTCGCCGTGCGTCGTGGCGGTGAGCACGTGGTGGAGGCGTTCGTCCATCTCCTCGTACGAGAGGTGCCCCTCGGCATACGCCCCCTGCACACGCTGGACCGCCGTGTCGCGGTCGTCCTCACCGAGCGCTCGCCGCGGGCCCTCAGACAGAGAAGTCACCCGTTCACCCTAGCGCCGCACGCTCACTGACAGGACGTCAGGCAGTACCCCGGTCTGGCGTCCGCGAGGTCCGTGAGCTGTCGGCGCAACTGGGCGGCGGATCCGGGGCATCGGCGTTCGAGCTCGGGCCAGCCGGTGAAGTGGAGTTCCCTGGGCATCGTGACGAGTCCGGTGATCGCGTCCCAGAAGGCGTTCCAGTTCATCCCGTAGAAGGAGGGGAAGCCGAGTTCCCGTTTCAGGACGGCGTGCAACGCGTGATCGTCCTGGACCGCACCGACGTCGATGACCACGCGGCGCTCCGGGTCCGGCTCGGGCTCCCCCGGCCCCCAGAAGGACGGGAGCCACCAGCACAGCACCGTCAGGTCGTCGGGCCGGGGGCGGCGGGGCCCGCTGTCGGCGTCCTCGAAGTCCTCGAAGCCCTCGAACCGGTCCGAGCGCGGATCGATCGGGTACCAGTCGGCGTCGAGCGGTTCCTCCTCGGTGGCCGGCCGGGCGAAACGCCGGCCCCGTTGGTCGCAGGCGCCGTACGCCCGGAAGTTCCGCTGGGCCTCGACGAGCGAGGGGCGGTCCGCGCCGCCCGGGGTGAAGGGCCGGCGCAGCCGCACCGGGTCGTCCTCCCAGGAGCAGACGGGGCAGATCGCGTACGAGCCGGGCCAGCCGTCGTCGGCGTCGAGGACGAGGTGGCCGCAGCAGGTGCAGGGACGTCGGGTATCCACCGGCCCAGCCTGGTCCGTGATCACCCCGCCCGCAAACGGTTTGCCGTCGTGCGCCGGGCAGCGGTTCGCGTGACCGGGGGTCGCGCGGCGGTGGGCGTGCGCCGGGTGGCGGGTGGAGTGCTTCCGGTGCCGGGGTGGCGCTCCCTTCCGGAGGGGGCGGCGCCCTCGCAGGATGAGCACCGGACCGTGCGACACCGGGGACGGTCGGCGCCGCCGGGGACGCGGTCGAGTGAGGAGGACGTCGTGGAGTGGGAGAGCGGTCAGGGGCCGTCGGCGCAGGAGGTCGGTGCCTGGTACGACCGGCTGGGCGGGCTGTACAGCCTGACGATGGGCGACAGTATGCACCTGGGCATGTGGAACGGCGGCCGGCGGCCCGATCCGGGGCGGACGCTGACGGCGGACGAGGCGTGGCAGGAACTGACCGCCGCCCAGGACCGGTGGACCGACGACCTGATCGCCGAACTCGGCCTCGTCCCGCACCAACGGGCGCTGGACGTCGGCTGCGGCACCGGCCGGCCCACCGTCCGGCTGGCCGCCGCCTCCGGCGGGCACGTCGTCGGCGTGACCGCGAGCCGCAGCCAGGTCGAGCAGGCCACCGCCCGGGCCGAGCGCGAACTGGCGGGCGGAAGCGCGCGGTTCCTCCACGGCGACGCGATGGACCTGCCGTTCGAGGACGGCTCCTTCGACGCCCTGTGGGCGATCGAGTCGTTCGCGCACTTCGCCGACCGGCGGCGCGCCCTGCGGGAGGCCTGGCGGGTGCTGCGCCCCGGCGGGCGCCTCGTCCTCGCGGACTGCTTCGAGGCCGTGCCGTTCACCGACCAGGAGGCGCGGCTGTTCCGCGGCGGCTTCGCCCTCGCCCCGCTGCCCCGGTCGCTCGACGACTACCCCGCGCTCGTCCGCGAGGCGGGCTTCACGGTCGAGCGCGTCGTCGACAAGAGCGCCGACTTCGTACCCACCTACGAGCTCATCCCCCAGGTCCACGCCGGCCGTCGCGAGCAGATCGCCGACCGGCTCGGCCCCGAGCTCGCCGAACAGCTCGACACCGCCTACCCGCTGATCCTCGGTCTGTGCCGGGACAAGATGGGATATGTGATGGTGAGCGCCCGGAAGCCCGGTCCCGACAGCTGACGGCACGGCCGGTAGGGTGCCGGGGTGACCGGATCCGAGCGCGCCGCGCTGCTGTTCCTGGACGTCGACGGGCCGCTGATCCCGTTCGGTGGGGAGGCGCCGTACCCCCTGTACCCGGGGGCGGGTGCCGGCGGGAATCCGCTGCTGGCGAGGATCGATCCCGGGCACGGGCCGCGGCTGGCCGCGCTGCCGTGCTCCATCGTGTGGGCGACGACCTGGATGGCCGACGCGAACGCGTGCATCGCGCCGCTGCTCGGGCTGCCGCCGCTGGCCGTGGTGGAGTGGCCGGAGCCGTCCGGTACGGATGAGGCGGACGAGCGGGGCGGGCTGCACTGGAAGACCCGGGCGCTGGTCGCGTGGGCGGACGGGCGGCCGTTCGTCTGGGTCGACGACGAGATCGGCGGTGCCGATCGGGTGTGGACCGCCGCGCACCATCCGGGGCCCGCGTTGCTGCACCGGGTCGATCCGCGCGTCGGGCTGACCGACGGCGACTACGCGGTGCTCGACTCCTGGCTGCGGCGGCTGTCCTGACGCCGCGCTCGGCCGGAACGACGGTTTCCGGTCAGCGCCCGGGCGGGGCGGCGCGGGTGTGGCGGGGTGGGTGGGGCCGGTGCGGCGGCGGGCGGGGCGGCCGGGGCGGGAGACAGCCGGAGGGGCGGACTCCGGGTGCCGCGCGAAGGGCCGGGCGGCGTGTACCGCAGGCCTGTGCCGCCGCCCGGCGCGCCCCTACGATGTGAGCGCCGTCGGGCCTGACCCCCGACCCCGTCACTGCCGGCCGACGCCGGGTAGCGCCGGTCCCCTCCCTGAGGGACCGGTCGTCCCGTCGGCCGCCGCCCGCCGGCTCACCCCGGGCACGGGCGGAGCAGCGGGGCGGGCAGCACCGCGCAGGCCGCCCGTGACCACCCACACCCAAGGGGTATGCCCATGCACGCCGGCACCGCCGTACCACCGGTCAGACCCGTCCCCGCCGACCGCGCGTTGCGCGCCGTCCGCGCCCTGCCGCTCGTCCTCGCCGTGCTGGCCGCCCTGGTGGGCGTCAGCCTCCCGGCGGCCGGCCCGGCGCACGCCGCCGTGCCCGACCGCTGGGGCTTCGCGTACCTCGACAACCCGGCCCCGCCGCCGGGCTACGTCCCCGACACCACCCGCCAGTGGGGCAGCTGGCCGTCCCCGGCCGCCAACCCGGTGAAGGTGGACCAGGTCGGCACCGGGTCCTACGTCGTGCACTTCCCGCTGATCGCCGGTCCCGGCGGCATCGCGCACGTGACGGCCGTCGGCCGCACCGGCAGCTGGTGCCAGGTCCGGAGCTGGGCGACGGTGGGCACCGGGCAGGACGTCTCGGTCGGCTGCTACCGGCCGGGCGGTGCTCCCGAGGACACCCGGTTCACCGTCCTGTACACCACCAGCAGCGGGGTGCCGGCGCCGGCCGTCGGCGGCTACGGCTACGTCTACTCGAACACCACCGGCGCGGTGATCACCCAGTACAACTCCACCGGTGGCACCAACACGGTCGGCTACGGCGGCACCGGCGTCTGGAAGGTCTGGCTGCCCGGTCTGGGCCAGGCGAACCCCGCCGGGAACATCGAGGTCACCGCCGTCGACCCGGTCAACGGCGCGCGCTGCAAGGTCGCCGAGTGGGCACCCGCCGCGAGCGGCCAGACCGTGCTGGTCAACTGCTACAACGCCGCCAACGCCCCCTACGACACCCGCTGGACGCTGAGCTACTCGGAGAAGCGGGCCGTGCACGGTCCGGCGCTGCCGCCCAAGTCCTACGGCTACCTGTGGTTCAACGGCGGTGTGCCGGCCGGCACCAACTTCAACTCCTCCGGCCCGCCCAACACGCTGACCGGCTCCGTCCCCTACACCGTCAACCTGCCGAACATCGCCGTCCCCTCGGACACCGCGCAGGTCACCGCCTTCGGCCCCGGCCCGGACTACTGCGGCCTGGCCACCCCCTGGGCCCGCAGCGGCGCCACGGCGAACCTCTATCCGCTGTGCTTCACCGGCTCCGGCTCCCCGATCGCGTCGCGCTTCTTCACCGCGTTCACCTCGGCGTTCTGACCGAGCCGACGGCCGGGCCCGGGCGCCGCGCGCGCCCCCGCCCCCCCCCCCCCCCGGTCCGACCCACAGAGCAAGACACAGCAACCCAATCTGTTTGAGG
>NZ_JBEOSF010000073.1:0-10218 GCF_040302725.1 Kitasatospora sp. NPDC097605 | reverse complement strand
CCCGGGGCGGCGTCACCGGCCAGCAGCGCGCCCAGCCGCTCGGCCTGGCCGCGCAGCGACGCGGCACTGCGCGCCGACACCACCAGCGGCACCACACCCGAACCCGGCAGCACCTCGGCGACGGCGGGCCCGTCCTCGGCGGCAGGAGCCTCGTCCTCGACGACCTCGGCCGGCGCCTCCTCGATGATCGTGTGGGCGTTGGTGCCACTGGCGCCGAAGGAGGACACGCCGGCCCGCCGGGGCTCCTCGTCCCGCTGCCACGGCCGGGCCTCCGTCAGCAGCCGCACCGCGCCGGACTCCCAGTCCACCTTCCGCGACGGCTCGTCCACGTGCAGCGTCGCGGGCAGCACCCCGTTCCGCATCGCCATCACGGCCTTGATGACCCCGGCCACGCCCGAGGCAGCCGCCGAGTGCCCGAGGTTGGACTTCAGCGAGCCCAGCCAGAGCGGCCGCTCCGCCGGCCGCCCCTGGCCGTAGGTGGCGAGCAGTGCGCCGGCCTCGATCGGGTCGCCCAGGGTCGTCGCGGTGCCGTGCGCCTCCACCAGGTCGACCTGCTCCGGCTTGAGCCGGGCGTCGGCCAGGGCGGCCCGGATCACCCGCTGCTGGGCGGGGCCGTTCGGGGCGGTGAGGCCGTTGCTGGCGCCGTCCTGGTTGATCGCGCTGCCCCGGACGACGGCGAGCACCGGGTGCCCGTTGCGCCGGGCGTCCGACAGCCGCTCCAGCAGCAGCACCCCGACGCCCTCCGCCCACACGGTGCCGTCCGCCGCCTCGGAGAACGCCCGGCAGCGCGCGGTCGGGGACAGCGCCCGCTGCCGGCTGTACTCGATGAACCCGGTCGGGGTGGCCATCACCGTCGTGCCGCCGGTCAGCGCCATCGACGACTCGCCCTTGCGCAGCGACTGGCAGGCCAGGTGCAGGGCCACCAGGGAGGACGAGCAGGCGGTGTCGACCGTGACGGCCGGCCCCTCCAGACCGAGGGTGTAGGAGACCCGGCCGGACAGGATCGCGCCGGACGCGCCCAGCGACATCTGCCCTTCCAGCCCCTCGGGGAGCTCGGTGACATTGCTGCCGTAGTCGAAGTCGGTGGCCCCGATGAACACGCCCGTCCGCGAGCCGCGCAGCGCTCCGGGCGTGACCCCGGCGCGCTCCAGCGTCTCCCAGGCGACCTCCAGCAGCAGCCGCTGCTGGGGGTTCATCGACAGCGCCTCGCGCGGCGAGATGCCGAAGAACGGGGCGTCGAACCGGTCGACGTCATCCAGGAATCCGCCCTCGCGGACATAGGTGCGGCCCTTGCGGTCCGGGTCCGGGTCGTAGAGCGTGTCGAGCTCCCAGCCGCGGTCGGCGGGGAACGGCGTGATCGCGTCCCGGCCCTCGGCGACGAGGTCCCACAGGTCCTCGGGGGTCCGGACGCCGCCCGGGAAGCGGCAGCCCATCGCCACGACCGCGATCGGCTCGTGCTCCTTCTCCTGGAGCTCCTCCAGGCGCTGACGGGCCACCCGCAGGTTGGCGGTCGCCCGCTTGAGGTAGTCGCGAAGCTTCGCCTCGTTCTCCATCACTCGTCAGCTCCTCGAAGACCGTGAAACGGAAAGGCCGTGGGTGGGTGTGCGGTGGCGGCGGTTCATGCGATGTCGTCGAGTTCGAGGTCGAGCAGGTCGAACATCTCCTCGTCGGTGGCCGCTTCGAGGTCGTCGACGGTGCCCTGCTGCTCGGCGGAGGCGGACCAGGTGCGCAGCAGCGACTGCAGGCGTTCGGCGACCGCGGCGCGGGCGGCCTCGTCGGGGTCCAGGACCGCCAGCGAGGCCTCCAGCCGGTCCAGTTCGGCGAGGACGGGCCCGGCGGGCGAGCCGCCGTCGGGCAGCAGCTCGGCCTCCAGGTAACCGGCGAGCGCGGCGGCGGTCGGGTGGTCGAAGACCAGCGTGACCGGCAGCCGCAGCCCGGTGGCCACGCCCAGGCGGTTGCGCAGCTCCACCGCGGTGAGCGAGTCGAAGCCCAGCTCCTTGAACGCCCGTTCGGCCTCGACGGCGGTGGAGTTGGGGTGGCCGAGCACGACGGCGGCCAGCGACCTGACCAGGTCGAGCAGCATCCGCCGGCGGTCCGGGGCGCCCAGCGGGGCGAGCCGCCGCAGCAGGGCCTCGGCGTCGGCGGTGTCCTCGCCCTCCGGGCCCGGGGCGGCGGCGAGCGCCTCCCGGGCCTCCGGCAGGTCGCGCAGCAGGGGCAGCGGCCGGCCGGCGGCGAGCGCGGGCGCGAACCGCTCCCAGTCGAGGTCGGCGACGACCTGGCACGGCTCGCCGGCGCCGACCGCCCGGAGCAGCGCGTCGCCGGCGCGGTCGCCGGCCATCGGGGCCGCGCCGCGGCGGCGCAGCTGCTCGGCCACCGCCGCGTCGATCATCCCGCCGTCGGCGAGCGCGCTCCAGGCCACCGAGGTGGCGGCCAGCCCGTCGGCGCGGCGCTGGCGCGCCAGCGCGTCCAGGACGGCGTTGGCCGCGGCGTAGCTGCCCTGGCCGGCGGCGCCCACGGTGCCGGCGATGGAGGAGAAGAGCACGAACGCGGACAGCTCGCGGTCCTTGGTGAGCTCGTGCAGGTTCAGCGCCCCGGTCACCTTCGGCCGAAGCGTCCGGTCGGCCTGCTCGGCCGTCAGGGTGTCGAGGACGCCGTCGTCGAGCACGCCCGCGGCGTGCACCACGGCGGTCAGCGGCGGGTCGTCCGGCAGGGAGTCCAGCAGGCCGGCCAGCGCGGCGCGGTCCGCGACGTCGCAGGCGGCGACCGTGACCCGGACGCCGGAGGCGGTGAGTTCGGCCTCCAGCTCCCCGGCGCCGGGTGCCGCCGGGCCGCGCCGGCCGACCAGCACCAGGTGCTCGACGCCCTCCTCGGCCAGCCGGCGGGCCACCGCCGCGCCCGCGCCGCCCGTGCCGCCGGTGATCAGCACGGTGCCGCCCGGCTGCCAGCCGGCCGAGGGCGCCGGTGCGGCGGCGCGCAGCAGACGGCGGGCGAACACGCCCGCGCCGCGCACCGCGAGCTGGTCCTCGAACGCCTCGCCGTCCAGGCCGGCCCGACCGGCCAGCACACCGGCCAGCCGGGCCACCGCCCGGTCGTCGAGGACGGCCGGCAGGTCGACCAGGCCGCCCCAGCGCTGCGGGGACTCCAGGGCGGCCACCGCGCCCAGCCCCCAGACGGCCGCCTGGGCGGGGCTGTCGAGCCGCTCGGCGGCGTCGGTCGACACCGCGCCCCGGGTCGCCAGCCACAGCGGCGCCTCGATCCCGGCGTCGCCCAGCGCCTGGACCAGCGTCAGGGTGAGGGCGAGCCCGGCGGGGACGGACGGGGCACCGGGCCGGGGTGACTCGTCGAGGGCGAGCAGCGAGAGCACTCCGGTGGGCGCCGTCGCGCTGTCCGCCGGCGCCGCGCCGATCAGCCCGGCCAGGGCGGCGCGGTCCGTGCCGGCGGCGATCTCGACGGGAACGAGGTCCGCGCCGAGGGCGGCGAGGCCGGCGAGCACGGCCGAGGCCGGCTGGTCGGCGGTGTACCCCGCCGGGACGGCGACCAGCCAGCAGCCCGTCAGCGACGCGCCGGCCGGGTCGGGGAGCGGCCGCCAGCCGGTCCGGTACCGCCAGGAGTCCAGTGCCGCGCCCTGTGTGGTCCGGCGGCGCCAGGCGGACAGCACGGGCAGCGCCGGGCGCAGCGCGTCGGCCGTACCGGGGTCCGCCGTCCCGTCGCCGGTGGCGTCCAGCGTCGCGGCCAGCGCGGGCAGGTCCTCGCCCTCCACCGCCGCCCAGAAGGCGGCCTCCGCCGGGTCCTGCGCGCTCCCGGACGCCGGCGCGGAGGTCTCCAGCCAGTACTGCTGGTACTGGAAGGGGTAGGTGGGCAGCTCCACGGCGCCGGCGCGCGGAGCGGGGTGGACGGTCGTCCAGTCGACCGCGGCGCCCCGGACGTACGCCTGGGCCAGCGACAGCAGCATCCGGTCGGGCCCGCCCTCGTCGCGGCGCAGCGAACCGACCACGGCCGCCTCCGCGCCGACCGCCTCGATGGTCTCCTGCACGGCGAAGGCCAGCACCGGGTGCGGGCTCACCTCGATCAGGATCCGGTGGCCGGCGGCCAGGATCCGGCGGGTGGCCTGCTCCAGCTGGACCGTCCGGCGCAGGTTCCGGGCCCAGTACTCCGCGTCCAGGGTGGAGGTGTCGACGGGCTCGCCGGTCACCGTCGAGTAGAAGACCGTCTCGCACGGGCGGGGACCGATCGGGGCGAGCAGCTCCAGCAGCCGGCCGTGGATCCGCTCCACCTGCGGCGAGTGCGAGGCGTAGTCGACGGGGATGATCCGCGCGCGCACGCCGTCGGACTCGCAGGACGCCAGCAGCTCGCGCAGCGCCCCGGGTTCGCCGGAGACCACCATCGAGCCGGGCCCGTTGACGGCGGCCAGCGACAGCCGCTCGCCCCACGGCGCCATCCGCGCCAGCAGCGCGTCCTGCGGCAGCGAGACGGACATCATCCCGCCGTCGCCGGACAGCTCCCGCAGCGCCTGGCTGCGCAGCGCCACCACCCGGGCGGCGTCCTCCAGCGACAGCGCGCCCGCGACGCACGCGGCGGCGATCTCGCCCTGGGAGTGTCCGGCCACGGCGGCCGGCTCCACGCCGTAGGAGCGCCAGACGGCGGCGAGGGCCACCATCACCGAGAACAGCAGCGGCTGGACCACGTCCACGCGGTCCATCGAGGGCGCGCCCGGCACGCCGCGCACCACCTCGTCCAGCGACCAGTCCACGAACGGCGCCAGGGCGCGCTCGCAGTCGGCCATCGTCGCGGCGAACACCGGTGAGGCCGCGAGCAGTTCCTCCGCCATGCCGGCCCACTGCGAGCCCTGGCCGGGGAACAGGAAGACCGGGCGGGAGGTGTTCCCCGCGACGCCCTCGGCCAGCCCCGGCGCGGCGGCACCGGCGGCGAGCGCCTCCAGGGCGGTGCGGAAGTCCTCGCGGGTGCGGCCGACGACGACGGCGCGGCGCTCGAACGCGGAGCGGGTGTGCGCGAGCGCCGCCCCGACCTCGGCCGGGCCGTAATCCGGGTGGCGGTCCAGCTGCTGCCGCAGCTGGACGGCGCGGGCCCGCAGCGCCGCGTCGGTCCGGGCCGACAGCGGCCAGGCCTGCGGGGCCGCCGGGCCGGTGGTGACGGGCTCGTCGTCGTCCTCGGCCGGCGCCTGCTCCAGGATGACGTGCGCGTTGGTGCCGCTGACCCCGAACGCCGACACCGCGCCCCGGCGCGGGCGCCCCAGCTCCGGCCACGGGGCGGCCTCGCGCAGCAGCTCGACGGCGCCCGCCGACCAGTCCACGTCGTGGGAGGGCTCGTCGATGTGGAGGCTGCCGGGCAGCACCCCGTGACGGATCGCCTGGACGGTCTTGATGATGCCGCCGACCCCGGCGGCCGCCTGGGTGTGGCCGATGTTGGACTTCAGCGAGCCGAGCCGGAGCGGCCGGCCGGCCGGGCGGCCCCGGCCGTAGGTGGCCAGCAGCGCCTGTGCCTCGATCGGGTCGCCGAGCCGGGTGCCGGTGCCGTGCGCCTCCACCAGGTCGACGTCGGCGGTGGTCAGTTCGGCGGAGGAGAGCGCCTGCTGGATGACGCGCTGCTGGGCGGGGCCGTTGGGCGCGCTCAGCCCGTTGCTGGCGCCGTCCTGGTTGATCGCGCTGCCCCGCACGACGGCCAGCACCGGGTGCCCGTTGCGCCGCGCGTCCGACAGCCGCTCCAGCAGCACCATGCCCGCGCCCTCGCCCCAGCCGGTGCCGTCGGCGGCGGCGGCGAACGCCTTGCAGCGGCCGTCGGGCGCCAGGCCCCGCTGGCGGCTGAACTCGACGAAGACCCCGGGGTTGGCCACGATCGCGGCGCCGCCCGCCAGGGCCAGCGAGCACTCGCCCCGGCGCAGCGACTGCACGGCCAGGTGGAGGGTCACCAGCGAGGACGAGCACGCGGTGTCCAGGGTGACGGCGGGTCCCTCCAGGCCGAGGGTGTAGGAGATCCGGCCCGAGGCCACGCTGGTCACGTTGCCGATCAGCAGGTGGCCCTCGACGCTCGGGTCCGCGACCGCCGGATCGCCCCCGTACTGGAAGGAGGTCGCGCCGACGAAGACGCCCGCCTTCTCCCCCTTCAGCGACAGCGGGTCGATCCCGGCCCGCTCGACGGCCTCCCAGGAGACCTCCAGCAGCAGCCGGTGCTGCGGGTCCATCGCCAGCGCCTCGCGCGGTGAGATCCCGAAGAAGGCCGGGTCGAAGCGGCCGGCGTCGTAGAGGAAGCCGCCCTGCCGGGTGTTGCAGGTGCCGGAGGTGGCCGGGTCCGGGTCGTAGAGGGCGTCCAGGTCCCAGCCCCGGTCGGTGGGGAACGCGGAGACCGCGTCCCGGCCGGCGGCGACCAGCTCCCACAGGTCCTCGGGCGAGCGCACCCCGCCCGGGAAGCGGCAGCCCATGCCCACGATCGCGATCGGCTCCCGCTCCCGGTCCTGCACCTCCTGCAGCCGCTGACGGGTCCGGTGCAGGTCGGCGGTGACCCGCTTGAGGTAGTCGAGCAGCTTCTCTTCTTGCTCGTTGGCCATCAGGACGCCCCGAAGTCGTTGTCGATCAGCTTGAAGATCTCGTCGGCGGAAGCGGTCAGCAGCTGCTCCTCGACCGAGGCCGGGGCGCCGCCCTGCGGGGCGCCGCCGGTGCCGGTGCTTTCGAGCCGTGCCATCAGGTCCTGCAGACGCGTGGTGAGCCGCTCCCGCAGACCGCTGTCCGCGGTGATCTCCGCCAGCGCCTCCTCCCACCGGTCCAGGTCGTCGAGGACCGAGTCGGCCGTCAACGGCTGCGGCGGGAACAGCTCGGCCCGCACGAACCGGGCGAGCGGGGCGGGGGCGGGGTAGTCGAAGATCAGCGTGGCCGGCAGCGACAGCCCGGTGGCGGCGTTCAGCCGGTTGCGCAGCTCCACGGCCGTGAGCGAGTCGAACCCCAGCTCCTTGAAGGCGCGGTCGTCGGCGATCGCGTCGGGGGAGGAGTGGCCGAGGACGGCCGCGGTGTGCGTGCGCACCAGGTCCGTCAGGATCCGCTCGCGCTCCGCGTCCGGCAGGCCGGCCAGGCCGTCCGTCACGCCGCCGGCGCTCTCCCGCCCGGCGGCCTCCGGCTCGGTGGCCCCCTCCAACGCCCGCCGGACCTCCGGCAGTTCGTCGATCAGCGGGCGGCGTCGGGCGGCGGTGAAGCCCGGCACGAACCGGTCCCAGCGCACATCGGCGAGCACCAGCGTCGTCTCCTGGCGGGCCAGCGCCCCGTGCAGGGCCGCCACCGCCAGGTCCGGTGCCATCGGCGGCAGGCCCCGGCGGCTGAGGTGCTCCTCCACGCCCTCGCCCTCGATCATGCCCCGGTCCGCCCACGGGCCCCAGGCCACCGAGGTGGCCGCCAGACCGCGGGCCCGGCGCCGCTCGGCGAGCGCGTCCAGGAAGGAGTTGGCCGCGGCGTAGGCGCCCTGGCCGCCGCTGCCCCAGGCGGCGGCGACGGACGAGAAGAGCACGAACGCCTCCAGCCGGGAGCCGTCGAGGAGTTCGTCGAGGTGGACGGCCCCGGACACCTTGCCCTCGGCCATCGCCGCGAAGTCGGCCGGCGTGCTGTCGGCGAGCTGCCGGAAGTGGACCACCCCGGCGGCGTGGAACACCGCCCGGACGGGCGAGCCCTCGGCCTCCAGGCCGTCCAGCAGTCCGGCCAGCGCCGCCCGGTCCGCGACGTCGCACGCGGCGACCGTCACCCGGGCGCCCAGGCCCCGCAGTTCGGCCGCGAGCTCCTCCGCCCCCGGCGCCGCCGGGCCGCGCCGGCTGGTGAGCACCAGGTGCCCGGCGCCGGTGCGGGCCAGCCAGCGCGCCACCTGGGCGCCCAGACCGCCGGTGCCGCCGGTGATGAGCACGGTGCCGCCGGGCTCCCACTTGACCGCCTCGGCCGGTGCGCCCAGCGGAGCGTGCACCAGCCGCCGGACGAAGACGCCCGCGGTGCGCACCGCCAGCTGGTCCTCGTCGCCCGCGGCGGCGAGGATCCCGGCCAGCCGGGCCGCGGCGCGCTCGTCGACGGCGGCGGGCAGATCGACCAGGCCGCCCCAGCGCTCGGGGTGCTCCAGGCCGGCCACCCGGCCCAGGCCCCACACGGTCGCCTGCCCGGGGCGGTCGACCGGGTCGGTCGGGCTGACCGAGACGGCGGCGCGGGTCGCGAGCCACAGCGGGCAGCCGATCCCCGCGTCCCCGAGCGCCTGCACCAGGGCCAGGTTCAGCGCCAGGCCGTGTGGCAGGACCGGGTGCCGGGGGTCCGGCCCGTCGGCGAGGGCGAGCAGGGACAGCACGCCCGCCGGCGCCTCGCCGGCCGCGGCCTCGCGCAGTTGCGCGGCGAGCGTGTCGCGACCGGCCTCGGCCGGTTCGACGGTGACCGTCCGCGCTCCGCGCTCCGCCAGGGCGCGCAGCACGGCGGTGTGCGCGTCGCCGTCGGCTTCCGCTGCGGGCACGGCCACCAGCCAGGTGCCGGACAGCGTGCCTCGCGGCTCGGCGGCCACCGGGTGCCAGGCGATCCGGTAGCGCCAACCCTCCATGGTGGCCTGGTCGTTCTGCCGGCGGTGCCAGGAGGACAGCAGCGGCACCATGGCGCTCAGCGGCGTGGCGGGGTCGACTTCGAGCATCGCCGCCAGGGCGTCCGGGTCCTGGTGCTCGACGGCCGCCCAGAACCGCCCGTCCACGGCGGCGGCCGGCGACCCGGAGGCGAGCTCGTGCGCCCCGGCGGTCGGCGCGTCGGCGACGGCCGGCGTCGCGAACCAGTAGCGGTCGCGCTGGAAGGCGTAGGTGGGCAGGTCGACGCGGTGGGCGTCGGGGAAGACGGCGCTCCAGTCGATGGGCAGGCCGGTGGTGTGGATGCGGCCGAGTGCGGTGACGGCGGCTTCCTCCTCGGGGTGGTTCTTGCGGAGGAGGGGGATGAACTCGCCTGAGTCGACGCAGGTTTGGCCCATGGAGGTGAGGGTGGCGGCGGGGCCGAGTTCGATGTAGCGGGTGACGCCTCGGCCTTCCAGGGTGGTCATGCCGTTGTGGAAGCGGACGGCTTCGCGGACGTGGCGGACCCAGTAGTCGGGTGAGCGGACGAGTTCCGGGGGCGCGACTTCGCCGGTGACGTTGGAGACCAGGGCGATCGTGGGCTCGTGGTACTCCAAGCCCTGGGCGATCTGCCGGAACTCCTCCAGCATCGGCTCCATCAGGGGCGAGTGGAAGGCGTGGCTGACGCGCAGGCGGGTGGACTTCCAGCCGCCCGCTTCCACGATGGCCAGGACCGCTTCCTCGTCGCCGGAGATGACGGTGGCGGTGGGGCCGTTGAGGGCGGCGATGGAGACGCGGTCCTCGTGGCCCGCCAGGAACGGCAGGACGTCGTCCTCGGAGGCGATGACGGAGACCATGGCGCCGCCGGTGGGCAGGGCCTGCATCAGCCGGCCACGGGCGGCCACCAGGGCGCAGGCGTCGGCGAGCGACCAGACGCCGGCGACGTGGGCGGCGGCGAGTTCGCCGACCGAGTGCCCGACGAGGAAGTCGGCGCGCACGCCCCAGGATTCGACGAGGCGGTAGAGCGCGACCTCGATCGCGAACAGTGCGACCTGGGCGTAGCCGGTCCCGTCCAACGCGGTGGCGTCCGAGGAGATGACGTCGCGCAGCGGGCGGTCGAGGTGCTCGTCGACGACGGCGCAGACCTCGTCGAACGCGGCCGCGAACACGGGGAACGCCGCGTGCAACTCCGCTCCCATGCCGAGCCGTTGTGCGCCCTGGCCGGTGAACAGGAACGCGGTCAGTCCGTCGGTGGCCTGCGTGCCGGTGGCGTCGTCCAGGGCGCGCAGCAGGTCCTCGCGGTCCCGCCCGACGGCCACCGCGCGGTGTTCGAAGGCCGTCCGGCCGGTCGCCAGCGAGTAGCCCACGTCCACGGGCGACAGCCCGGGCGAGGCGGTGACGTACTCCCGCAAGCGCTCGATCTGGGCCCGCAGCGCGGCGGCGGACTTGCCGGACACCACCCACGGCACCACGGATCCCGCAGCCGCGGACGGAGTATCGGTGACATCCGGTGCCTGCTCCACGATGGCGTGCGCGTTGGTGCCGCTGATGCCGAAGGCGGAGACGCCGGCCCGGCGCGGGGCGCCGGTCTGCGGCCAGGGCCGGGCCTCGGTCAGCAGCTCGACCGCGCCCGCCGACCAGTCGACGTGCGGCGAGGGCTC
>NZ_JBEOSF010000072.1:0-10665 GCF_040302725.1 Kitasatospora sp. NPDC097605 | reverse complement strand
CCGGTGCCGAAAGGGAGAAGGGCCAAGCCGCCGACGAAGGAGGTGGCGCCGCGCCCGCCGACCGTCGGCACCGGGCCGGAGCGACCCGGAGGCGAGCGGGCGACAACACAGCGCCCCCGGCCGGAGGTCCGGGCGGGGGCGCTGTGGTGTGCGAGCGGGAGGGTGTCAGCCCTTGATCAGCTCACGGGCCAGGCGGGCGGTCTCGGACGGCGTCTTGCCGACCTTGACGCCGGCGGCCTCAAGGGCCTCCTTCTTGGCCTGCGCGGTGCCCGAGGAGCCGGAGACGATGGCGCCGGCGTGGCCCATGGTCTTGCCCTCGGGGGCGGTGAAGCCCGCGACGTAGCCGACGACCGGCTTGGTCACGTTCTCCTTGATGAAGGCCGCGGCCCGCTCCTCGGCGTCGCCGCCGATCTCACCGATCATGACGATGAGCTCGGTCTCCGGGTCCTCCTGGAACGCCTTGAGGGCGTCGATGTGGGTGGTGCCGATGACCGGGTCACCGCCGATGCCCACGGCCGAGGTGAAGCCGATGTCCCGCAGCTCGTACATGAGCTGGTAGGTCAGGGTGCCGGACTTCGAGACCAGGCCGATCTTGCCGGCCTTGGTGATGTCCGCCGGGATGATGCCGGCGTTCGACTGTCCGGGGCTGATCAGGCCGGGGCAGTTCGGGCCGATGATCCGGGTCTTGTTGCCCTTCGAACCGGCGTAGGCCCAGAAGGCGGCGGTGTCGTGCACCGGGACGCCCTCGGTGATGACGACGGCCAGGCCGATCTCGGCGTCGATGGCCTCGACGACGGCGCTCTTGGTGTGGGCCGGCGGGACGAAGATGACGGTGACGTCGGCACCGGTCTTCTCGATGGCCTCGGCGACGGTGCCGAAGACGGGCACCTCGGTGCCGTCGACGTCGACCGTGGTGCCGGCCTTGCGCGGGTTGACACCGCCGACGATCTGGGTGCCGGAGGCGAGCATGCGGCGGGTGTGCTTCATGCCCTCGGAACCGGTCATGCCCTGGACGATGACCTTGCTGTCCTTGGTAAGGAAGATAGCCATGGTGTGAAAGTCCCCTTCCTTACTTGTTGGCCAGCTCGGCGGCGCGGTCGGCCGCACCGTCCATGGTGTCCACCTGCTCGACGAGCGGGTGGTTGGCGTCGGTCAGGATCTGCCGGCCCAGCTCGGCGTTGTTGCCGTCGAGGCGGACGACCAGCGGCTTGGTGACCGCCTCGCCCTTCTCCTCGAGCAGGGCGAGGGCCTGCACGATGCCGTTGGCGACCGCGTCGCACGCGGTGATGCCGCCGAAGACGTTGACGAAGACCGACTTGACGTCGGGGTCGCCGAGGATGATCTCCAGGCCGTTCGCCATGACCTCGGCGGAGGCGCCGCCACCGATGTCGAGGAAGTTGGCGGGCTTGACGTTGCCGTGCTTCTCACCGGCGTACGCGACCACGTCGAGGGTGCTCATGACGAGACCCGCGCCGTTGCCGATGATGCCGACCTCGCCGTCGAGCTTGACGTAGTTGAGGCCCTTGGCCTTGGCGGCGGCCTCCAGCGGGTTGGCGGCGGCCTTGTCCTCGAGCGCCTCGTGCTCCGGCTGGCGGAAGTCGGCGTTCTCGTCCAGGGAGACCTTGCCGTCGAGCGCGATGATCTTGCCGTCGCCGGACTTGATCAGCGGGTTGACCTCGACCAGGAGGGCGTCCTCCTTGATGAAGACGGTCCACAGGGTCTGCAGGACGTCGGCGATCTGGTCGGCGACCTCGGCCGGGAACTTCGCGGCCTCGACGATCTCGCGGGCCTTGGCCGCGGTCACGCCCTCGTTGGCGTCGACGGCGATCTTCGCGAGGGCCTCGGGCTTGGTGGCCGCGACCTCCTCGATGTCCATGCCGCCCTCGACGCTGGCCATGGCCAGGAAGGTGCGGTTGGCGCGGTCGAGCAGGTAGGAGACGTAGTACTCCTCCTGGATGTCCGCGGTCTGGGCCAGCATCACCTTGTGCACGGTGTGGCCCTTGATGTCCATGCCGAGGATCTGCCCGGCCTTGGCGACGGCGTCCGCCGGGTCGGCGGCGAGCTTCACGCCGCCGGCCTTGCCTCGGCCACCCACCTTCACCTGAGCCTTGACGACGGCGCGGCCGCCGAAGCGCTCCGCGATGGCGGCAGCGTCTGCGGCGGTCTCGATGACATCGCCGTCAAGCACGGGAACACCGTGCTTGGCGAAGAGGTCCCTCGCCTGGTACTCGAACAGGTCCACGTGTTTGTCCTTGTTCGTGGTCGCGGATTGTGTCTCTACGAGCGTGCCACGGCAGGATCTTCGCTGCGGGTCGTCGGGGCGGTGCGGGTACGCAGAAGTACGGCCTTGCGGCCCACACAGCCACGGGCGCACACGTCAATCAACACGCGCGTCACGTCCGTCTGGCAGGTTATCCCCGGACGACGGGCGTGTTTCGCCCGGGGCCTGCCCGTCTTTGGTGAGAACCGTCACAGACAGCTTAGGGGGCGTACGCCGGGCGCCCGGCCGGGCGGCCCCGCCCGGCCGCGCCCCGGGTTCTGCCGTTCGGGTGAGTCCGACGGCGTCGCATTGACGGGTGCGCCGACAGCTCCGTTCACACCCTCCGTTCACACCCCCTGGTCCGGTACCGGGATCGGGCGTTTCTCGATCGCCGCCGCCATGATCTCCGGGAAGACGTCGGGGGTGCAGGCGAAGGCCGGGGCGCCGAGCGCGGCCAGCGCGGCGGCGTGCGCGTGGTCGTACGCGGGCGCGCCCTCGTCGGAGAGCGCCAGCAGGGCGATGAACTGGACGCCGGCCGCCTTCATCGCGGCCACCCGCTTGAGCATCTCGTCGCGGATGCCGCCCTCGTAGAGGTCGCTGATCAGGACGACGACGGTTTCGGCCGGCCGGGTGATCCGGGACTGGCAGTAGGCGAGCGCGCGGTTGATGTCGGTGCCGCCGCCGAGCTGGGTCGCGAAGAGCACGTCGACCGGGTCGGTGAGCTGCTCGGTGAGGTCGACCACCGAGGTGTCGAAGACGACCAGCCGGGTGTCCAGGCTCTTCATCGAGGCGAGCACGGCGCCGAAGACCGCCGAGTGCACCACGGACGGCGCCATCGAGCCGGACTGGTCGATGCAGAGGATGACGTCCTTCTTCACCGCGCGCTGGGCGCGGGCGTAGCCGATCAGCCGCTCGGGGACGACGGTGCCGTGCTCCGGCAGGTAGTTCTTCAGGTTGGCCCGGATGGTGCGGTCCCAGTCGATGTCGCGGTGGCGCGGGCGGTTCACCCGGGCGCTGCGGTCCAGCGCGCCGCCCAGGGTGGCCCGGGTGCGGTCGGCGAGCCGGCGCTCCAGGTCGGCGACCACCCGGCCGACCACCGCGCGGGCGGTCTCCCGGGTGGTCTCGGGCAGCGCGTGCTTGAGCGAGAGCAGGGTGCCGACCAGGTGGACGTCCGGCTCGACGGCCTCCAGCATCTCGGGCTCCAGCAGCAGCTGCTCCAGGCCGAGCCGGGTGATGGCGTCCTGCTGCATCAGCTGGACGACGGTGGCCGGGAAGTACTCGCGGATGTCGCCCAGCCAGCGGGCCACCTGCGGGGCCGAGCCGCCGAGACCGGCGCTGCGGCGGCCGGAGCGCGGCTGCCCGGCCCGGCCGTCCTCGGCGGCGCCCCGGTAGAGCGCGGCGAGCGCGCCGTCCATCGCGGCGTCGCGGCCGTGCAGGGCGCGGCCGGTGCCGTCGGACTCGCCGCCGAGGACCAGCCGCCAGCGGCGCAGCCGCTCGTCGGCGGAGGTGCCGGGGTCGGCGGCGGGCGCGGCGCCGGGGGTGCTGACTGCCATCGGGGGCTCCTCTGCGTGCGGTTCTGCGGTCTGCGGTTCGCGGTCCGCGGCGGGGACGGGACGGACGGGGCGGGACGGCGGCGCCGTCAGCTGTCGCGGCCCCCGGCCTGCCGGGGGATCCGCGGGAGGTCGCCGGGCTCCCCGGCGACCTCCGGCAACCCGAGCAGCAGGGCGACCACGGGCAGCGCGGCGGCGGCCCGCAGCCGGTCCACCTCGGTGCTCTCCCCCGCCGGTTCGGCGTTCCCGGGGCCGAGCGGGCCGGCCGCCACCCGGCTGCCGACGGTGTGCCGGACCCCGGCCTCCAGGGTGGTGAAGGTCCGCCGCAGCAGCGGCAGCACATCCGTGAAGACCTCCGCCGGGACACCGGTCAGCCAGCTGTCGAGCAGGCCGAGCAGCCGGGGGTCGTGGAGCAGCAGCGCGCCGCCGCCGGTCAGGAATCCCTCGATCCAACCGGCCGCGTCCGCCGGGCTGTTGGCGACGGAGAGCACCAGTCCGAGCCGCCGCCCGGCCTCCGCGGAATCCAGCCGGCCGTCGTCCAGCAGCAGTCGGACGGCGCGTCCGCGCAGCAGGCCGGGGACACCGGTGGCCGGTCCGCCGGACGGCTCGCGCCGGGCGAGCGCCCGCAGGGTGCCGGCCCAGCGGTCGGCGAGGCCGGCGGCGGCTCCGGCGACGGGTCCGTCCGCCTGGTCCAGCAGGCCGATCGCGCCGTGCACCTCGTCGAGGTGACCGCGCATCACGGCTGCTCCGGCGGCGTCCAGTCCGGTGCAGGCGGGCGGCAGGCCGACGCAGATCCGGTCGGCCAGGCCGGCGGCGACCTCGCCGAGGGCGCCGTCGTCGGTGCCCCGGACGTCGCCGTAGCGCAGCGCGCGCACCAGAGCGGGCAGCGCGCCGGCCAGCTGGGCGACGTCGGTGTCCAGCGCGGCGCAGTCGGCGAGCACCCGCATCACCGCGGGCAGCGCCTCGGCCAGCCCGGCCACCAGGCAGGTCTCCACCAGCCCGGTGAGCTCGGCGAGTTCGACCGCGGCCCGGGCGGTGCCGACCGCCTTGCCGACGGCGGCCCGCTCGACCGTGGTGCCCCACTGGGCGGCCTCGGCGATCCGGACGGCGAACTCGGGCTGCCAGCACAGCCGCCAGCTCTCCCGGAAGGTGCCGGTGGAGGCGACCGAGGAACAAGCCGGCACGCCCCAGTCGACGCCGAGCAGGCGCAGCCGGTGCAGCAGCCGGGAGCGGGCCGCGTCGGTCTCCTTGCGCAGGTCGAGGTCGAGGTCGCGCGGGGCGGCCTCGGGCTTGAGCCGCAGGGTGCGCTGGAGCCGGGCCAGGTCGCGCTGGAGCGGGACGGCGGGCGCGGCGTCGGGCACCTCGCCGAGCGCGTCGCCGATCACCAGCCGGTCCTGGACCAGCGCGAGGGCGACGTCCGAGCCGTCGCACATCACCGCGCGGACGGCGTCCAGCGTCTCGGTGAGCCCGGCCAGTGGACGGCCGCGCAGCACGGCGAGGGTGCGGGCCAGCCGGACGGCCTCGATGACGTGCGCGGAGGAGACCGGGTGGTCCTCGGAGCGCAGCAGATCGGCGGCCCGGGTGAGCCAGCCGGGCAGCGGGTCGCCCTCCGTGCGGTGCAGGTGGTGGTACCAGCCCGGGGAGACGATCCCGGCGCCGTAGCCGGTGAGCTGGGAGAGCCGGCGGTGCGTCCAGGGCACCCAGGTGACCTCGGTGCGCACCTTCTTCGGCAGCTCGGCGAGCAGTGCCCTGTCGTGCGCGACGGTCGGCATGGCGGCCAGCGCGGGGACGTGGAAGGCCCCGCAGACCACGGCGATCCTTTGGTGGCCGGCCCGGCGGGCGGCGCGGATCTGCTGGCGCATGTACGCCTCGCGCCGCTCGTCGCGGCGGCCGGCGCCGCCGTCCTCGCGCAGCGCCGCCATCGCCTCGGCGACGGCCGCGAAGGGCGCGAGCGCGTCCTCGCCGTCGCCGGGGCGGCGGTGCTCGACGACGTCCTCCCACCAGCGTTCCGGGTCGTCGTGGCCGGCGGCCTCGGCCAGCCGGGCGATCGGGTCGCGCGGCAGGTCGGGGTCCTCGCCGTCCGGCTCGCCGTCCTCGTCACCGGTGTCGGCGAAGGCGTAGCCGGCCGGCAGGTCGATGAAGCGGAGCGGGACGCCGAGTTCGCCGGCGTAGCGGATCGCCACCCACTCCGGCGAGAACTCGGCGTACGGCCAGAACGCGGCCCGGGCCGGGTCGTCGGCCGCGTGGGCCAGCAGCGCGACCGGCGGCACCATGTCCTTCTCCGCGGCCAGCCCGAGGATCGGGTCGGCCTCCGGCGGCCCCTCCACCAGGACCGCGTCCGGTCGCAGCTGCTCCAGCGCGGCGGCCACCGAGCGGGCCGAGCCGGGGCCGTGGTGCCGGACGCCGAGCAGCGTCACCTCTGCGCTCATCGCGCCCTCCCTCCCGAGTCTTCCGAGGTTGCGGTCGTACGGTGCACGGTCGTGCCGTTCAGCGGGCGTTCTCACGGGCGGCGCGGTAGAAGTCCTTCCAGCCGTCGCGCTCGCGGACCACGCCCTCGACGTACTCGCGCCAGACCTGCTGGTCGGCGGCCGGGTCGCGGACCACCGCGCCGATCACGCCGGCCGCGACGTCGCCGGCCCGCAGCACGCCGTCGCCGAAATGGGCGGCGAGCGCCATGCCGTTGGTGACCACCGAGATGGCCTCGGCGGTGGAGAGGGTGCCGCTGGGGGTCTTCACCTTGGTCCGGCCGTCGGTGGTGATGCCGGCCCGCAGCTCCCGGAAGACGGTCACCACGCGCCTGATCTCCTCGGCGCCGCCGGGCAGTTCGGGCAGTTGCAGGGAGCGGCCGAGCTGTTCGACCCGGCGGCTGACGATCTCGACCTCCTCCTCCAGCGTGCCGGGCAGCGGCAGCACCACGGTGTTGAAGCGGCGGCGCAGCGCGCTGGACAGCTCGTTGACGCCGCGGTCGCGGTCGTTGGCGGTCGCGATGAGGTTGAAGCCGCGCACGGCCTGGGTCTCGGTGCCCAGTTCCGGGATCGGGAGGGTCTTCTCGGACAGGATGGTGATCAGACTGTCCTGGACGTCGGCCGGGATGCGGGTCAGCTCCTCGACCCGGGCGATCCGGCCGTCCGCCATCGCCCGCATCAGCGGCGAGGGGACCAGCGCCTCGGGGCTGGGCCCGTTGGTGAGCAGCTGCGCGTAGTTCCAGCCGTACCGGACGGCTTCCTCGGGGGTGCCGGCGGTGCCCTGCACCAGCAGCGTGGAGTCGCCGCTGATCGCCGCGGCGAGGTGCTCGGAGACCCAGGTCTTGGCGGTTCCGGGCACGCCGAGCAGCAGCAGCGCCCGGTCGGTGGCGAGCGTGGTGACGGCCACCTCGACCACCCGGCGCGGGCCGATGTACTTGGGGGTGATCACGGTGCCGTCGGGCAGCTCGCCGCCCAGCAGGTAGGTGGCGACGGCCCAGGGCGAGAGCTTCCAGCGCTCCGGGCGCGGACGGTCGTCCTGGGCGGCCAGCGCGGACAGTTCGGCGGCGAACGCGTCCTCGGCGTGCTGCCGCAGGACATCGGTCACGACGTCGGTCATCGGGGCTCCTTCGGGTCGGCCGCGGGGGCACACGGGTGCCCGGGCGACGGGATGATCGGGGGGAGCCAGGTCGGCGTCCCGGCCTGCGGAAACCACCATGCACCCGACCACTGACAATCCTGACCGGACCTCAGTTCGGGCCGTCCGGGCGGCGGACCGGACCGCGGACCGACTGTCAGTGCCGCCGCCTACCGTCGTGGTCATGGAGGAACGCTGGAGCACCGAACACGTCCTGTCCCTGGCGCCCGACGCCGCCTCGCAGAAGGCCGCGGGCAAGCTCTCCGCGCCCGCCCCCTGGTCCGCCGCGGGCACCGACGGCGACGCGGTCTGGGGCGAGTGCAAGGGCAGCGGCAGCACGCCGTACCGCACGGTCGTCGAGCTCGCCACGCCCGCCTACCAGTGCAGCTGCCCGAGCCGGAAGTTCCCCTGCAAGCACGCCCTGGGGCTGCTGCTGCTCTGGAGCGGCTCGCCCGGCTCCGTGCCCGACGGCGCCGAGCCGGCCGACTGGGCCGCCGAGTGGCTGAAGGGCCGCCAGGAGCGCGCCGAGCAGCGGGTCGCGCGGGCGGAGGCGCCGGTCGACCCGGCCGCCGCCCGGCGCCGCGCCGAGAAGCGCTCCGCCCGGGTCGCGGCCGGCGCCGCCGAGCTGCGGCTGCGGCTCGCCGACCGGGTCCGGCACGGCCTCGCCGACCAGTCCACCGCCGGCCCCTGGGAGGAGGTCGCGGCCCGCATGGTCGACGCCCAGGCCCCCGGCCTGGCCACCCGGGTCCGCGAGCTCGACGCGGTACCGCAGCAGGGGCTGCTGGCGGAGTACGCGATGCTCCACCTGCTCGCCACCGCGGCGACCCGCCTCGACGAGTTGCCCGCGCCGCTCGCCGCGACCGTCCGCGCCCGGGTCGGCTACACCACCGAGGCCGCCGAACTGCTGGCCGGCCCGACCGTCCGGGACCGCTGGCAGGTCCTCGGCACCCGGACCTCACCGATGGAAGGGGGCTCGGACGAGCGGCTGACCACCCGCCGGCTCTGGCTGCGCGGCGCCAAGACCGGCCGCCCTGCCCTGCTGATCGCCTTCGGCCGCCCCGGGCAGGCCCCCGAACTCGCCCTGCCCACCGGCCAGGTGGTCGAGGCGGAGCTGGCCTTCCACCCCGGCGCCCGCCCGCTGCGGGCCGTCCTCGGCACCCGCCACGGCACCCCCGCGGCGGCGCCCGACGGCCCGCCGCCCGGCCTGTCGGTCGCCGAGGCGGTGGCCGGCTACGGCACCGCGGTGGCCGACGACCCGTGGCTGGACGCCTGGCCGACCGTGCTCACCGAGGTCGTCCCGGTGCTCTCCGAGGAGGGCTGGCACCTCACCGACGGCCGGCACACCGTCCCGGTGCACCGCGCCGCCGTCCCGGAGGCCGCGCTCTGGCGGCTCGCCGCCGTCTCCACCGGCCGCCCGCTCACCGTCTTCGGCGAGTACGGCCACCGCGGCTTCGCGCCGGTCACCGCCTGGGGCCCGGACGGCCGCCCGATCGGCCTCGCCGCGCCCTGAGCGGGCCCCGCGCCCGCCGACCCGACGTCCACCCGCACCCGTTCCACCGGAGGAGGAGGCCCCGTGTCCGACCCCTGGGAGTCCCTGCAGACCACCGCCCTGCTGGGCACCGACCGCCGCCCGCTCCCCGCGCCCGGCCCGGCCGCCCCGTACGACGGCGCCGTCGACCGCACCGACCCGGCCACCGCGCTGCTCGAACTCGCCGCCCTGGAGACGGTCCGCCGCCGGGCCGGCGCGCTGCCCGCGCCGGCCGCCGCCCCGGCCGACCGGCCGGCCGGCGAGGACCCCCGCCCCGAGCCGCCGACCGCCGCCGCCCGTCGGCTCTCGCTGCTGCTCTCCACCCGCGGCGGCGGCAGCGGCGTGCTCGCCAACGTCGGCGAACTGCTCCCGCAGTGGCTCAGCACCGCCCGCGAGCGCGGCTTCCGCGCGCCCGCCGCCAGCGTCCCGGCCCTGCTGGACGCCGCCCGCACCCGCAGCGAACTGCGCCCCGACGCGGTGGCGCTGGCCGGTCCGCTCGGCCGCTGGCTCGCCGAGCGCAACGCGGACTGGCGGTTCGTGCAGCGCGCCGCCCCCGAGCCGCCGCCCGCCCAGGACACCGTGCCCGCCGAGGGCGACCAGCTGTGGCACGAGGGCCTGTTCGCCGAACGGGTCACCCATCTCACGGTGCTCCGCCGCCGCGACCCGGCGGCCGGCCTCGCGCTGCTGGGCGGCACCTGGTCCACCGAGCGCGCCGAGGACCGGCTGCTGTTCCTGGACGCCCTCCAGGAGGGCCTGTCGCTCGACGACGAGCCGTTCCTGGAGGCCGCGCTCGGCGACCGCAGCAAGAACGTCCGGGCCACCGCCGCCGAACTGCTCTCCACCCTGCCCGGCTCCGCGCTGGCCACCCGGATGGCCGAGCGCGCCCGCGCCGCCGTACGCCTCTCCACCCATGGCACGCATCTGCTGGTCACCCCGCCCACCGCGTGCGACCCGGCCATGCAGCGCGACGGCATACCGCCCAAGTCTCCCACCGGGCGCGGCGAACGGGCCTGGTGGTTCGGCGAGGTGATCGCCGCGGCGCCGCTCTCCCTCTGGTCCGGGTACACCGGCCTGACGCCCGGACAGCTGCTCGCCCTGCGGGTCGGCGACGCCATCGACGAGACCAGCAGCACCTGGGCCGACGACCTGCGCGAGGCCTGGGCCCGGGCCGCCGTCCGCCAGCAGGACGCCGCCTGGGCGCGCGCGCTGCTGGGCCCCGCGCCGGTCCCCGGCCCCGGGCGCCCCGCCCGCGCCACCGGTGCCTCCGCCAAGCTGCTCGCGGTGCTCCCGCCCGCCGAACGGGCCGTCTGGACGGCCGCCTTCATCGAGGCGCACGGCCTCGGCGACGCCTTCCAGCTGCTCGGCGCCTGCGCCACCCCGTGGACGCCGCCGCTGTCCACCGCGGTGGTCGAGGCGCTGGCCCGGGCCGCCGCCTCCGGCGCCTACCCGTGGAGCCACAGCGGGGTGCTCGGCATGACCGAGCGCGCGCTCTCCCCGGAGAGCGCCGCGGCGGTCGAGGAGCTGGCCGCCGGGGCCGCGCCCGCCACCGCCTGGGGCGAGACCTTCGCCCGGCTGGCCGGCACACTGCGCTTCCGCGAGGCGATGCTCGCCGAACTTGCGGCCTGACCGGCGCCCCCGCACGCGAACGGGGCCACGCGAACGGGGCCGGGGGGCGGGGGGGCGGCGGGGGGGGCCGCCCCCCCCGGCGGGGGGCGGGGACGCCCCGC
>NZ_JBEOSF010000071.1:0-13425 GCF_040302725.1 Kitasatospora sp. NPDC097605 | reverse complement strand
CCTTGAAATCCGCGACCTGCACGTCTCCGTCGAGGCGGAGAACGGCCCCCGGGAGATCCTGACCACTCCGGGCTGCCAGGGTTGCCGCACGCTGCGGATCCGTGCGGTTGGTGCGCCGTGCTTCCGGTGGCCCTTGCGTGACGCAAGGGCCACCGGGACCCGGGTCGGAGGGGCCGGAGCGGCTTCAGGACGGGTGATGCCGGGCTTCGGGGGTCTCGAAGCCCGGCATCACGTCGGCCGTGCGGGTCAGTTGTGGGCGTGGAGGTCGGCGTTGAGGCCGCCCCAGGAGCCGGTGCGGGCGATGACCTCGACGGCGCCGGTCTGGGAGTTGCGGCGGAAGAGCAGGTTGTCCTGGCCGGACAGCTCGACGGCCTTGGCCACCGCGCCGTCCGGGGTGGTGACCCGGGTGCCGGCGGTGACGTAGAGGCCGGCCTCGACGACGCAGTCGTTGCCGAGCGAGATGCCGATGCCCGCGTTGGCGCCGAGCAGGCAGCGCTCGCCGACGGAGACGACCTGCTTGCCGCCGCCCGACAGGGTGCCCATGATCGAGGCGCCGCCGCCGATGTCGCTGTGGTCGCCGACCAGGACGCCCGCGCTGATCCGGCCCTCGACCATCGAGGTGCCCAGCGTGCCGGCGTTGAAGTTGACGAAGCCCTCGTGCATCACGGTGGTGCCGACGGCCAGGTGCGCGCCGAGGCGGACGCGGTCCGCGTGGGCGATGCGCACGCCGGACGGGGCGACGTAGTCGGTCATCCGCGGGAACTTGTCGATCCCGTAGACGGCGAGCTGTCCGCCCTGGGCGCGCACGGCCAGCCGGGCCTGCTCGACCTTGTCCACCGGAACCGGGCCGATGCTGGTCCACGCGACGTTGGCCAGCAGGCCGAAGATGCCGTCGAGGCTCAGGCCGTGCGGGCGGACCAGGCGGTGGCTCAGCAGGTGCAGACGCAGGTAGGCGTCGTGCGCGTCGAGCGGCTTCTCGTCCAGCGAGGCGATGGTGGTGCGCACGGCGACCACCTCCACGCCGCGGCGGGCGTCGGCGCGCAGCGCCTCGGCGGCGCCGGTGCCCAGTTCGGCCTCGGCCTGCTCGGCGGTCAGGAGGACGGTCCCGGCCGGGCCGGCCTCGGCGGTCAGCGCGGGGGCCGGGTACCAGGTGTCGAGGACGGTGCCGTCCGCGGCGATGGTGGCCAGACCTGCGGCGACGGCGCCGCTCACGGGGGTGGTGGATTCTGCAGTCACATCGTGCACGTTAACGAATCCGGGCCGTCGCTGCCGAACACGCTCACCGTCCGGACCGGGCCCGCCGGCCCCGGGCGGCGACAAAATGCGGTGCTCGGGGAGCTCCTCCTCGGCCATACTCCAGCGGGTGTTCATGTCGATCTCCACCACAGGTACCGCCGAGAACCCGGCCACTGACCTGGGCTTTCTGCTGCACAAGCACCCCGGCAGGGTCCAGCGGTTCTCCACGGCGCACGGCGAGGCGCACGTCTTCTACCCGGAGGCGGGCGACGAGGCCTGCACGGCCGCGCTGCTGCTCGACGTCGACCCGATCGCGCTGGTCCGCAAGGGCCGGGGCAAGGGACGCGCCGGCTCGCCCGACTTCGCGCTCGCCCAGTACGTCAACGACCGCCCCTACGCGGCCTCCTCGCTGCTCGCGGTGGCGCTGCGGACGGTGTTCCGGACGGCGATGAAGGGCGTCTGCGAGGCCCGCCCCGGGCTGGCCGACCAGCCGCGCCCGCTGCGGATCTCGCTGCCGGCCGTGCCGGTCGGCGGCGCGGCCGGCGAGGGCGCCGGCGTGGCGATGGCGGTCCGCCTCTTCGAGCCGCTGGGCTGGCAGGTGGAGGCATCGGCGATCCCGCTGGACGAGGCGTTCCCCGAGTGGGGCGAGTCGCGCTATGTCCGGCTGGAGCTGTCGGCGCCGCGGGCGCGGCTGGCCGACGCGCTGCAGCAGCTGTATGTGCTGCTGCCGGCGCTGGACGGCGCCAAGCACTACTGGGTCGCCCCGGACGAGGTCGACAAGCTGCTCGTCGCCGGTGAGGGCTGGCTGGCCGCTCACCCGGAGCGGGCCCTGATCTCCCGCCGCTACCTGTCGCGCCGCTGGACGCTGACCCGGCGGGCGATGGAACGCCTGGAGCTGGCCCGGCTGGCGGAGGCCGACGACCGCGAGGTCGAGGAGGTCGACAACGCGGTCGACGACAGCGCGGTCGACGACAGCGCGGAGCAGGCCGGGCACGAGGAGGCCGGGCAGGAGCAGGCCGAGCGGCGCGGGCCCTCGCTGGCCGAGCAGCGCCGTACCGCCATCCTGGACGCGCTGCGCGAGACCGGGGCGACCCGGGTGGCCGACCTCGGCTGCGGCCAGGGCGAGCTGGTCGCGGCGCTGCTGAAGGACGTGCGGTTCACCGAGGTGCTGGGCGTGGACGTGTCGGTGCGGGCGCTGTCTGCGGCCGCCCGCCGGCTGCGGCTGGACCGGATGCCGGAGCGTCAGGCGAGCCGGGTACGGCTGGTCCAGGGCGCGCTGACGTACACGGACGCGCGGCTGAAGGGCTTCGACGCGGCCGTGCTCTGCGAGGTGATCGAGCACCTGGACCTGCCGCGGCTGCCGGCCCTGGAGTACGCGGTGTTCGGCGCGGCCCGGCCGCCGGCGGTGGTCGTGACCACGCCGAACGCCGGGTACAACGTCCGGTGGGAGAGCCTGCCGGCCGGTCACCTGCGGCACGCCGACCACCGCTTCGAGTGGGACCGCGCCGAGTTCCGCGGCTGGGCCGAGCGGGTCGCCGCCGCCTACGGCTACACGGTCGACATCCGGCCGGTCGGTCCGCAGGACGCCGAGGTGGGCGCCCCGACCCAGCTCGCCCTGTTCCGCCTCGCCGACGAGGCCGACGAGGCCGACGAGGCAGGCAAGGCAGGCAAGGCAGGCAGGACCGGCAAGGCAGGCAGGACCGACAGGGACGACAAGGCCACCGAGGCCGCCGACGCGCCGGCCGAGAAGACGGCCACCATGGACACCAGCACGACGCCCGAAGGGGGCGAGACCCGATGACCGACGAGACCCGGACCGACGAGACCGACGAGACAGACGAGACGGACGAGACGGACGGCACCCGCGCGACCCGGTCCGCCGCGCCCGTTCCCCGCCGCCTGCCGGTGACGGACGTCTCCCTGGTGGTCCTGATCGGCACCAGCGGCGCCGGCAAGTCCAGCTTCGCCCGCAAGCACTTCCTCCCCACCCAGGTGGTCTCCTCGGACTTCTGCCGGGGCCTGGTGGCCGACGACGAGAACGACCAGTCCGCCTCCGCCGAGGCCTTCGACGTGCTCCACTACATCGTCGGCAAGCGCCTCGCCGCCGGCCGGCTGACCGTCGTGGACGCCACCAACGTGCAGCCGGAGGCCCGCCGCCGGCTCGTCAGGATCGCCCGCGAGCACGACGTGCTGCCGATCGCCGTCGTGCTGGACGTCCCGCCGGGCGTCTGCGCCGAGCGCAACCGCTCCCGCCCGGACCGGCAGCTGCCCGCGCACGTGGTGCCGCGCCAGCACCGCGAGCTGCGCCGCTCCCTGCGCGGCCTGGAGCGCGAGGGCTTCCGCAAGGTGCACGTCCTGCGCGGCGAGGCCGAGGTCGAGGCCGCCGAGATCGTGCTGGAGAAGCGCTTCAACGACCTGCGCCACCTCACCGGCCCGTTCGACGTCGTCGGCGACATCCACGGCTGCCGCGCGGAGCTGGAGACCCTGCTGACCCGCCTCGGCTGGACCCTGGTGCGCGACGGCGCCGGGCGCCCGGTGGACGCGGTGCACCCCGGGGGCCGGACGGCCGTCTTCGTCGGCGACCTGGTCGACCGCGGGCCGGACACGCCGGGGGTGCTGCGCCTGGTGATGGGCATGGTGGCGGCCGGGCACGCGCTCTGCGTGCCGGGCAACCACGAGAACAAGCTCGCCAGGGCGCTGGACGGGCGGAAGGTCACCGTCTCGCACGGCCTCCAGGAGTCGCTGGACCAGCTGGCGGGCGAGTCGGAGGAGTTCCGGGCCGAGGTCCGGGCGTTCATCCGCGGCCTGGTCAGCCACTACCTGCTGGACGGCGGCGCCCTCGTGGTCTGCCACGCCGGCCTGCCGGAGAAGTACCACGGCCGGGCCTCCGGCCGGGTGCGCTCGCACGCCCTGTACGGGGACACCACCGGCGAGACCGACGAGTACGGGCTGCCGGTGCGCTACCCGTGGGCGGAGGAGTACCGGGGCCGGGCGCTGGTGGTCTACGGCCACACGCCGGTGCCGTCGGCGAGTTTCCTCAACAACACCATCTGCCTGGACACCGGCTGCGTCTTCGGCGGCAGCCTGACCGCGCTGCGCTACCCGGAGCGGGAGCTGGTCGGCGTCGAGGCCGAGCGGGAGTGGTACGCGCCGGTGCGGCCGATGCGCACGGACGCGCCGGGGGCCCGCGAGGGCCGTCCGCTGGACCTCGCCGACGTGGCGGGCCGCCGGGTGGTGGAGACGGCGCTGCACGGCCGGGTCGCGGTGCGGGAGGAGAACGCGGCGGCGGCGCTGGAGGTGATGAGCCGGTTCGCGATCGACCCCCGGCTGCTCGCCTACCTGCCGCCGACCATGGCGCCGAGCGCGACCTCGGGCCGGCCCGGCTACCTGGAGCACCCGGACGAGGCCTTCGCCGCCTACCGGGCGGACGGTGTCGAGCGGGTGATCTGCGAGGAGAAGCACATGGGCTCCCGCGCGGTGGTGCTGGTCTCCCGGGACGGCGCGGCGCTGGAGAAGCGGTTCGGGCCGGCCGGTCCGGGCGCGATCTGGACCCGCACCGGCCGGGCGTTCCTCGGGGACGAGGCGCTGACCGCCGCGGTGCTGGAGCGGCTGCGGGCGGCCGCCGAGCGCTCCGGGCTGTTCGAGGAGCTGGACACCGGCTGGCTGCTGCTGGACGCCGAGCTGATGCCGTGGTCGCTGAAGGCCGTCGAGCTGCTGCGCCGTCAGTACGCGGCGGTCGGCGCGGCGGCGGGCGCGGCGCTGCCGCAGGTGCTGGCCGCGCTGGAGCGGGCCGGCGGGCGGGGGCTGGACGTGGCCGCGCTGACCGGGCGCCAGCGGCAGCGCGCCGCCGACGCGCAGGCGTTCACCGAGGCGTACCGGCGGTACTGCTGGCCGACGGAGGGCCTGGCCGGGATCCGGCTGGCGCCGTTCCAGGTGCTGGCGGCCGAGGGGGCGAACCTCGCGGTGCGTCCGCACGACGAGCACCTCGCCTGGATCGACCGGCTGGTCGAGGCGGACGAGGCGGACGAGGCGGACGAGGCGGAGCACCGGGGCGCGCCGCTGCTGCACCGGACCGGCCGGCTGGAGGTGGACACCGCCGACGAGGCGTCGGTCGCGGCGGGTGTCGCCTGGTGGGAGGAGCTGACCGGGGCGGGCGGCGAGGGCATGGTGGTCAAGCCGCTGGCCTCGCTGGTGCGCGGCCGGGCGGGGGAGGGCCGCCCGGGCGGGCTGGTCCAGCCCGGGGTGAAGGTGCGCGGGCGCGAGTACCTGCGGATCGTCTACGGCCCGGACTACACCGAGCACCTGGACCGGCTGCGCCGGCGCTTCCTCGGGCACAAGCGTTCGCTGGCGCTGCGCGAGTACGCGCTCGGGCTGGAGGCGCTGGACCGGCTGGCGGGCGGGGAGCCGCTGTGGCGGGTGCACGAGCCGGTCTTCGCCGTGCTCGCGCTGGAGTCGGAGCCGGTGGACCCGCGGTTGTGAGGGCCGGGCGGGCGGGAAGGGGCGGTCTTGCATACAAATTCTGAGCATCGTATAGACTTGCTTACTTCCTGCCCGCCCGTCACCGTCACCGTCACACCCAGGAGCCCGGCATGGCCTACAACCTCCGGAACAGGCACTTCCTCAAGGAGCTCGACTTCACGCCCCAGGAGTTCCGCTTCCTGGTGGACCTCGCCGCCACGCTCAAGGCGGCGAAGTACGCGGGCACCGAGCAGCCCCGGCTGCGCGGCAGGAACATCGCGCTGATCTTCGAGAAGACCTCCACCCGGACGCGCTGCGCCTTCGAGGTCGCCGCCCACGACCAGGGTGCCACCACCACCTACCTGGACCCGGCCGGCTCGCAGATCGGCCACAAGGAGTCGATCAAGGACACCGCCCGGGTGCTCGGCCGGATGTTCGACGGCATCGAGTACCGCGGGCACGGCCAGGCGGTGGTCGAGGAGCTGGCCGCGTACGCGGGCGTGCCGGTCTTCAACGGTCTCACCGACGAGTGGCACCCCACTCAGATGCTGGCCGACGTGCTCACGATCACCGAGCACACCGCCAGGCCGCTCACCGAGGTGGCGCTCGCCTACCTCGGCGACGCCCGTTCCAACATGGGCAACTCGCTGCTGGTCACCGGCGCGCTGCTCGGGATGGACATCCGGATCGTCGCCCCGCGCGCCCTGTGGCCGGACGAGGAGGTGCGCAAGGCCGCGCAGGCGCTCGCCGAGACCAGCGGCGCCCGGATCACCCTCACCGAGGACGTCGCCGAGGGCGTGGCCGGGGCCGACTTCCTCTACACCGACGTCTGGGTCTCGATGGGCGAGCCCAAGGAGGTCTGGGCCGAGCGGATCGCGCTGCTCAAGCCGTACCAGGTGTCGATGGAGACGGTGCGCGCCACCGGCAACCCGCAGGTGAAGTTCCTGCACTGCCTGCCGGCCTTCCACGACCTCGGCACGGTCGTCGGCCGGCAGCTGTTCGAGGAGACCGGCATGACCGAGCTGGAGTGCACCGACGAGCTGTTCGAGTCGGCGCACTCCGTGGTCTTCGACCAGGCCGAGAACCGCCTGCACACCATCAAGGCCGTCCTGGTCGCCACCCTCGGCGGCTGATCCGCCCCGCCCTACTCCGCCTCGTCCAGGTTCACGCAGGCGACCCGGTCGGCCGCGCGGTGCGCGCCGGCCGGGTCGCCCGCGTGCAGCACCAGCGAGCGGGCCCCGCCCGGCCGGGGCCGCCAGGCCACCGAGCCGGCGGCGGTGCCCTCGCCCCGTCCGTCGGTGCGCAGCGCGAGCCGCAGCTCGTTGCGGTCGTTGGCGTAGGCGGGGTCGGTGGACGGGCTGACCGGGTCCACCACGTCCTGGTAGTGCGGGCCGGACGCGGCCGGGTCGGCCCCGCACGCGCCCGTGTGCAGGTGCACCGGGAACTCGTGGTCGGCGGCGACCCCGGCCACGCTCAAGGTCAGCACCGTCCGCCCGGGCACCGAGCGGTCCACCACCACCCGCACGTGCGAGCCGTACGGCACCAGGTCCGGCGCGTGGCTGACCGCGGCCGGCGGGACGAACGCGGTGGCCGGGTCGAAGTCGGCCTCGGTGACCGTGACCGGGACGGCGGCGGGCGCCAGCAGGGCGAACGGGAGCAGCGCGGCGGCGAGCGGAGCGGGCATCGGCGAACCTCTTCGGGTGGGGCGGGAGGCCGGACGCCCCGTTCAACGGCGCGCACCGCCTCCCGGACACGGCCCCGGCACCCGTCCGCGCTACCCGTCGGCCCGGCGGATCCCCCGGATCTCGCAGCGCGGCCCGCTGGCCCGCATCAGCCGCAGGTCGGCGGTGACCAGCGGCGCGCCGAGGCGCTCCGCCACCGCCACGTAGGCGGCGTCGTCCGGGGTGAGGTTGTCCTTGAGCTCCCAGATCCGTCCGAGCAGCGGCTCGACCGGGACCTTCCGGATCGCCAGCCCGGGCAGTCCGGCGGCGAGCTCGCCGACCCGTTCGGCGGTGAGCTCGCGTGCCAGGTAGAGGCCGCGCAGCGACTGCATCACCTCGATGACGACGTGCTCGGGCGCCACCCATTCGCCGCCCGCGGCCAGCTCCGCCCGGGCCGTCTCCCCGCGCTCACCCTCGTCGGCCAGCGCCAGCACCAGCGCGGACGCGTCCACCACGATCATCGGTCGGCCCCCGAATCCGTTCCCGGCCCGTCATTCCGGGGTCACCGTACCGGGGTGGGTTCGCCGGTCGGGAAGAGGCCCGGTTCCACCTCGAACGGCTGGACGGCCTGTTCGGCCTGCTGCGCCGCGTCGGGGGTGATCCACTCCTGGAAGCCGGGGGCCATCGCGATGGCCTTGATCTGGTCGAGGGTGAGCGGCAGCCCGTCGCGGGTCTGCGTGCGGTTGTTGACGTTGACCCGGACCTCGGTGTTGTCCGCGCGCAGCAGGTGGGCGGTGCGGAAGAGGCGGCCGTGCTCGGTCACCTCGGTGAGGAGCAGGCGGCTGCCGTCCGGGAGTACGGCGTCGGAGCAGTACTGGGCCTGCTGGTTGACCGGCCGGGAGCAGCTGTAGAGGCCGTCGAAGAAGGCGGTGGCCGGGGAGCCCGCGACGGGAGCGCCGGAGGGGTCGTGGTCGCCGATGCCGCCGCTCACCGCGACGGTGACGGCGGCCGGGCCGTTGCCGTCGTCGTAGAGGAGGGCGCCGCGGGTGTTCACGCCGGGCTGTTCCGGTCCGGCCCAGGACTGGTCGTCGTAGACGGGTCGCCGGCCTCGGGGCCGCGGCTGCCGGGGGGTTCCGGCAGGTCGCCGAGGGCGGGCCGTTCGCCGCTGCGCCGCAGCCGCCGGTGGGAGAGGTGGGTGCGGACGAGCACGCCGCGGGCGTAGGCCTCCGGGCTCTCGGCGCGGCGGACCTTGGGCCAGGCGGCGTAGAGCTTGGCGAGGGTGGTCTGGGTGAGGTCCTCGGCGAGGTGCCAGTCCCCGCAGAGCAGCAGCGCGGTGCGGAGGAGGTGCTGTCCGCGGGCGTGGGCGAAGGCCTCGAACTCGGCGTTCTCCGCGCTGCGTCGCGTCTTCCCGATCACGCTGTCCCCTGCCCCTCGCGTCCCGTGGACGGCGGCTGTCCGCCCCCTGTGCCCGGATGGACGCGTGAGCCCGGGGCGCGCGTTACGGGCGCGCGTTGCGGGGGGTTCGGCGGGGGGTCGGGGAGGATGCACCCGGTGGAGTCAGGCTGGAGGTGGTGCCGACGTGGCGGACGTCGCGGCATGCACTATGGTTTATCTCGACATCGAGATAACTCCGCCTTACGATATATCTCGACATCAAGATACTTGCCGAGAGGCGCTCACCGGCGGTGCGGGCAAGGTCAGCCTAAGTAAGGGTGACCTTACCACCGTGGCGGCCGGATACCGCACGAAGCACCTAGAAGGAGTCAGTCGTGTCCGCGAACAGCTTCGACGCCCGCAGCTCGCTGCAGGTGGGCGACGAGTCGTACGAGATCTTCAAGCTCTCCGCCGTCGAGGGTTCCGCTCGGCTGCCCTACAGCCTCAAGGTGCTGCTGGAGAACCTGCTCCGCACCGAGGACGGCGCCAACATCACCGCCGACCACATCTCGGCCCTCGGCAACTGGGACGCCGACGCCCAGCCGAGCCAGGAGATCCAGTTCACCCCGGCCCGCGTGATCATGCAGGACTTCACCGGTGTGCCGTGCGTGGTCGACCTCGCCACCATGCGCGAGGCCGTCAAGGAGCTGGGCGGCGACCCGGCCAAGATCAACCCGCTGGCCCCGGCCGAGCTGGTCATCGACCACTCCGTCATCGCCGACAAGTTCGGCACCCCGGACGCCTTCGTCCAGAACGTCGAGATCGAGTACGGCCGCAACAAGGAGCGCTACCAGTTCCTGCGCTGGGGCCAGACCGCGTTCGACGAGTTCAAGGTCGTCCCGCCGGGCACCGGCATCGTCCACCAGGTGAACATCGAGCACCTGGCCCGCACCGTCATGGTCCGCGGCGGCCAGGCGTACCCGGACACCTGCGTCGGCACCGACTCGCACACCACCATGGTCAACGGCCTGGGCGTGCTGGGCTGGGGCGTCGGCGGCATCGAGGCCGAGGCCGCCATGCTCGGCCAGCCGGTCTCCATGCTGATCCCGCGCGTCGTCGGCTTCAAGCTGACCGGCGAGCTGCCGGCCGGCACCACCGCCACCGACCTGGTCCTCACCATCACCGAGATGCTGCGCAAGCACGGTGTGGTCGGCAAGTTCGTCGAGTTCTACGGCGACGGCATCGGCGCCATCCCGCTGGCCAACCGCGCCACCATCGGCAACATGTCGCCGGAGTTCGGCTCGACCTGCGCGATCTTCCCGATCGACGCCGAGACCATCAACTACCTGAAGCTCACCGGCCGCGACGAGCAGCAGCTCGCCCTGGTCGAGGCGTACGCCAAGGAGCAGGGCCTCTGGCACGACCCGTCGCACGAGCCGGTCTACTCCGAGTACCTGGAGCTGGACGTCTCCACCGTCGTCCCGTCGATCTCCGGCCCGAAGCGTCCGCAGGACCGCGTGATCCTGGCCGAGGCCGCCGAGCGCTTCGCCGAGGCGCTGCCGACCTACTCGGCCGAGGCGTCCAAGCCGACCGAGGTCAACGCCCCCGACGGCTCGTCGTACCGGATCGACAACGGCGCGGTCGTGATCGCCTCGATCACCTCCTGCACCAACACCTCCAACCCCTCCGTCATGCTGGGCGCCGCCCTGCTGGCGAAGAAGGCCGTGGAGAAGGGCCTGACGGTCAAGCCCTGGGTCAAGACCACCCTGGCGCCCGGTTCCAAGGTCGTCATGGACTACTACGAGAAGGCCGGCCTGCTCCCGTACATGGAGAAGCTGGGCTTCAACCTGGTCGGCTACGGCTGCGTCACCTGCATCGGCAACTCGGGCCCGCTGCCCGAGGAGGTCTCGGCCGCGGTCAACGAGTCCGACCTGGCCGTCGTCTCGGTGCTCTCCGGCAACCGCAACTTCGAGGGCCGGATCAACCCCGACGTCAAGATGAACTACCTGGCCTCCCCGCCGCTGGTGGTCGCCTACGCCCTCGCCGGCAACATGAACGTCGACATCACCAAGGACGCCCTGGGCCAGGACGCCGACGGCAACGACGTCTTCCTCGCCGACATCTGGCCGTCCGAGCAGGAGGTCGCCGACGCCGTCGCCGCCTCCATCGACCAGGACATGTTCGACAAGGGCTACCAGGACGTCTTCGCCGGCGACCACCGCTGGCAGTCGCTCCCGGTCCCGACCGGCAACACCTTCGAGTGGGACACCGAGTCCACCTACGTCCGCAAGCCCCCGTACTTCGAGGGCATGGCCAAGACCCCGAGCCCGGTGACCGACATCGCCGGCGCCCGCGTCCTGGCCAAGCTGGGCGACTCGGTCACCACCGACCACATCTCCCCGGCCGGCAACATCAAGCCGGGCACCCCGGCGGCGCAGTACCTGACCGCCAACGGTGTCGAGAAGCGCGACTTCAACTCCTACGGCTCGCGCCGCGGCAACCACGAGGTCATGATCCGCGGCACCTTCGCCAACATCCGCCTGCGCAACCAGATCGCGCCGGGCACCGAGGGCGGCTACACCCGCGACTTCACCCAGGCCGACGCGCCGGTGTCGTTCATCTACGACGCCTCGCAGAACTACCAGGCCGCCGGCACCCCGCTGGTCGTCCTGGCCGGCAAGGAGTACGGCTCCGGCTCGTCCCGCGACTGGGCCGCCAAGGGCACCGCGCTGCTCGGCGTCAAGGCCGTCATCGCCGAGTCCTACGAGCGCATCCACCGCTCGAACCTGATCGGCATGGGCGTCCTGCCGCTGCAGTTCCCGGAGGGCGAGAACGCCGACTCGCTCGGCCTGACCGGCGAGGAGACCTTCTCCATCACCGGCGTGACCGAGCTCAACGACGGCCGCACCCCCGCGACCGTCAAGGTCAAGGCCGCCCGTGACGGTGAGGCCGGCAGGGAGTTCGACGCGGTCGTGCGCATCGACACCCCCGGTGAGGCGGACTACTACCGCAACGGCGGCATCCTGCAGTACGTGCTGCGCAGCCTGATCAACGGCTGAGCACCGCGCTGAGCGCCGAGGAGGCCGGACCGCACCCGCGGTCCGGCCTCCTTCGCTTTGCCCGGAAGCCGCCCGCGCTTTGCCGGCCTTTTGCATAGTGCGCCGACCGGGCCCGACCCCTTGTGCGGCACCGGCACGATGGACTAAACCTCTGTTCCAGCTTGGTCCAGACCAATTGACGCTGCTTCAGAGAATAGGTCCGGTATGCCCATTCGCCGCCCCGCCCTGCTCGCCGCCGCCACCGTCGCCGCGCTGCTCGCCTCCACCGCCGCCACCGCCACGGCCAATGCCGCCGACGGCGCCAAGGGCCCCAAGCTGAAGGGCCAGCGCGTCGGCTACTTCACCTCGTGGGGCGCCGACAGCCTCGCCAAGCGCGTCCAGGAGACCGGCCAGGCCGGCAAGCTCACCGTGATCAACTACGCCTTCGGCAACGTCTCCGCCGAGGGCACCTGCTTCCAGAGCAACGAGGCCGGCCAGGGCGACGCCTACAACGACTACCAGCGCGCCTTCTCCGCCGCCGACTCGGTGGACGGCGTCGCCGACGCCCCGGGCCAGGCGCTGAAGGGCCACTTCAACCAGCTGCGCAAGCTCAAGGCGAAGAACCCGCAGCTCAAGGTCGTCATCTCGCTGGGCGGCTGGAGCTGGTCCAAGTACTTCTCGGACGCCGCCGCCACCGAGGAGGCCCGCCAGAAGTTCGTCTCCTCCTGCATCGACCTCTACATGAAGGGCGACGTGCCGCAGCTGGCCGGCTCCCCGGAGGGCGGCGCCGGCACGGCCGCGGGCGTCTTCGACGGCATCGACGTCGACTGGGAGTACCCGGGCGGCGGCGGTGACGAGGGCAACGTGGTCCGCCCCGAGGACGGCCGCAACTTCACCCTGCTGATGGCCGAGTTCCGCAAGCAGCTGGACGGGCTGGCCGCCGAGCGCGCCGAGGGGGCCAAGGGCAAGGCGAAGAAGCCCGAGCACTACCTGCTGACCGCCGCCGTCGCCGCCAACGAGACCGTCGCCGACCGGCTGGAGCTGCCCGAGCTCGCCGGCTCCGTCGACTGGCTCAACCTGATGACCTACGACCTGCACGGCCCGTGGGAGGGCAAGGGCCCGGCCAACCACCAGGCCCCGCTCTACTCCGACCCCACCGACCCGGACGCCCGCCAGCGCAGCGCCGACAAGGCCGTCGACCACTACGCCCAGCGCGGCCTGCCCTCGCAGCAGACCGTCCTCGGCGCGCCGTTCTACGGCCACGGCTGGACCGGTGTGCCGGCCGGCAACCGCAACGGCCTGTACCAGAAGGCGACCGGCACCGTGGCGGACCGCTCCTACAAGGAGATCAACGCGCTGCCCGGCACCACCTACGTGGACCGCGACCACGGCGCGTCCTGGAAGTACGACGGCACCACCTTCTACAGCTTCGACTCGGCCGAGGTGCTGACCGAGAAGGGCCGCTACGCCCGCTGGAACGACCTGGCCGGTGTGATGGTCTGGTCGCTGGACGGTGACGACGCGCAGGGCAGCGGGATCGCCTCCCTGGACAAGGGCCTGCGCGGCAAGTGAGCCCGGCGCCGGCCTGAGAGACGGGTGGGCCCCCGCCGCGCCCTGGCGTCCTGCATGCCGAGGTTCGCGCTCTGGCTGCCGACCGG
>NZ_JBEOSF010000070.1:0-14852 GCF_040302725.1 Kitasatospora sp. NPDC097605 | reverse complement strand
ACGCCCTCGCACCGTTCGTCGACTGGTCCCTGGAAGACGTACTGCGCGAGGCACCCGGCGCGCCCTCCCTGGAGCGCGTCGACGTCGTCCAGCCCGCCCTGTTCGCCGTCATGGTCTCGCTCTCCGCCCTCTGGGCCTCCCTCGGCGTCGTTCCGGACGCCGTGGTCGGACACTCGCAGGGCGAGATCGCCGCCGCCACCGTGGCCGGCGCCCTCACCCTCGACGACGCCGCCCGCGTCGTCACCCTGCGCAGCCAGGCCATCCGCGCCCTGTCCGGCAGCGGCGGCATGATGTCCGTCGCACTCTCCAAAGACCAGGTCCTTCAGCGCATGACGCCCTGGGCCGAACGCATCTCGCTCGCCGCCGTCAACGGCCCCACCTCCTCCGTCGTCGCCGGCGAACCCGACGCCCTCCTCGAACTCCAGACCGCCTGCGAGAACGACGGCATCCGCGCACGCATCATCCCCGTCGACTACGCCTCCCACTCGGCACAGGTCGAACGCATCCGCGAAGAGCTACTGGAAGCCCTCGCCCCCATCGCCCCGCGCTCGACGGGCGTCCCCTTCTACTCCACCGTCACCGGCACGCCCATCGACACCGCCACCCTCGACGCCCAGTACTGGTACACCAACCTGCGCCAGACCGTCGAACTCGAGTCCGTGACAAGGACCCTGGCCCAGGACGGCTTCGGCGTGTTCGTCGAGGTCAGCCCCCACCCCGTCCTCACCATGGCCCTCCAGGAGACCCTGGACGGCGCCGACTGCGTCGTCACCGGCACCCTGCGCCGCGGCGAAGGAGGCCCCGCACGCCTCCTCACCTCCGCCGCCGACCTCTTCGTCCACGGCGTCACCGTCGACTGGCAAGCCGCCTTCGCATCCAACACCCGCCACCGGGTCGACCTGCCCACCTACGCCTTCGACCGCCGCCGCTACTGGCTGGAATCCGGGACCGCCACCACGGCCGCCACGCCTGGCACTGACCCGGTGGAAAGCGCGTTCTGGGAGGCCGTCGAACGCGAGGACCTCGATTCCCTCGTCACCGCCCTCGAACTCGACGGGCCGGACGACCTGCTCTCGCTCCTGCCCTCCCTCGCCTCCTGGCGACGCCGCAGCCGCGAACAGGCCGTCACCGACTCCTGGCGCTACCGCATCACCTGGAAGCCCCTCGACGAGACCACGTCCCTTACTCCCTCGGGCACTTGGCTGCTGGTGACGCCTGTCGGCCAGCCCGGGACGGCCCCGGTGGCCGACGCCCTGGCCCGGCAGGGCATGACCCTGCTGCCCCTGGAGGTCGGCGCGGACGGAGCCGACCGCGAGGCGCTCGCCGCCCGCATCCGGGAGGCGCTGGACGGCACCACCCCCGCCGGGGTGCTCTCCCTGCTGGCCCTGACCGAGAGCCGGCACCCGGCCCACCCGGAGCTGCCCACCGGGTTCGCCCACACCCTGACACTGGTCCAGGCCCTCGGCGACGCGGGCCTCGACGCGCCGCTCTGGCTCGCCACCCGCGGCGCCGTCGCCACCGGCCGGCCGGAATCCGTCGCGGACCCGCTCCAGTCCACCGTCTGGGGCCTGGGACGGATCGCCGCGCTGGAGTACCCGCAGCGCTGGGGCGGCCTGGTCGACCTCCCGCCGGCGCTCGACGCCGCCTCCGCCGCACGGCTGGTCGCGACCCTGGCGGGTCGGCCCGACGGGGAGACCGAGATCGCCGTCCGCGCCTCCGCGACCTTCGGCCGGCGGCTCGTCCGGGTCACGCCCGCCGGGACGGAGCGCGGGACCTGGCAGCCCGAGGGCACCGCGCTGATCACCGGTGGCACCGGCGGCCTCGGCCGGCACGTCGCCCGCTGGCTGGCCCGCAACGGCGCCGAGCACCTGGTGCTCGTCAGCCGCAGCGGGGCGGACGCCCCCGGCGCGCGGGAACTGGAGGCCGAACTCGCCGAGTTGGGCGCCCGCGTCACCCTCGCCGCCTGCGACACCGCCGACCGCGACGCCCTGGCCGAGCTGCTCGACCGCCTCGACGCCGAGGGCTCCCCGGTCCGGTCGGTCTTCCACACGGCCGGCGTCCTGGACGACGGGGTGATCGACACCCTCACCGCCGACCGGGCCCGCACCGTGCTGCGGCCCAAGGTGGACGCCGCGCTCAACCTGCACGAGCTGACCGCGGACCGGGAGCTGACCGCCTTCGTGCTGTTCTCCTCCTTCGCGGGCACGCTGGGTGGCCCCGGCCAGGGCAGCTACGCGGCGGCCAACGCCTTCCTGGACGCCCTGGCGCAGCAGCGCCGCGCCGCCGGGCTGGCCGCGACCTCCGTCGCCTGGGGCCCCTGGGCCGGCGGCGGTCTGGTCGACGACGCCACCGAGGCGCGGCTGCGCAAGGGCGGCATGCCGGCGATGGAGCCCGCGTCGGCGATCGCCGCGCTCCAGCAGGCCCTCGACCTGGGCGACCCGTTCGTGGCCGTGGCCGACATCGACTGGGAGCGGCTGACGGCGTCCTCGGCCGCCGGTCCCGCCGCCCCCGTGCTCGCCGAGCTGCCCGAGGTGCGCGGCGCCCTCGGCGCCGCCACCGGATCCGCCGCGGTGGCCGGCGGGAGCGGAAACGATTCCCCGCTGGCGCAGCGGCTGGCGGGCCTGTCGGACGGCGACGCGGTCCAGGCCCTGGTGGAACTGGTCGGCGCCCAGGTGGCCGCCGTGCTCGGCTACGCCGACCCGGCGTCCGTCGAGGAGGGCCGGGCGTTCCGCGAGCTGGGCTTCGACTCGCTCACCGCCGTCGACCTGCGCAACCGGCTGTCGGCCGTGACCGGCATGCGGCTGCCGGTCACCCTGGTCTTCGACTACCCGTCGGTCACTGCGCTGGCCGGGCACCTGCACGCCGAGCTGGTCGGCGCCCGGCCCGCCGCGCCCGCGCCGGCCACCGGTGCCGCCACCGTCGACGACGACCCGATCGCGATCATCGCGATGAGCTGCCGGCTCCCCGGCGGCGTGACCACGCCCGAGGAGCTGTGGGAGCTGCTCGACGAGGGCCGCGACGCGGTCGCCGACTTCCCCACCGACCGGGGCTGGGACCTGGAGGGCCGCTACGACCCGGACCCCGACAAGCCCGGCACCTACTACGCACGCGGCGGCGGGTTCCTCTACGACGCCGACCACTTCGACCCGACCTTCTTCGGCATCTCCCCGCGCGAGGCGCTGGCGATCGACCCCCAGCAGCGGCTGCTGCTGGAGACCGCCTGGGAGGCCTTCGAACGGGCCGGCATCGCGCCGGAGTCGGTGAAGGGCACCGAGGCGGGCGTGTTCATCGGCGCCAGCTACAACGACTACGGCTCCCGCTTCCAGCAGGCACCCGAGGAGTTCGAGGGCTACCTCGCGACGGGCAGCGCCAGCAGCGTCGCCTCCGGGCGGGTCTCCTACACCTTCGGCCTGCAGGGTCCCTCGCTGACGGTGGACACGGCCTGCTCCTCCTCGCTGCTCGCGCTGCACCTGGCCGCGCAGTCGCTGCGGCAGGGCGAGTGCTCGATGGCGCTGGCCGGCGGTGTGGTCGTGATGTCCACCATGGACAGCTTCATCGAGTTCAGCCGCCAGCGGGCGATGTCCCCCGACGGCCGCTGCAAGGCGTTCTCCGCGCACGCGGACGGCGCCGGCTGGTCCGAAGGCGCGGGCCTGATCCTGCTGGAGCGGCTGTCGGACGCCCGGCGCAACGGCCACCCCGTGCTCGCGGTGCTCCGCGGCTCCGCCGTCAACCAGGACGGCGCCAGCAACGGTCTCACCGCCCCGAACGGACCGGCGCAGCAGCGCGTCATCCACTCGGCGCTCGCCTCCGCCGGGCTCTCCCCGGCGGACGTGGACGCGGTGGAGACGCACGGCACCGGCACCCCGCTCGGCGACCCGATCGAGGCCGGCGCCCTGCTGGCCACCTACGGTCAGGGCCGGCCGACGGACCGGCCGCTGTGGCTGGGCGCGCTGAAGTCCAACATCGGCCACACCCAGGCCGCCTCCGGGGTGGCCGGCGTGATCAAGACCGTGATGGCGATGCGGCACGGGGTGCTGCCGCGCACCCTGCACGCCGACGAGCGGTCCGAGAAGATCGACTGGTCGGCGGGCGCGGTCGAGCTGCTGACCGAGGCGCGGCCGTGGCCCCGGACGGGCGCCCCGCGCCGGGCGGGGGTATCAGCGTTCGGCGTCAGCGGCACCAACGTCCACCTCATCCTGGAGCAGGCGCCCGAGGGTGCCGAGGAGCCCGCCTCCGCACCGGGCGGCGGTGCCGTGGTGCCGTGGGTGCTGTCGGCCAAGTCCCCGGCGGCGCTGCGGGCGCAGGCCTGGCGGCTGCGGGAGCACGTGGCGGCCTCGCCGGAGCTGTCGCCGGTGGACGTGGGCCACTCGCTGGCGACCGGCCGGACCGCGTTCGAGTACCGCGCGGCGGTGGTCGGGCGCGATGTCGAGGAACTGCTGCGCGGCCTGGAGAGCCTGGCCGACGGCCACAGCGACGGCGTGCGGCCGGTGTCCGGCCGGACGGCGTTCCTGTTCACCGGCCAGGGTGCGCAACGGCTGGGCATGGGAGCGGAGTTGTACGCGGCGTTCCCCGTGTTCGCGGCCGCGTTCGACGAGGTCTGTGCCGTCGTCGACGGGTACCTGGACCGTCCGCTGCGCGACGTCGTCTCCTCGGACGCCACACTGCTGGAGGGGACCGGGTACGCGCAGGTGGCGCTGTTCGCGATCGAGGTCGCGCTGTTCCGCCTCGTCGAATCCTGGGGCGTGCGCGCCGACTTCCTCGTCGGACACTCGGTCGGCGAACTCGCCGCCGCCCACGTCGCGGGCGTCTGGTCGCTCGCCGACGCCTGCGCCCTGGTGGCGGCTCGCGGCCGGCTGATGCAGGCCCTGCCCACCGGCGGCGCCATGGTCTCCGTCATCGCCTCGGAAGAAGAGGTGCTGCCACACCTGGCCGGCCACGAGGACCGCGTCTCCATCGCCGCCGTCAACGGCCCCACCGCCACCGTCATCTCCGGTGACGAGGAAGCGGTCCTGGCCATCGTGGAAGCGGGCGGATGGAAGTCCACCCGCCTGCGCGTCAGCCACGCCTTCCACTCGCCCCTGATGGAACCCATGCTGGAGGAATTCCGGCAGATCGCCCAGGGCTTGGAGTACCACGAGCCCACGATCGCCCTGGTCTCCAACGTCACCGGCGATGTCGCGCCCCCGGAACTCGTCCGCTCGCCGGAGTACTGGGTCCGCCACGTCCGCGAAGCCGTCCGCTTCCACGACGGCATGACCACCCTCCAGGAACGCGGCGTCACCCGCTACATCGAACTCGGGCCGCACGCCGTCCTCACCGCCCTGGCCCAAACCTGCGTCGACTCAGGCGAGTTCATCCCCCTCCTGCGCAAGAACCGCCCCGAGGAGGAATCCGCCGTCACGGCGCTCGGCCGCATCCACACCACCGGCCTGCCCATCGACTGGAGCACCGTCTTCCCCGGCGCCCACCGCGTCGACCTGCCCACCTACGCCTTCCAACGCGACCGCTACTGGCTCGACGCACCCCACACCACCGGCGATCTCACCCAGGCCGGCCTGGACACCGCCGACCACCCCCTCCTCGGCGCGGCCCTCCCCCTCGCCGACAGCGACCGCCTGATCCTCACCGGCCGCCTCTCCGTCCGCACCCAACCCTGGCTCGCCGACCACGCCGTCTCCGGGGTGATCCTCTTCCCCGGCACCGCCTTCCTCGAACTCGCCGTCCAGGCCGCCGACCGCGTCGGCTGCGACCAGGTCGACGAACTCACCCTCGAAACACCACTCATCCTCCCCGAGCGCGGCGCCGTCGTCCTTCAGATCACCGCCGAAGCCCCCTACGACAACGGCACCCGGTCGATCACCATCCACAGCCGCCCCGAGCACGCCGACCCCGACCACCCCTGGACCCGCCACGCCAGCGGCGTCCTCGGCCTGGGTGCGCCGGAGGGGGCGTACGACCTCCAGACCGTGTGGCCGCCGGAGGGTGCCACGCCGATCGAGGTCGACGACCTCTACCAGCGCTTCGCCGACGGCGGCTTCGCCTACGGCCCCGCTTTCCAGGGTCTCCGCGCCGCGTGGCTGGTCGGCGACACCGTCCACGCCGAGGTCCGGCTGCCCGACGACCAGCAGTCCACCGCCGGCGCCTACGGCCTGCACCCGGCCCTGCTCGACGCCGCCCTGCACACCATCGGCCTGAGCCCGGCGCTCCAACTCGACGGAGGGAAGCTGCCGTTCTCCTGGACGGGAGTCGCCCTGCACGCCTCCGGCGCCGGCGAGGTGCGGGTGCGGCTGACGCCCGTCGGCTCCGACACGGTGTCGCTGACCCTGTCGGACTCGATCGGCCGGCCGGTGGCGACGGTCGACTCGCTCGCCCTGCGGGCGCGGCCCGAGGGGCTGGGCGCCTCCGGCACGGACGACTCCCTGTACGTGCTGGACTGGGCCGAACTGGAGCCGAACACCGACGCTCCGCCGAGCACCGCCGTCCCGGGCTGGGCCCTGGTCGGCGGCGACGAGTTCGGCGTGGCGGCGGCGCAGGGACTCCGGGTCCACCCGGACCTGGAGGCCCTGGCGGCCGCCGCGGACCTGGCGGCACCGCCGGAGTTCGTCCTCGTCACCTGCCCGCCGCGATCCTCCGAGGCCGTCGATCTCACCGCCTCGGTGCGCACGGCCCTCGACCGCGCGCTGGCGCTGGTCCAGGGGTGGCTCGCCGACGAGCGGTTCGCCGCCTCGCGGATGGTCTTCCTGACGCGCGGCGCCGTCGCCACCGGCCCCTCCGACCAGGTGACCGATCTGCCGCACGCCGCGGTCTGGGGGCTCGTCCGCTCCGCACAGTCGGAGAACCCGGACCGGTTCGTCCTGCTCGACCTCGACGCCGAAGGCAGCGCAGGCAGCCTCCCCTCTCGACTGGATGAACTCCTCACCGAGGAACCCCAGTTGGCCCTGCGCGACGGCTCCGTCCGGGCCGCCAGGCTGGCCCGCGTCCCCGCCCGGCCCGGTCCCGGCGAGCCGTCGCCCGCCGAGCAGCCCGCCCCGGACTGGAGCGCCGGCACGGTGCTGGTCACCGGTGCCACCGGTGCCATCGGCGGCGTGATGGCGCGCCACCTGGTCGCCGAGTGCGGTGTGCGCCACCTGCTGCTGACCAGCCGGCGCGGCGCCGAGGCCGACGGCGCGAAGGAGCTGTGCGCCGAACTGACGGCGCTCGGCGCCGACGTCACCCTCGCCGCCTGCGACGTCGCGGACCGCGAGGCGCTGGCCGCCCTGCTGCCGGGCGTCGGCACCGCGCACCCGCTCACCGCGGTCGTGCACACCGCCGGTGTGCTGGACGACGGCGTCGTGAGCGGGCTGACCCCCGAGCGGGTCGACCGGGTGCTGCGCCCCAAGGTGGACGCGGCGGTCAACCTGCACGAACTGACCCGCGGCCTCGGGCTCTCCGCCCTCGTGCTGTTCTCCTCCATCGCCGGCACCTTCGGCGGCATGGGCCAGGGCAACTACGCGGCCGCGAACGCCTTCCTCGACGCCTACGCCGGCCACCTCCGTGCCCAGGGCTTCCCCGTCCAGTCGCTGGCCTGGGGCCTGTGGGAGCAGCGCAGCGAGATGACCGGGAAGCTCGCCGACGCGGACCTCTCGCGGCTGGCGCGCGGCGGCATCGTGGCGTTCTCCTCCGCCGAGGGCGCCGCGCTGTTCGACGCGGCGCGGGCGCTGGACGCCCCGGTGGTGCTGCCGATGCGGCTGGACGTCGCGGCCCAGGCCGGCGGCCCTGGCCCGGTGCCGCCGCTGCTGCGCGGCCTGGTCCGGACCCCGGTCCGGCCGGCGGCCCGCCGCGGCGCGGGCGGCGGCGGTGCGGGCGCCGACGCCGGTGACGGGCTGATGCGGCGGCTGGCGGGCGTGTCGGAGACGGAGCGCGCCCGGGTGCTGCTGGACCTGGTGCGCGGCCAGGCGGCGGCCGTCCTCGGCTTCACCGACCCGAACGCGATCGACGTGGAGCGCGGGCTGCTGGAGATCGGCTTCGACTCGCTCACCGCCGTCGAACTGCGCAACCAGCTGGGCCGGGTGACCGGACTGCGGCTGCCCGCCACCCTGCTCTTCGACTACCCGACGACGAGCGCGATCGCGGCGCACCTGGCGGACTCGGTCACCCCGGCCGAGGCGGCGGCCGTCCCGCTGCTCTTCCCCGAACTCGACCGACTGGAGCAGGACCTCCCGCGGGTGGCCGCGGACGAGGCCGCCCGGACCAGACTCACCACCCGCCTGCAGGACCTCCTGTCGAAGCTGGGCCACGCCCAGGACCCGGTGGGCGACGTCGCGGCGGCCGAACTCGATGCGGCCTCCGACGACGAGATCTTCGACTTCATCGAAAACGAACTCGGACTTTCCTGAAGAAAGCGGCGGTTGAACGGTGAGCACCGTGAGCGAGGACAAGCTTCGCGACTACCTCAAGCGCGTGACGACGGACCTGCACCGCACGCGCCGGCGTCTGCAGACGATCGAGGAGCGGGACCAGGAGCCCATCGCGATCGTCGGCATGAGCTGCCGCTACGCCGGGGGCGTGCGCACCCCGGAGGACATGTGGCGGCTGCTGGTCGAGGGGCGTGACGCGGTCGGCCCGATGCCCCGGGACCGGGCCTGGGACATCGAGGCGCTGTACGACGCCGACCCGGACGCCAAGGGCAAGAGCTATGTGGAGGAGGGGGCCTTCCTCGACGCCGCGTACGACTTCGACCCGGCGTTCTTCGGCATCAACCCCCGTGAGGCGCTGGCCATGGACCCCCAGCAGCGGCTGCTGCTGGAGACCGCGTGGGAGACCTTCGAGCGGGCCGGCATCGACCCGACCTCGCTCAAGGGCAGCCGGACCGGCGTGTACGCGGGCGTGATGTACCAGGACTACGGCTCCCGGCTGACCACGGTGCCCGAGGACGTCGAGGGCTACCTCGGCGCCGGCGGGTCCGGCAGCGTCGCCTCGGGCCGGATCTCCTACACCTTCGGCCTGGAGGGGCCCGCCGTCTCGGTGGACACGGCCTGCTCGTCCTCGCTGGTGGCGCTGCACCTGGCCACCCAGGCGCTGCGCCGCGGCGACTGCTCGCTGGCCCTGGTCGGCGGCTCGATGGTGATGTCGACGCCGGTCGCGTTCATCGAGTACGCCCGGCAGCGGGCGCTCTCCTCCGACGGCCGCTGCAAGGCGTTCTCGGCGCAGGCGGACGGCACCGGCTGGGGCGAGGGCGTCGGCATGCTCCTGGTGGAGCGGCTGTCCGACGCCCGGCGCAACGGGCACCAGGTGCTCGCCGTGGTCCGCGGCTCGGCCGTCAACCAGGACGGCGCCAGCAGCGGGCTGACGGCGCCGAACGGCCCTTCCCAGCAGCGGGTGATCCGGGCCGCGCTGGCCAACGCCCGGCTGTCGGCCGCCGAGGTCGACGCGGTGGAGGCGCACGGCACCGGCACCCGGCTCGGCGACCCGATCGAGGCCGGCGCGCTGCTGGCCACGTACGGCGCCGAGCGCCCGGAGGGCCGGCCGCTGTGGCTGGGCTCGCTGAAGTCCAACATCGCGCACACCCAGGCCGCGGCCGGGGTCGGCGGGGTGATCAAGATGGTGCTGGCGATCCGGCACGGGATCCTGCCGAAGACGCTGCACGCCGAGGACCGCAGCCCGATGGTCGACTGGGAGGCCGGCGGCGTCGAGCTGCTGACGGAGTCCCGGGAGTGGCCGGGCACCGGTGCGCCGCGCCGGGCCGCCGTGTCGGGGTTCGGCTTCAGCGGCACCAACGCCCATGTGATCCTGGAGCAGGCGCCCGAGCCGCCGGCGGAGGACGAGAACGAGGACGGGGGCCCCGTCCGCGAGGCCCCGCCGGTGCTGCCCTTCCTGGTCTCCGGCCGGACGGCGGAGGCGCTGCGCGCCCAGGCCGGGCGGCTGCTCGACCACCTGGCCGCGCACCCGGAGCCGGCCGCCGCCGACCTCGGGTACTCGCTGGCCCTGGAGCGTGCCTCCCTCGAACACCGCGCCGCGATCGTCGCCGGGGACCGGGACGGGCTGCTGGCCGCCCTGCGGGCGCTGGCCGCCGGCGAACCGGCGGCGCAGCTCGTCCAGGGCCTGGCGGACAGCCGTCGCAAGACGGTGTTCGTCTTCCCCGGCCAGGGCTCCCAGTGGGACGGCATGGCCCGGCCGCTGCTCGCCTCCGCGCCGGCCTTCGCCGAGCAACTGCGCGCCTGCGACGCCGCGTTGGCCCCGTACCTGGACTGGTCGGTGGTCGACGTGCTGACCGGCGCCGAGGGCGCGCCGCCGGCCGGCCGCACCGATGTGGTCCAGCCGGTGCTGTTCTCCGTGATGGTGTCGCTGGCCGCGCTGTGGCGGGCGCACGGCGTCGAGCCGGCCGCGGTCGTCGGCCACTCCCAGGGCGAGGTGGCGGCCGCGTACGTGGCGGGCGCCCTGTCGCTGGAGGACGCCGCCCGGGTGGTGGCGCTGCGCAGCAAGGCGGCGCTGGCGATCGAGGGCCGGGGCGGGATGCTCTCGGTGCTGGACTCCGCCGAGCGGATCGCGCCCCGGCTGGAGGCGCTGGCCGGCCGGCTCTCCCTCGCGGCCGCCAACAGCCCCGCCTCGGTGACGGTGGCCGGCGATCCCGACGCCCTCGACGAGCTGCTGGGCCTGCTCACCGCCGACGGCGTCAAGGCCCGCCGGGTCCCCGGGGTGCTGGTGGCCGGCCACTCGCCGCACGTCGACGCGCTGCGCGAGCGGCTGCTCGCCGATCTGGCGCCCGTCGCGCCGCGCGCCGGGCGGATCCCGTTCTACTCCACGGTGACCGGCGCCGTGCAGGACACCGCCGGGCTGGACGCCGACTACTGGTACCGGAACATGCGGCTGCCGGTCGCCTTCGAGCGGGCGGTCCGCGCGCTGCTCGCCGACGGCCACAGCGCGTTCATCGAGGCCGCCCCGCACCCCGTGCTCGCGATGGCGATGCAGGAGACCTTCGAGGACGCCGGCGCGGGCGCCGTCGCCGTGGGCACGCTGCGGCGCGAGGAGGGCGGCTACGACCGCTTCCTCGGCTCGCTCGGCGAACTGCATGTCGCCGGCGGCTCGGTGGACTGGGCGACGGTGTTCGCCGGCACCGGGGCGCGCGGCGTCCCGCTGCCCACCTACGCGTTCCAGCGGCAGCGCTACTGGCTGGAGTCCCCGGCGGTCACCGGGGACGTGGCGTCGGCCGGACTCGGCGCCGCCGACCATCCGCTGCTCGGCGCCGCCGTGCACCTGGCGGACGCCGACCGACTGCTGCTGACCGGCCGGCTGTCCCTGGAGACCTCCCCCTGGCTCGCCGACCACGCCCTGACCGGCAGCGTCCTGCTGCCCGGTACGGCGTTCCTGGAACTCGCGGTGCAGGCCGCCGACCGGGTGGGCTGCGCGCAGGTCGAGGAGCTGACGCTCCAGGCGCCGCTGCTGCTGCCCGCGAGCGGCGGCGTGGCGGTGCAGGTCACCGTCAGCGAGCCGGACTCCGCGGGCCGCCGCACGGTGGGCGTCTACTCGCGCGCGGAGAACGCGGCGGAGGACGCCTGGGTCGCGCACGCCTCCGGGACGGTCGTGCCCGCCGCCGGGGCGGCCTCCTTCGACCTCGCCGCCTGGCCGCCCGCCGGCGCCGCGCCGCTGGCCGTCCAGGACCTCTACGAGCGGTACGCGGCGAACGGCTTCGGCTACGGGCCCGCCTTCCGGGGCCTGCGCGCGGCCTGGCGGCTCGGTGACGACGTCTTCGCCGAGGTCCGGCTGCCGGAGGACCACCAGGAGGGCGCCCGCGCCTACGGCGTCCACCCGGCGCTGCTCGACGCGGCCCTGCACGGCATCGCGCTCGGACCGCTGTTCGCGTCCGAGCAGGCCGGCGGCGGCAACGGGCGCCTGCCGTTCTCCTGGACGGGCGTCACCCTGCACGCCTCCGGCGCCGGCGAGCTGCGGGTCAAGCTGTCCCCGGCGGGCACCGACGCGGTCGCCATCCGGCTCGCCGACAGCGCCGGCCGCCCGGTCGCCTCCGTCGACGCGCTGCTACTGCGCGAGATCCGCCCCGAGCAGCTCTCCGGCGCCCGGGCCGCGCTCACCGACACCCTGTTCCGGGTCGACTGGACGCCGCTGACGCTCGCCGACTCCGGGCCCGCCGCGCCCTGGGGCGTGTGGGGCGCGGACCGGCTGGACCTCGGCGCCCTGCCGGGACTGGCGCCGCTGGACCCGACCGCCCCGGACGCGGCCGGCACCCCGGTGCCCGAGGTCGTCCTCGTCCCCTGCGCCGCCGACCCGGAAGCCCCCGCCGCCGACGCGGCCCGGGCCGCCGCCGAACGCGCCCTGGAGCTGGTGCGGACCTGGCTGCGCGAGGAGCGCTTCCAGGACTCCCGGCTGGTGTTCGTCACCCGCGGCGCCGCCGCCCTGCCGGGCGAGGACGTCACCGACCTGGCGCACGCCACGCTCTGGGGCCTGGTGCGCTCCGCCCAGTCGGAGAACCCCGGCCGCTTCGTCCTGGTGGACCTCGACGGGCACCGGGACTCCGTCCGCGCCCTGCGCGCCGCGCTGGCCACCGGCGAGCCGCAGCTCGCCGTCCGCGAGGGCGCCGTCCGGGCGGCCCGGCTGGCCCGCGTCCCCGTCCCGGCCGCCGACGGGCCCGGCCTCGGCTGGAACCCCGACGGCACCGTGCTGATCAGCGGCACGGGCACGCTCGGCGGACTGCTGGCCCGCCACCTCGTCACCCGGCACGGCATCCGCCACCTGCTGCTGACCAGCCGCCGCGGGCCCGAGGCCGCGGGCGCCGAGGAGCTGCGCGCCGAACTGGCCGCCGCCGGCGCCACGGTGACGGTCGCCGCGTGCGACGCCGCCGACCGCGACGCCCTGGCCGCGCTGCTGGCCGGCATCGACCCGGCCCATCCGCTCACCGCCGTCGTGCACACCGCCGGGGTGCTGGACGACGGTGTGGTGAGCGGGCTGACCGCCGAGCAGCTGCGGCGGGTGCTGCGCCCCAAGGTCGACGCGGCGGTGAACCTGCACGAGCTGACCGCCGGCCTGGAGCTGTCCGGCTTCGTGCTCTACTCCTCCGCCGCGGGCGTCCTCGGCGGCCCCGGCCAGGCCAACTACGCCGCGGCCAACGCCTTCCTGGACGCCCTGGCCCGCCGGCGCCGGGCCGCCGGCCTGGCCGGCCAGTCGCTCGCCTGGGGCCTGTGGGCCGACCGCAGCGGCATGACCGGCCACCTCGACGCCGAGGACACCGCGCGCTCCGCCCGCTCGGGCGTGGCCCCGCTGACCGCCGACCAGGGCATGGCGCTGTTCGACGCCGCCGCGGCCCTGGACGAGCCGCTGTTGGTCCCCATGCTGCTGGACACCGCCGCGCTGCGGACCGGCGCCGCCGCCGGCTCCGTCCCGGCCCTGCTCCAGGGGCTGGTCCGGACCCCGGCCCGCCGCGTGGTGGAGGCCGGGACGCCGGAGGACGGCACCGACTCGCTCGCCCGCCGCCTCGCCGGGCAGAGCGAGTCCGAGCAGCAGCGCTTCCTGCTGGACCTGGTGCGCTCGCTGGTCGCGGCCGTCCTCGGACACGCCTCCGCCGACGCGGTCACCGCGGACCGGGCCTTCCGGGAGCTCGGCTTCGACTCGCTGACGTCGGTGCAGCTGCGGAACCGGCTGAACACGGCCACCGGACTGCGGCTGCCGACCACGCTGGTGTTCGACTACCCGAACCCCACGGCGCTCGCCGAGTACCTGCGCACCGAGGCCCTGGGCGACCGGCTGCGCACCGCCGCCGCCCGGCCGTCCGCCGCCCCGGTCCGCGACGGCGCCGACGACGCGATCGCCATCGTCGGCATGAGCTGCCGCTTCCCCGGCGGCGTGCGCAGTCCGGAGGACCTGTGGCGGCTGGTCGCCCAGGGCACGGACGCGATGGCCGCGATGCCGGCGGACCGCGGCTGGGACGTCGAGGACCTGTACGACCCGACCGGCAGCCTGCCCGGCAAGTCCTACGCGAACGAGGGCGCGTTCCTCTACGACGCCTACGACTTCGACCCCGCCTTCTTCGGCATCTCGCCGCGCGAGGCGCTGGCGATGGACCCGGTGCAGCGGCTGCTGCTGGAGACCTCCTGGGAGGCCTTCGAGCGGGCCGGCATCGCACCGGCCTCGCTCAAGGGCAGCCGGACCGGGGTGTTCGCGGGCCTGATGTACCAGGACTACAGCCTGCGGCTGCCGCAGGTGCCGGAGGACCTGGAGGCGTACATCGGCAGCGGCAGCTCCGGCAGCGTCGCCTCCGGCCGGGTCTCCTACCTCTTCGGCCTGGAGGGTCCGGCGGTGACGGTCGACACCGCCTGCTCGTCCTCGCTGGTGGCGCTGCACCTGGCGGCGGAGTCGCTGCGCCGGGGCGAGTGCTCGATGGCGCTGGCCGGCGGCGCGACCGTGATGTCCACGCCCAACCTGTTCGTCGACTTCAGCCGCCAGGGCGGCCAGGCCCCCGACGGGCGCTGCAAGGCGTTCTCGGCGGCGGCCGACGGCACCGGCTGGGGCGAGGGGGCCGGCATGCTGCTCCTGGAGCGGCTGTCGGACGCCCGGCGCAACGGCCACCGGGTGCTGGCGGTCGTCCGGGGCACCGCGATCAACCAGGACGGCGCCAGCAACGGGATGAGCGCGCCGAACGGCCCCTCGCAGCAGCGGGTGATCCGGGCCGCGCTGGCCTCGGCCGGCCTCGGCACGGCGGACGTGGACGCGGTGGAGGCGCACGGGACCGGGACGACGCTGGGTGACCCGATCGAGGCCGGCGCGCTGCTTGCCACCTACGGCCAGGGCCGGCCGGAGGAACGGCCGCTGTGGCTGGGCGCGTTGAAGTCCAACATCGGCCACACCCAGGCCGCCTCCGGGGTCGC
>NZ_JBEOSF010000069.1:0-16782 GCF_040302725.1 Kitasatospora sp. NPDC097605 | reverse complement strand
CGGGGCCGGCCCGGATGCGCGGGACCACCGCTCGGCGTGCGCGCCCGGCGGGGCGGCAGGACGATGGAGGGCAGGGGAGTCCGAAGCCTGCGCCGCGGGCGGTCACCGGCCTCCCGGCCGGCGCGGGAACGAAGGAGAGGCGATCCGCCATGGCCACCGTGAAGAAGGACGACCCGGGCTGTCACGCGGACATCGTGTTCGTCGGCCGGGGCCCTTTTGACGGGCCCCGGCCGCGTTCTGGTGAGCGCGTACGATCGTGGAGTCGACCGAGACGACCCAGTCCAGATCGCCCTCCGCGTCGGCCTGGGCGAGCAGGGCGGTGAAGACCCGCTCCCAGGAGCCGTACTCAGCGGGCAGGTGCACCCACTGCGAGCCGGTCTGGAACTTCCAGGCGATCGCGTCGATCACCTGCCGGTGATCGCGCCACCGCCCGCCCCTCCTCGGCGTCCGGTCCGGCAACAACGGCTCTATCCGCGCCCACTGTGCGTCAGTCAACGGCACGACCAGACCAACGATCCGATGATCGGAAAGAAACGCCCTCGCCCTGGCTCCCGTTCACGCTGAAGCAGTGGCTCTCATATGACACGACAAAATCACTCCGCGTCACCGAGTCGGAGAAGAGCGCGCTGACAGAAATGCTGGACACCTGCGCGTAGTAAGAGCCGCCGGTCGGGCCACCTGTCCTGGGGTGGCCCGACCGGGCTGAGCGCGGCGGGCATCGGGGCGCGGATCGCGGCCGGTGACCGGTTGCTGGGCCGCCCGGGAACCGGGTGGCGTGAACCGGTTCGGGGGACCGACCTGCACCGATAAGGCGTCAGATCGACATTGGCCGCCGGAATCCGGGGAAGTGGGAGTCCATTTGTGAACGGTGTGCGAGGATCACCGTCGGCCGATCAAGCCACTCAGCCGGTTCCGTGTTCCCGCCGGCAGCCAAGTGCTCCGCCGCGCCGGATCGCGATCACCCCGTCTCGGCGCGGCCCACCCCGTGACGAAGGGCCTTCATGTCTCGTTCCACCCTCGCCGCGACGTCGGCCCGTCCCGGCAGGCGCGCCCCCGCGGCGATCCTCGCCACGACGGTCATCACGTTCGGCCTGCTGGCCGGCGCGAGCCCCGCTCACGCCGACTCCGTCGTGCAGATAGCCGGCCCGGCCGGCCCCCTGCCGGCGAACGCCCCCTACACCGTCACCATCGACGTGCCCAACGCCAATCCCACGCCCGCCACCTCGGCCACCATGGTCAACGTCACCCTGTCCGGCGCCGCCGCCGTGACGTCCGCGAAGTCCTCGGTCTGGGACTGGGACTGCGACTTCCGGGCCGGGTCGTCCGGCATGTGCTGGAACCTCGCCAACCTGCCCACCCCCACGTCGCTCACCCTCACCGTCCTGCCGACTGGGGGCGGCACCGTCAGCGTCGCCGCCGACGCCCGCAACAGCGCCAACCAGCCGATCGGCTCCGCCGCCCTCACCACGCTGGTCGAGGCCCCGGCTCCGACCGTGACGGGCCTCGCGCCCGACCACGGCCCGCTGGCGGGCGGCGGCACCGTCGTCCTCACCGGCACCAACCTCACCGGCGCGAGCGCCGTGAAGTTCGGCACCACGGCGGCCACCTCATTCACGGTCGACAGTGACACCAAGATCACCGCAACCGTTCCCGCCGGCAGCGCCGTTGGCCCCGTCGACGTCACCGTCACCACCCCGGGCGGCAGCGCCGCCGCCGGGAAGTACACCTACGAGGAGGGCACGTACGGGTTCTCCGAGACCGCCGACCCCGCCTCGGGGGTGACGGTCAAGGCGGGCGACAAGGTCACCTACACCGTCACCGTCGCACAGCAGGGCACCGGCGAGGTCAAGGGCGCCAAGCTCACCGCCGACCTCTCCAAGGTCCTCGACGACGCCGCCTACAACGGCGACGCCAAGGCTACCTCCGGCACCGCCGAGGTCAAGGACGGCAAGCTCACCTGGACCGGTGACCTGCCGCAGGGCGGCACCGCCACCATCACGTACTCCGTGACCGTCAACGCCAACGGCGACAAGCAGCTCGACAGCACCGTCACCGCCACCGACGACAAGCGCGGCACCTGCGACACCGCCAAGGCCTGCACCACCGGCCACACCGCCGCGGTCGCGAGCACCCCGTCGCCCACGCCGACCTCGACGACCACCGCCACGCCTTCGGCCACAGCCACGCCTTCGGCCACGGCCACGCCTTCGGCCACGGCCACGCCGACCGACGCCGGCCAGACCCCCGGCGCCCCCGCCCCGAGCGCGTCGACCACGGCTCCGGCCGCCCCGGCGGGTTCGGCGACCTCGCCCGCCCCAGTGGCTCCGGCGCCCCCGGCGGCCGCACAGGCGTCGGGTGCCCTCGCCAGCACCGGTTCCACCGCGCTCACCACGGCGATGATCAGTGGCACCCTGCTGATCCTCGGCGGCCTCGCCGTCGCCCTCGGCCGCCGTCGCCTCGGCTGACCGGACCGACCCGACCGGCGGGGTGGCCGTGGCATCCAGCCACGGTCACCCCGCCGTTCTGTCGGACCCCGGCGAAGCGAGACCTGCGGCGGTGCCCTCCCCCGAGGCCCAGATCCGGCGGATCTCCGCGCTCTCGACGGAGAGCCTGGCAATCAGCGCGACCAGCCCGGCATCGTCCGGCCAGACTCGCCGCCTCCGGAGCCGACCGATGGCCTCGGCGGCGCGGTCCGCCCAGTCGGGGAACCGCGCGAACGTCGGGGAACCTTCTAGACACGGCGTGGCCCCGGGTGTCAGTGCCCGGGGCCACGCCGTGTCTGGTGGTGTCTGTAGCTGTTGTCGTGCCGGCTTGCCGGATGAGCGTTATGCCTGGGCGCCGCCGGGGACCTCGGTCCAGCCGGTGGTCCACTGGCCGGTGTTGTAGTCCGCGTCCTTGGTGAAGACCTTGCCGGTGGAGCCGATGGCGTAGACGTGCATGGTGTTGCCGGTGACGGCGCTGGCGAGGGCCTTGAGACCGGAACCGTCGAGCTTGGTCCAGTTGCTGGCCCAGCCGGTGCCGCCGTAGTTGGCGTCGATCGTGTACAGCGCCCCGTCACTGCCGATGCTCTGCAGGTGCACGGTGCTCCCGGTCACCGAGGCCGTCAGCGCCTGCGCCCCCGACGCCCCGCCGGGGACCTCGGTCCAGCCGGTGGTCCACTGGCCGGTGGTGTAGTCCGCGTCCTTGGTGTACACCTTGCCGGTGGAGCCGGTGGCGTAGACGTGCATGGTGTTGCCGGTGACGGCGCTGGCGAGGGCCTTGAGACCGGAACCGTCGAGCTTGGTCCAGTTGCTGGCCCAGCCGGTGCCGCCGTAGTTGCCGTCGATCGTGTACAGCGCCCCGTCACTGCCGATCGTCTGCAGGTGCACGGTGCTCCCGGTCACCGAGGCCGTCAGCGCGTCCGCTCCCGACGCCTCGCCGGGAACCTCCACCCAGCCCGTCGTCCACTGACCGGTGGTGTAGTCCGCGTCCTTGGTGTACACCTTGCCGGTGGAGCCGAGAGCGAAGACGTGGACCACGTTGTTGACTGTCACACTCGTCAGCGCCTTGAGACCGGAACCGTCGAGCTTGGTCCATGCTCCGCCCCAGCCGGTGCCGGCGTAGTTGGCGTCGGTGGTGTAGAGGACGCCGTCGGAGCCGACGAGGTTGACGTGGGCGTTCCCGTCGGGGGTGGCGGCGGCGGTGATCGTCGCGCTGTTGGTGGTGGAGGGCGCGGGTGCCGGGTAGGGGTTGGCGTGGTCGGTGGCGAGGCCGGTGCCCTGCCAGCAGTTGGGCCACGCTCCGACGCCCTGGCCGGCGAGGATCTTCTCGGCGATCAGGATCTGCTGCTGCTTGGTGGCCTGGTGGGGGTAGGCGGCGTACTGGAGCCCGCCGAAGGCGTTCCACGTGGGCTTGGATATCTGGAGCCCTCCGTAGAAGGAGTTTCCGGTGTTGATGCTCCAGTTGCCGGTGCTCTCGCACTGCGCGACCTTGTCCCAGGTCGCGACGGAGGCGGCGGAGGCCGGCGGGGCGGCCGGGAGGAAGGAGGAGGCGAGCGCGGCGGCGCTCACGGTCAACAGGACCTTGAACGGGCGAGGACGGGCCTTCGACGGGCGTGCAGACATGACGGTTCCCCGGAGGTCGGTGAGTGAGGAGCGGAAGAGGGGCGGGGCGGGAAGGAGATGTCAGCTCTGGGCGCCGCCGGGGACCTCGGTCCAGCCGGTGGTCCACTGGCCGGTGTTGTAGTCCGCGTCCTTGGTGAAGACCTTGCCGGTGGAGCCGATGGCGTAGACGTGCATGGTGTTGCCGGTGACGGCGCTGGCGAGAGCCTTCAGACCGGAACCGTCGAGCTTGGTCCAGCCGCTGGCCCAGCCGGTGCCGCCGTAGTTGGCGTCGATCGTGTACAGCGCCCCGTCACTGCCGATGCTCTGCAGGTGCACGGTGCTCCCGGTCACCGAGGCCGTCAGCGCCTGCGCCCCCGACGCCCCGCCGGGAACCTCCACCCAACCCGTCGTCCACTGACCGGTGGTGTAGTCCGCGTCCTTGGTGTACACCTTGCCGGTGGAGCCGGTGGCGTAGACGTGCATGGTGTTGCCGGTGACGGCGCTGGCGAGGGCCTTGAGACCGGAACCGTCGAGCTTGGTCCAGCCGCTGGCCCAGCCGGTGCCGCCGTAGTTGCCGTCGATCGTGTACAGCGCCCCGTCACTGCCGATGCTCTGCAGGTGCACGGTGCTCCCGGTCACCGAGGCCGTCAGCGCCTCCGCCCCCGACGCCCCGCCGGGAACCTCCACCCAACCCGTCGTCCACTGACCGGTGGTGTAGTCCGCGTCCTTGGTGTACACCCTGCCGGTCGAACCGAGAGCGAAGACGTGGACCACGTTGTTGACCGTCACACTCGTCAGCGCCTTGAGACCGGAACCGTCGAGCCTGCCCCAGTTGCCGCTCCAGCCGGAGCCGCCGTAGGCGGCGTCGGTCGACCACAGGCTGCCGTCGGAGCCGACGAGGCCGACGTGGGCCGTGTTGTCGCTGGTGACGGAGGCGGTGATGGTGCCCGCGTTGGTGCTCGGTACCGGGTTCGGGGCGTCCGCGACCAGCTTGTTGTACCGCAGACCGAAGTACCCGCTCGCGGGGTGGCCCGCGATCTTCCCGTCGGAGCCGCCGTCGAGGAAGTCCATCCCGGCCATCATGTCGTTGGTCGGGTTGCTCTCCTGGATGTAGGCGAACTGCCCGGCGGCCTTGTTGATCCAGTGGTCGAAGAGGACGATGTGCCCGGACCCCAGGATCGAACCGTCGCCGGGGTCGTTGTCCAGGGCGTCGCCGGGTCGCAGGTCCGACAGCGCCACCCGGGTGGTCAGCGCCCGGTTGTCGAGGCTGTCGGTGTTCTCGCTGGTGTTCAGGTGCCAGGCCATGGAGATGAAGCCCGAGCAGTCCTGCCGGTAGGACTTGGTGCCGGTGATGTCCGTGGCGTACGACCCCTGGTCGTAGGGGACGTCGCGGACGAGCCAGTTGTTGGCGCGCGCCATCACCTCGGAGGTGGTGATCGGGCCGCCGACCGACGAGGCCGCCTGAGCGGGGCCGGTGCTCATGGTCATCGCGCCGGCGGCGGCGGACACGGCCAGCGCGGTGGCCAGGGCAGTACGGGTGAACGAGGACTTGACGACGGACATGACGAATTTCTCCTAGGTTGAACAGTGGGTGGTGTGATGCCGAGGGGCGCACGAGAGCTCGCCGTCGAGATGTGCGGGCGAGGCAAAGGTGTCGCGGCGAGGCGGGAGAAGACGGTTCGACGGCCCGGGACAGAGCGGAGAGGCGGCGAGCCGAGCGCGGGCCCGGGGCCGGCGGAGAGGCGGGGCCCGGCGGCCGCTACGCGTTCAGCACGAGTTGATGCCTTCGTATGTCGTGAGCGGCTCTTGGGCCAGGTAGCGTCGGTTGAGCCAGGGCGAGATCCGGTGGGACCGGGTGATCAGCGTGTGGGCGCGCTCCAAGACGCTGGGCGTGCCAAGGGAGTCCGGGGTCAGGAAATAGAGCAGGAGGTCCAGCCGCCCGGATTCGGACTGTGCGCTGACGTGCTGCAGTCCGTCGGCGGGCAGGCAGTGGGCCCAGAGGACGTCCACGACCTCGGCCTCGTCTCCCGGGCGGACGCCTTCGCCCTGCCGAGGGGTGAGGCTGGCGTAGACGATCTCCACGGCCGGCTCAGCCGCCCCAGCCGAGGCTGTCCTGGGACGCCGTCGAGGCGGGAGCGCCGATGGGGGCCGAGGCCATGGCGGCGGCCGGGGCGACACCGATGGCGGTGAGGGCGACGGCGACGACCGCGGCGGCCTGGGCGATACGGGTGCGGAGCATGGTGAAGTCCTTCGCTGCTGACGGGATGGCTGTCGTGGTGCCGGAAGGCGCCCCGCGGTTGGCGCTTCACCCGGCTGCCGTCCCGGGGTGTCCCCCTGGCGGCGATCAACAGCTTTCCCGCTCGCCGGCGACGCCGGAAGGCGTTGCGGCTGTCGCCTACCGGACTGTCCGAGGTCGGACAGCAAGGCATGTACATGACTTCACTGCCAGTGCGGTGACCTGCAGCGCAATCCGCGCACACATCGGGCGGGGCGGCACAATCGGCCCGAATAGATCTTGAACGAAGCATCGAAAGAGTGTTTGATGAGGCCGAGTGCTCCGGGCGTCCGACAGGGGCCGGCGAAACCAGACGAACCAGACGAACCGGGGGAACGATGCTCGAGGTGCTCGGACTGACCACCGCAGCCACGGCGGTGTACCAGGCCATGCTCGACCACCCCGGCTACAGCGTCGACGACATCGCCGCCCGTTGCGCCCTGACCGTCACGCAGGTGCACGACCACCTCGACGAGCTGAGCCGGCTCACCCTCGTGCGTGTCTCCGCCGAACGCCCCGGCCAGATGCGCGCGGTGAGTCCCGAGATCGGTCTCGCCGACATCCTCGCCAACCAGGAGGCCGAACTCGCCGCCCGCCAGGCCCGGCTGGCAGCCTCACGCGCCGCCGTGACCCGCATGGTCGCCGAGCGCGCCGAGCATCGCACCACGCACGGTGAACGTCTCCTCGGCATGGACGCCATCCACAGCCGTCTCGAACGGATGGGCCACAGCGCCACCACGGAGGTCCTCAGCAGCCAGCCCGGCAATCAGCGCGCCGAAGACCTCGCCGTCAGCCGTCTCGCCGACGCCGAGGCGCTCGGACGCGGCATCACCATGCGCACCCTCTACCAGGACGCCACCCGCAACCAGCCCCACGTCGCCAACTACGCCCACTGGCTCCTCAGCCAGGGCGGCGAGGTCCGCACCGCCCCCACGATCCCCCAGCGCCTTGTGGTCGTCGACCGCGCCCAGGCCCTCGTGCCCATCGACCCGGGCGACAACCGCCTGGGCGCCCTGTACGTCACCGAACCCGGCATCCTCGCCGCCCTCCTCGACTTCTTCGAACAGGCATGGAGCACAGCCGTACCCCTCGGCGCCGCCCGCACCGACGACCCCCAGGGCGGCCTCACCCCCACCGAACGCGAACTCCTGCGCCTGCTCGGCACCGGCCTCACCGACGACGCTGCCGGCCAGCGACTCGGCATCTCCTCACGGACCGTCGGCCGCCACATGTCCTCCATCATGGAACGCCTGGGCGCCAGCAGTCGTTTCGAAGCCGGCATCAGGGCCGCACACAACCGGTGGCTCTGAACCGCCAACGACGCCCACCGGCCCCTCCAGAAGGAGACCCCGCCCCTGCCGTGCCGGGCCTCCCGCGTACTTGGCCTGCAGGCCGGGTCGAGCGTGGTCAACACCGTCGAGCGCCTGATCAACAGGCTGAGGGCCTGGCGGGGCATCGCCATCCGGTTCGACAAGAAGCCCGAGAGCTACCTCGCCGGCCTCCACCGCCGCGCCTCGATGAGAAGGAACCAGAGCACCGCATGACCCGAACCATGCTGAACCCCTCACCAGAGCTGGTGGCCATCAGCTCCGAAGGGGACTTGGTGGCCGAGGTGGTCCACCGCGGACCGTGTCTCGTCTGGCAGCGGGCGACGGGAGCCGTGGTGGCCTCGATCGAGACCTCCGCGCACGCCACAGCCGTCGCGTTCGTCGACGACCCGGCGGCCGTCGCTCTGGTGATCGGTGACGAGGCCGGCGGAGTCCACACCTGGTCCCCGCACGGTGGGCACGTACCGGTCCACTCGGAGCACGGTTGCCGTGTCACCGCCGTCGCCCTCGGAACCGACGGGCTGGTCCTGTCCGGCGACGAGAACGGGTCCGTCAGGGTGTGGGACGCCACGGCGGCCGCGCCGGCGCGGCGGATCGACCTGGAGCTGCCCGATCAGTTCGGGCGGCAGGTCACGTCGCCGGCGGCCGATCCCCACGGCGGGCGGTTCACCGCCGGCACCGGCAGCGGCCGGCTGTTCCTCGTCGACGTCCGCTCGCCGCAGCCCCCGCGGCTGGTGGCCATGGGCGGACCGAAGCTGAAGTCGGTCGCCTTCGCCACGCGGGCGGAGACCGTGCTGACGGCCGGTGGAACGAGCGCCCAGCTGTGGGATCCGACCACCTCCGACACCTGGGCCCCCCTTCACGACCACCGGCAGCCGGTCATCACCGCCGCGCTCGATCCGCGCGCAACGCTGGTCGCCACGGGCGGAGCGGAACGGGTCGTCAGGATCTGGGACACCTCGACCGCGAACGTCGTCCACCGGCTCACCGACCTCAACGGGTGGACGCTCGCCGCACGGTTCGTCGCCGACGGCAGCCGGCTGGTCGCGGCGGACGGCGACTGCGAGGTGGGCCTGTGGGACGTCCGGACGGGCGAGGTGCTGGCACGCTCGCACCGCCTCGGCTCCCGCGCGGAGCCGGGCGTCACATCCGGTGCGCCGGCGGCCCCCTGGCAGCAGGAAGCGGCCCGTCACGACTGGGCCCGGATCGGTTGCTGCTGTCCCCGGGGAGCCCGCCACGTCCCGGAGGACTTCGCACGGCTCATCGCCGCGCGGACTCCCGAGGAGGCGTCGGGGGACGGGCTGTCTGGCGACGTCGAGTCCCAAGGGTTCCTCTCCGAGGCCTCGCTGCCGCTGGCCTCGATGCTCCTCCTCGCCCTGGAGCACGAGCGTTTGTCGGGCCCGGCCCGCTACCGGGTGCTCGACCTGCTGATGGCCTGCGTGGACGGCGAGGCCGAGTTCACCGCCGAGGCAAGCGGCCACCGCGACATCGACGAGGAGTGCCGCGACGCCGTGCGGCGCGGGATCCCGCTCTTCTACCAGGAGTTGGCGGCCGAGAGTACACCCGGGTCCGGTGAGCGCGCCTACTTCATCCTGCGCGCGCTCGGCGAGGACACCGAGCGGCTGGCCGAAGTCCGGAAGTCCGGTCTCGGGTAGGCGTCCGCCGGGTCCACGTTCCGGCCGGTCCCCGCCCTCTCGCCTCAGCTTGACTCTGTCGGGGATCTTGGTGTTCCGCTGCCAGTGAACATGGTGGTGCGCCAGTCTCGCGGATGTGCGACGCCTGCGAGATGTCGGTCCGTCCCCATCTGGGTACCGAGGACCTGGTGTTGACGGCGCGGATGGCGCGGGCCAGCAACCCGGGTGGTACGACGGCGATGTGGGTGCGTGACCGTATCCACGGCCAGTGGCGGGACGAGGACTTCGCCAACTGGTACCCGCGCGACGGGCGCCCGGGGCTCTCGCCCGCGCAACTGCCCACGGTGAGCGTGCTGCAGTTCCTGCTGGGCCTGTCCGACCGCGATGCCGCCGAGGCCGTACGCTGCCGCATCGACTTCAAGTGCGCGCTTGGCCTCGAACTCGACGATCCAGGTTCCCACCACAGCATGCTCAGTGACTTCCGCCTGGGAGCCGTCGAGAAAGCCGCCCGCCACTACCGAACCCTCGCCGAAACCAACCCCGACGCCTACCTGCCCGACCTCGCCAGCACCGGTTGTTCGCCCCGGCCAACCCTGCGCGCCCGGAGAGCACGGCGGTGATGCGGTTGAGCTTGATGATCGGCGCGGTCAGCCCTCGCGTGTCCGGACGGCACGCCCATCAGGGGCGAGGGCGAGCTACCTCTGCCGGTTAGCCCCCGCCGCCCGGACGGTACGTCCACTCGCCCCGGTCGGGGCGCGGCAACACAGGTCAGCCCTCGCGCGCCGGGGCGGCACATCCCGCCGGCGTGCAGGTTGTTGGCAGCCCGCGGTCAGCCCTCGCGCGCCGGGGCGGCACGCGTCCAGCTCCAGGACGGTGCCGGGGGTGGCCGGTCAGCCCTCGCGCGCCGGGGCGGCACCCTTCCTGAGCAGCATCGTTGTGGCGGCTTTGCGCTTTCTTTGCCTCTGTGGAGTTGTCGTTGGCGCATGGGTGTGGGCTGTCGGGGGATTACTCCCGCCGAGGTGACCCACCGGGTGGTGGGCCTTCCCGCGTCTGCCTTGCGGCGCGTCCGTGCCTGCCGTCACCGGCGGGTCCTACCGGACTTCTATGGGCTTTAGCGTCCCCCTCTACCAGAGGGACGGCGTGCCGGGCGATGATCAGGGCCGCGTTCAGGTCCCGGTCGATCATCAGGCCGCAGGTGGTGCAGTGATACTCCCGCTCGGACAGGGACAGCTTGGATTTCACTGTCCCGCAGGCCGAGCAGGTCTTGCTGGACGGGTGCCAGCGGTCAAGGACCGCGAGGCGCGAGCCGTACCAGGAAGTCTTGTAGGAGAGCTGTCGGCGCAGCTCGCCGGGGGCGGCGTCCAGGACGGCGCGGTTGAGGCCGGCTTTCTGCCGGACGCGGCGGCCGGGGGCTTCGGCGGTGCCGCGGGCGGAGCTGGACATGCCGGTGACGTTGAGGTCTTCGACGGCCACGGTCGCGAAGCCGGTGGCCAGGCGCTTGGTGAGCTGGTGGATGCCGGTGGCGCGGCGCTCGGCGGTCTGGTGCTGGATGCGGCCGACCTCAAGGGCGGCTCGTCGGCGGCGGTTGGAGCCGCGCTGGGTGCGGGCCAGGATCCGCTGGGCCTTGGTGAGACGGCGGGCATCGGCCGCGAGGTGGCGGGGGTTGTCGAGGCGGATCGTGGGCTTCTTCACGTCGTGGTGCAGGCGGAAGGAGTCCTTGGCCCGGCCCTTGCGCTTGAAGCGCGGGTACCCGACAGCCCGACCGGCCCGGCGGCCAGCCAGGGAGTCGATCCAGTTCTTCCACGCGGCGTCCGCATCGATGAACGCGGACTGGAACGCATAGGTCGAGACCTCGTGCCACCACGGGCAGGGCAGGAAGGGACCGTGGAAGCCGTCAGGCAGGTCCCGGTCCTTGCGGGAGTCACCCTTGATCGCGTTCAAGTTCTTCTTGATCACGGCGGCGTTCGGGGTACGGGCCTTCACGGCCTTGCGGGCCGCCTTCTCATCCGTTCCCCACGCCACCAAATCGTCCACCTGGCGGCGCCACTCGCGATGCGCGGCGACCTTCTTACCCAGGGCCCAGTTGAATGCCCACCGGGCTGCGCCGGCGTGCCGGTTCAGGTCGGCGAGCTGCCCGGCTGTCGGGTCGAGGGTGAACCTGAACGCCCGCAGTACCTCCTGGCGCACGGCAGAGCTCACCCCCTTCCCCGTCACGTCGGACCGTGTCGTGGACACCTTAGGAGGCGGTTCTGACAATCGGAGCAGCGGACCGGCCTCCACAGGTGTCCGAGAGTCGGTGAACCGCCTCCCAACGAGCGCGCCCGCTCGAGGCTTCAGAACGGGCTAAGGCACGCGAGATCACCGCTGTGTCTACGGCAGCGAGTCCGGCGACGCCCCGGGCCCGGAGCAGGGCCACGCCTACGCCGATCTGGTTGGCGGGCCGGTGGACCGCCAGATCGTCGACAGCACCGGGTGGGACGACGCCGACGTCGCCGAGGGCACGGCCCTCATCACCGAGGTCGGCGTCTACAGCCCGGGAGGCAGAGCACTGTACGAGCCCAATCCCGGCGGTGACCCCACGCTCTGGGCATGGGCAGGAGACACCTCCAGCGGTCGCCGGTGTCTCGCATGCGAGACACCTCGGTGCAGACGGCGACGGCGCTGTAGATCGCGGCCAGGGCTCGAGCGATGTCCAGAAGCGGGTACGCCTGCGCGTGGCCGATGCCGAGCTCCGCGGCGCAGTACGACTCTCACGAGGCGTGGCCCAGGGGCTGCCAGACGCGCACGCGTGCGCGTCACGGACCCGGACGGCGAGGACGGCCACGGAGCGCGCGGTGAGCGGCCACCTTGCACGAAGTCGGAGCGGTAGCGGCGGCGCCAGCCGGTCGTAGCCTGAGGAACAGCTTTGTGGCGCAGTCGGCGCGCACACCGCTGATCGGGAGTTCTGCGGACGGCCGCTGAGCCCCGTGGGGGACCGGTCACCCGGGAAGTCGGCGCCGCCGGCGGCGCAGGGGCGGTTCAGGACCCGGCCCGGCCTCGGCCGTTCGGCCGACTCGCTGCGGCCCGGTGCTTTCGTAGCCTGCTGATGTGGAACATCTTCTTCCTTTCCCGCGTCGTGCCCAGTGGACGGCCGTCGGCTCGCTGTATCTGGCCCTCGCCCTGCTCTGGCTGGTCGATTGGGTGAGCTTCCTGCCGCTGACCGGCAACAGGCACAGCGTGGCGGACTTCGTCCTGCTCGCCTGCGGGCCGGTGTTCGCCGCGCTGGTGCTGGTGCCCGCAGAGCGGTTCACCGTACGGAGTCGTGCCGCAGTCGTCGCGGCGGGTTCCTGGGCGGTGACCGCCGTGCTGGCCCTCCCGGGCCATGGCGCCACCGGCTCGTGGAGTCTGCTGGAGAGCGGGGCGCTCCTGGTGCTGCTCGCGGTCACCGCCCGTCGAGCCGAGCCGCCGGCCGTCGCCGTCGCCCTGTGTGCCGCCCTCGGCTCTGCGGTGATCGCCGCTCCGCTGCGCCGGGAGCACGCCGGCGATACCGCGACGTTCGCCTTCCTCCTCACCCTGGCCGTCGGCGCGGCCCTGGGTCTCGGCTGCTACCTCCGCGCCCTGGACGCCCGCCGCACCCGCGCCGTCGCCGCCGTCCGCCAGGGTGAACGGCTGGAGCTGGCCCGCGACCTCCACGACTTCGTGGCCCACCACGTGACCGGCATCGTCGTCCAGGCCCAGGCCGCCCGGACCATCCGCGAGGCCGCCCCCGAGCAGGTCGACACGATGCTGCTCGGCATCGAGAAGGCGGGGCTGGAGACCCTGGACTCGATGCGCCGCCTGGTGCGGGTGCTGCGCGAGGAGGAGAGGCGCGCCGTCCTTCCCGGCGAGCTGTACGCGGGCCTGGCTGACCTGGCCGCCGAGTTCTCCCGGCGCGGCGGCCCGGACGTCACCGTCCGGATCGAGGCCGCCGCCCGCTGCGCGCGTCTGGCGCCGGAGGTGGAGACCTCCGTCCGGCGGGTGGTGCAGGAGGCTCTGACCAATGTGCGCCGACACGCGCCCGGGGCGCACGCGGTGACCGTACACGTCGGCCTGCGCCAGGGGCAGCTGGCCGTGGAGGTGCGGAACCGGCCGCCGTCCGAGCGGGGCGGGGCGCCCGCAGGCGGGCGCGGCGGCTTCGGGCTGGTGGGCCTGCGGGAACGCGCCGAAGCGGTCGGCGGCTCGCTCACCGCCGGTCCCACCGACGAGGGAGGCTGGGAAACGGCCGCGCGATTCCCCGTCCTGGACCGGACGCCCGCCGGAGGCCCGGGCCCCGGCATGGCACGATCGGATGTGTGAGCACCGCCCCGCAGTCCGCCCCCGAGCCCCGTCCGGCCGCGTCCACCCCTTCGTCGCACGCCACCCGCGTGCTTATCGCCGACGACCAGGAGATGGTCCGCACCGGTTTCCGGCTGATCCTCGACACCCAGCCGGACATCGAGGTGATCGCCGAGGCCGCCGACGGCGCGGCATGCGTGGAGGCCGCACGGCGGCTGCGGCCCGACGTATGCCTGGTGGACGTCCGGATGCCGAAACTCGACGGCCTGGACGTGACCCGGATCCTCGCCGGTCCGGACGCCGTCGATCCGCTGCGGGTCGTGGTGGTGACCACCTTCGACCAGGACGACTACGTCTACGGCGCGCTCCAGGGAGGAGCCTGCGGCTTCCTGCTCAAGGACGCCGGCCCCGGCCTGCTGGTGGAGGCGGTCCGGGCGGCGGCCCGCGGTGACGCGTTGGTCTCCCCGTCGGTGACGGTGCGCCTGCTCGAACGGCTCGGGCAGCACACGGGCCCCCTGCCCGGTACGGACGGCGGCGGCTTCACACAGCCGCTCACGGACCGGGAGATGGACGTCGTCAGGCTCGTGGCCCGGGGGCGCACCAACCAGGAGATCTGCCAGGAGCTGCACGTCTCGCTCGGAACCGTCAAGACGCATCTCGGGAGCGTCCAGACCAAGCTGGACGTCCGCAATCGCGTCGAGATCGCGGCCTGGGCATGGGAAACGGGAGCGGTCCGGTCCCGCTGAACGCCCGTGCCCGTGCCCGGGGCCGGACCGCGCCTCGGCCGAACGGCCGAGGGACACGGGCCGACTCCGGCCGAACGGCAGAGGCCCCGACCGCCCCCGCCGACCGACCGTGGTGGCATGCAGCAGACCACCACCACCCCGCCCCCCACGGCGTCACCCGCCGTGTCCCGCATCCGCGCCCTCGACGCCATCCGCGGATTCGCCCTCGGCGGCATCCTCCTGGTCAACCTCCCGTCGATCGCCCGACTGGCCTTCGGGCCGCGCCCCGGCGAGGTCCACCCCGTCCGGCACGTCCTGGACCTGACCGTCGAGGGACGCTTCTTCCCCGTCTTCTCCTTCCTCTTCGGCATCAGCTTCGCCCTCTTCCTCGACGGCGCAGCACGCCGCTCGGACCGGCCGCGGCTGCTCCTCGTACGCCGCCTGGTCGCGCTCGGTGTCCTCGGGGCGGCCCACCAACTGCTCCAGCCGGGCGAGGCGCTGACGCCGTACGCGATCTTCGGGCTGATCGTCCTGCTGCCCGCGACCTGGCTGCCGACCCCGCTCGTCCTGGCGGCCGGCACCGGCATCACCCTTGCCTCGGTGACGCTCGCCTCAGGCGGCATCGCCACCATCCCGGGCCTCTTCCTGCTCGGTCTCGCAGTGGCCCGCCTGGGTATCCCCCGCGTCCTCGGCCACAGCACCGGACGGCTCGCCGCCGCGTTCGCCGTGATCGCACCCGCCGCTGTGGCTGCGACCTGGTGGCAGAACGCCATGGACCCCGCCGACGCCCACGCCACCCGTGTCGCCGCCGGCGCCGGACTGCTGGCCGCTCTCGCCTACGTCCTCGCCCTGCTCCTTCTGCTACGCGGCCCGGTGGGCCCGGCCCTGTCCGCCGTCCTCGAACCGCTCGGCCGCATGGCGCTCACCAACTACCTGACGGCCACGATCCTCGTCGTCGCGGCCGTACCGGTACTCGGCCTGCGGGAGTCCCTCCACTGGGGAACCGCCATGGTCCTCGCCCTGGCCATCCTCGTCGTCCAGATCCTCTTCAGTCGCTGGTGGCTGGCCCGCTTCCGCTACGGCCCCGCCGAGTGGTGCCTGCGCTGCGTCACCTGGTGGGAGCGTGTCCCCAACTACCGCTGAACGCCCCGCCCCGGCCCGAGCGCTCGCCCGCGGAACGTGCCCACGAGGGCCACGGGGGACTGACCGCGGGGCCGGGCAGGCACATGCGGGCACTTCGGCAGACAGCCCGACCCCATGGGCTGGTATTTTCCGACTGGCCAGGCCACCTTCATCAGCCGGGAAGAAGTCTCTCCGTCTGGATTATGGGCTTCTGGAATTCAACCTTTTTGCGGGATCCTGCGAGACTATAGCGGTGCAGGTTCATCGACTGGCGAGTGGAATTGAAGGTCTAATTCCATCTTCCTTGGAGATCTGCTTCGAAGAGATTCCGACGAAGATTCAATTTGAAGCTCTCCGTGATGAAATCGCGAGGGGTGGCGCCTCTTTGTTGGAGGAGGTGCGAAGGCAGCAGGGGTATAGGTGCTATCGCGTTGCCGAATCCCACGTGAATCTCTACGTCGTCGACGAAGCCGCGGCAGAGGGGGAGTCCTTCGCATCCAGTGATCTATGGTCGATCATGATCTCTGGGCGTGGTTGACAGCAGCGCTGACGGCGACACCGCCGGGCGCCGGAGCCCCGACGAGGTTCTCGTGGGGGCTCTGGCGTGTCAGGACGCCGTTCAGCTGGCAGCTGCTTCAGCGATGCCGGGACCGGCGGGGCCGGCGCCGTTGCCGAGGGTACCCCTCGGGGCGTTGATGGCCTGGCGCTGCAGGCGGCACTTGACGTGCGTTACTGTTCGAGGGCGCGCAGAGGCCCAGGCACCCAGTTGCTTCCCGCCCTCGTCCCGGCGCCCACACCGCCGGTACATCCTGCCCCCCTGCGCACGCTGACCCATGAGCTTCCCCTTCTCCCGGACTGCCTGGTGGCTCTGGGACAAGAGTGGCTGCTGTGTCGGGTGTGGCGGCAGAGCGCGTTGGGCGGTGCGTGAAGCACTCAGAACCAGACGGCGAAGACATGCTCAAGACGACACACCGCCCGGAAGATCACTATCCGTATCCAGTGGGTAGGCGACCGTGATCCGCCCGAGGTGTTCCGCCTGGCCAAGGGTGACTTGCGGACGGCTCTGGCAGTCGGCAGCAGGGGTCTTCTGAAGGACCGACAGATTGCGGTCACTCGCGGTGACCGCGGCCGGTCCGGCGGTCTGGGGACCATCTGGGGACCAGTTTGGGACCGCACCTGGTGAGCTCCCGTGAGCGCCCATGGGCGCTCACGGCGCCACCACGGCGGGCTGCTCCTCCCCGGGCGGGGTCAACTCGGCGCGCAGGCCGTGGAGCTGCTGCTCCGCTGCGAGTTCGGGCTGGTTGGTCGGCATGTTCGGCCTCC
>NZ_JBEOSF010000068.1:0-18197 GCF_040302725.1 Kitasatospora sp. NPDC097605 | reverse complement strand
GTCCAGCCGGCAGGTGGTGCCGGAGGAGTTGTTGATGGTCAGCGCCAGCTTGGGCTTGTCCTTGGGCTGGTAGGCGTTCTGCCAGGACACCGCCGCGCCGCCTTTCCCTTTTCCTCACGAGCCCCTCGGCCCGCTCGGTCGCGACCGGTCCGCCGCGCCTCCCGGCGCCGCGCCCCGTCGCCCTCCCCCGGCCGGGACGGCCCACCCCGGAGCACCACCAACGGGGGGCCGGGCCGTCACCGCACCGGAGCAGTCACACGGTCGGCCTCAGGCCGCCTCCGCCTCCGACTCGTAGGCGACGGTGCGGCGCGGACGCTGCTTCGGCAGGATCACGCTGGCCGCGATCAGCCAGATCAGACCACCGAAGCGGGCGATCGGCAGGAAGAACCCGAGGCTGGTGGAGAGCAGCGCCAGGGTGCCGAGTACCCCGATCCCGGCGAGCACCAGACCGGCCCAGGCGAAGCCCTTCGGCCCGAAGCCGAGCAGCAGCATCGGCACCGCGACGCCGGCCAGCATCACCGCGAACGGGACGACGTGGCCGGGGCCGCCGGAGGCGAAGGTCAGGTCCGCCAGCGAGCGGGCCAGCGGCGCGTCACCGAGCTCCCCGGACCGGGAGGCGGCCCAGACGGTGAGCCCGCACAGCGCCATCGCCGCGGAGGACAGCACCCCGGAGACCAGCGCGATGCCGGGACCGGGCGCGACCACGCCGAGCCGGCGCAGCCGCTGGTAGACGATGGCGGCCCAGACCGCGAGCGGGAGCGAGGCGCCGAACTGCAGCGTCCCGGCGACCTTCGCGGCGGTCGCGTGGTCCTTGTAGTAGGCGAGCGTGTCGGCCGCCGAATCGGTGGGCAGCGGGGTCTGCCGGGCCAGCACGATGGACACCACCATCAGTGCCGCGAACGCCACGGCGGGCAGCAGCAAGGGGGGGCCTGACTGCTGGCGCCGGGCGGAGGCGGCCGGCACCGCTGATGTCGTGGTCATGGGGCGCTCCAGTCGAGAACGGGACGTTAGGGCCGGGGCCGACGTCGGACGGATCGACACCGACGCCGGTAGTTCCACGTCCAGAATAGTTCACTCCGGGACATCATTGTCCACTGCTATCGTGTTTTCATGACCGAATCTCCCGACCCCGCCCCGATCCCGCACACGGGCCCGCAGGGAGCCCAGGTCGCCTTCCTCCTCTCCCAGTTGGGCGAACACGCGAGCCAGGCCTTCGCCCGGAGGGTCGCCGAGCTGGACCTCACCCCGGCCCAGGCCGGCCTGCTCCGGTCGGTCGCCCTGGATCCCGGCCAGCACCAGCAGGAGCTCGCCCGCCGGCTCGGCATGTCCCCCAGCCGGTTCGTGGCCTTCATCGACGCCATCGAGGCGCGCGGGCTGGTCGAACGCCGGCGCAACCCCAAGGACCGCCGGTTCCAGGACCTCTACCTCGCGCCCAAGGGCGAGGAGGCGATGCGCGGGCTGGCCGAGGCGGCGCTCGCCCACGAGGAGTCCATCTGCGCGGGCCTCGATCCGCAGGAACGTATCGCCCTGTCCGACCTGCTGCGCCGGGTCGCCGAGGCCCAGCACCTCACCGCCGGGGTGCACCCCGGCTACCGGCGGCTCAACCCCAAGCGCGACCGGCCCTGAGCCGGGCCCCGGCACGCCGAAGCCCCCGGCCGGACGGCCGGGGGCTTCGGTGCGGGGAAGGGCAGCGGGGCCTCAGCCCTTGACGCAGACCACCTGCTTCAGGTGCGCCACGACCTCGACCAGGTCCCGCTGCTGCTCGATCACCTTCTCGATCGGCTTGTAGGCGCCGGGGATCTCGTCCACCACCCCCGCGTCCTTGCGGCACTCCACGCCCTTGGTCTGCTCGGCCAGGTCCTGCGTGGTGAACCGCTTCTTCGCGGCGTTGCGGCTCATCTTCCGGCCGGCGCCGTGCGAGGCCGAGTTGAACGACGCCTCGTTGCCCAGCCCGCGCACGATGTACGACCCGGTGCCCATCGACCCCGGGATGATCCCGTAGTCGCCGCTCCCGGCCCGGATCGCGCCCTTCCGGGTGACCAGCAGGTCGACCCCGTCGTAGCGCTCCTCCGAGACGTAGTTGTGGTGGCAGCTGATCACCTCGTCGAAGGCGACCTTCGCCCGCGGGAACTCGCGCCGGACCACGTCCTGGAACAGCGCCATCATCAGCGCCCGGTTGCGCTTGGCGTACTCCTGCGCCCAGAAGAGGTCCTGTCGGTACGCGGCCATCTGCGGGGTGTCCGCGACGAACACCGCGAGGTCACGGTCGATCAGGCCCTGGTTGTGCGGCAGCGACTGGGCCACGCCCATGTGGTGCTCCGCCAGTTCCTTGCCGATGTTGCGCGAGCCGGAGTGCAGCATCAGCCAGACCGCGCCGGTGTCGTCGACGCACACCTCGATGAAGTGGTTGCCGCCGCCGAGCGTCGCCATCTGCTGGGCCGCCCGCTCGCGGCGCCACTTCACCTCCGGCGCGACCGCGTCGAACCCCTGCCAGAAGTCGTCCCAGCCGCCGGTCGGGACACCGTGCACCTTCCCCGGGTCGACCGGGTCGCGGTGCAGGCCGCGGCCGACCGGGATGGTCTGCTCGATCCGCGAGCGCAGCCGGGACAGGTCGTCCGGCAGGTCCTTCGCGGTGAGCGAGGTCTTCACCGCGCTCATCCCGCAGCCGATGTCCACGCCGACCGCCGCCGGGCAGACGGCGCCGCGCATGGCGATCACCGAACCCACCGTCGCCCCCTTGCCCAGGTGGACGTCGGGCATCACGGCGAGCCCGTGCAGCCAGGGCAGCGAGCTGATGTTGCGCAGCTGCTGCATCGCCTGGCCCTCGACGGTGGCCGGGTCGGTCCACATCCGGATCGGAACCCGGACGCCGGGTACCTCGGTGTACGACATGGTTCAACGACCTCCAAGGTCGGATGGTTCAAGCCTAGGCGGGGTGCGCGCCCCGGGGGATGCCGCGCGAAGGGACCCGGCGCGACGCGGGGATGTCAGGGGTTGGCGGCGCTCAGGCGGCCAAGGGGCATCGGGAGGACAGTCTCGGGGAGCGCCGCTGACATGGCTCGACCCGCATGGTGACCGCCTCCTCTCCGTCCGTGTGTACCGGTGCCGGGGGCTATCTACCCACGCACGGCGCAGCCGCCGCAAGGGAATTAACGCGCGAACGCGGAGGGGCCCGGCGGAGCGTCGGAACGCTCCGCCGGGCCCCCGGAGGCCTGCGGATCAGGCGCTGATCACGGTCACCTCGCCGATGCCCAGCTCCCGCACCCCGTCCGCGAACGCCGCGGCGTCGCCGACCAGCACGGTGACCAGCCGGTCCGGCGGGAAGGCGTTGACCACGGCCGCGGTGGCGGCGGCGGTCGGCAGCTCGGCCAGCTGCCGGTAGACCTCGGCCTGGAAGTCGTCGGCCAGGTGCTGCTCCACCTGGTCGGCCAGGGTGCCGGCCACCGAGCCCGCCGTCTCGTACTTCAGCGGCGCCACGCCGACCAGGAACTGCACCGCCTCGGCGCGCTCCGCGTCGGTGAGCCCCTCGGCGGCCAGCGTGCGCAGGATGGTCCAGGTGTCGGCCAGCGCCGGGGCGGTGGAGGCGGTGTCCACCGAGCCGCTGATCGCCAGCAGGGCGCGCCCGCTGCCGTCGGCGGCCGAGCGCAGCGGCTGGGCGAAGGCCCGCACGCCGTACGTGTAGCCCTTCTCCTCGCGCAGCACCCGGTCCAGCCGGGAGGTGAGGGTGCCGCCCAGGCAGTAGGTGCCGAGGATCTGCGCGGCCCAGCTCGGGTCGTGCCGGTCCGGCCCGATCCGGCCGATCAGCAGCTGGGTCTGCACCGACCCGGGCCGGTCCACGATGATCACCCGGCCGGTGTCGTCGGCGGTCACCGGAGCGTGCGAGCCCGGCTCGGCCGGGGAGCCCTTCCAGGCACCCAGGGTGGACTCCAGCAGGCCCGTCAGGTCGGTACCGGTGAGGTCGCCGACCACCACCACGGTGGTGGTGGCGGGCCGCACGTGCGCCTCGTAGAACGCCCGGACGGCGGCCCGGTCGATCGTCTTGACCGTCTCGGCCGTGCCGGCGCGCGGACGCGACAGCCGGTCGGCGCCGTCGAACAGCTCGGCGTACAGCGCCTTGGCGGCCCGCCGGGCCGGGTTGGCCTGCTCGTGCACGATCTCGTCCAGCCGGTTGGCGACCAGCCGCTCGATCTCGTCCTCCGGCAGCGCCGGGCTGCCCAGCGCGGCGGCCAGCAGGTCCAGGCCGCGGGCCAGCCGGGAGGCCGGGACCTCCAGCGAGACCCGGATGCACGGGTGGTCCGCGTGCGCGTCCAGGGTCGCGCCGGCCCGCTCCAGCTCGGCCGCGAACTCCTCGGCGGTCAGCGTGTCGGTGCCCTCACTGAACGCCCGGGCCAGGATCGAGGCGACGCCGTCCGCACCCTCCGGCTCGGCCGCGAGCGGCGCGTCCAGCAGCACGTCGACGGCCACCAGCTGCTGGCCGGGACGGTGGCAGTGCAGCACCGTGATGCCGTTGCCGAGCGCGGCACGCTCCGGCGCCGGGAACGCCCACGGGCTGGGGGTGCCGGGCTGGGGCTGGGGGTGGAAGGTCATGGCGGGGACGTACTCGGTGCTCATACGGCGGCGCCCTCCTCGTCGGTCTCGGCGGTGGCAGCGGTGTCGTCGGCGGTGTCCTCGGCCGGGGTCGGCTCGTACACCAGCACCGCCCGGTTCTGCGGGTGCAGCCGCGCCGCGGCGATCTCCCGCACCTCCTCGGCGGTGACGTCGAGGACCTTGGGCAGGGCGTCGTTCAGCAGCTTCGGGTCGCCGAACAGCACGGCGTAGCGGCAGAGTTCGTCGGCGCGGCCGGCCACCGTGGTGAGCCGGTCCAGCCACTCGCGCTCGATCTGCGCCTGGGCGCGCTCCAGCTCGGCCGGGGTCGGGCCCTCGGCGGCGAACCGGGCCAGCTCCTCGTCGACGGCCGTCTCGATCTGCTCGACGGTGGCGTCGCCCGAGGTCTTGACGTCCAGCCAGCCCAGGCTCGGCGCGCCGGACAGCCGCAGCAGGCCGAAGCCGGCCGCGACGGCGGTGCGGTCCCGGCGGACCAGCCGGTTGTACAGCCGGCTCGACTCGCCGCTGCCGAGGATGGTCAGCGCCAGGTCGGCGGCGTCCGCCTCGCGGGTGCCGTCGTGCGGCAGCCGGTAGGCGGCCATCAGCGCGCGGGACGGCACGTCCTCGCGGATCAGCTCGCGCAGCTCGCGGCCGATCGACTCCGGCAGGCTGCCGTCGCGCGGCGGCTGCTTGCCGTCGTGCGCGGGGATGCTGCCGAAGTACTTCTCCACCCAGGCGATGGTCTGCTCCGGGTCGATGTCGCCGACCACCGAGAGCACCGCGTTGTTCGGCGCGTAGTAGGTGCGGAAGAACGCCCGGGCGTCCTCCAGGGTGGCCGCGTCCAGGTCGGCCATCGAGCCGATCGGGGTGTGGTGGTACGGGTGGCCGTCCGGGAAGGACAGCGCGGTCAGCTTCTCGAACGCGGTGCCGTAGGGCACGTTGTCGTACCGCTGGCGGCGCTCGTTCTTCACCACGTCGCGCTGGTTCTCCATCGACGTCTCGTCGAGGGCCGCCAGCAGCGAGCCCATCCGGTCCGCCTCCAGCCAGAGCGCGAGCTCCAACTGGTGGGCCGGCATGGTCTCGAAGTAGTTGGTGCGCTCGAAGCTGGTGGTGCCGTTGAGCGAACCGCCGGCGCCCTGGACGAGCTCGAAGTGCCCGTTGTTGGAGACGTTGGCGGAGCCCTGGAACATCAGGTGCTCGAACAGGTGGGCCAGCCCGGTGCGGCCCTTCACCTCGTGCCGGGAGCCCACGTCGTACCAGAGGCAGACCGCGGCCACCGGGGTCAGGTGGTCCTCGGAGAGGACGACGCGCAGGCCGTTGGCCAGGCGGTGCTCGGTGATGGCGATGCCTCGCTGGGAGGCGGGGGCCGGGTTGGCCATGCGCTCGGGTCCTTCCCGTCGTCGAAGTCGGGGTTCGTGTGGCGTCCCCCATTGTGGTGCAACGCGCGAACACCGTGGATGTGTCCGCGCGGACAGGGCGTTCGCCAGGGGCGGAAGAGGGGCGCTGGCCGGGGCTGTCGGCCGGAGGGTCCACAATGGGGGCGCCGAGCCCTGTTGACAGAACCGCCGACAGCCCCGGCGAAACCGCGCCGACGAGACGTGGACGAGACGCAAGCGAGACGTAAGGGAGCCCCGCCGCGATGGCCCGCCGCAGTTCGCAGACCCCGCCCCCCGGAGACTTCGAGGAGCGCATCCTCGACGTCGACGTCGTGGACGAGATGCAGGGCTCGTTCCTCGAGTACGCCTACTCGGTCATCTACTCCCGGGCCCTCCCGGACGCCCGGGACGGCCTCAAGCCGGTGCACCGCCGCATCCTCTACCAGGCCAACGAGATGGGCCTGCGCCCGGAGCGCGGCCACGTCAAGTGCGCCCGCCTGGTCGGCGAGGTGATGGGCCGGCTGCACCCGCACGGCGACGCCTCCATCTACGACTCGGTCGTCCGGATGGCCCAGCCGTTCTCGATGCGGCTGCCGCTGATCGACGGCCACGGCAACTTCGGCTCGCTCGGCAACGACGACCCGCCGGCCGCGATGCGCTACACCGAGTCCCGGCTCACCGCCGCCTCGATGGCCCTGGTCGAGTCGATCCACGAGGAGACCGTCGACTTCGGGCCCAACTACGACGGCAGCGAGCAGGAGCCGCTCGCACTCCCGGCCGCCTTCCCCAACCTGCTGGTCAACGGTGCCACCGGCATCGCCGTCGGCATGGCCACCAACATGCCGCCGCACAACCTCTCCGAGGTCGTCGCCGCCGCCCGGCACCTGATCAAGCACCCGAACGCCGACCTCGACACCCTGATGCGGTTCGTCCCCGGCCCGGACCTGCCCACCGGCGGACGGATCGTCGGCCTCTCCGGCATCCGGGACGCCTACGAGTCCGGCCGCGGCACCTTCAAGATCCGCGCCACCACGACCATCGAGGCGGTCACCGCCCGCCGCAAGGGCATCGTGGTCACCGAGCTGCCGTACAACGTCGGCCCGGAGAAGGTCATCTCCAAGATCAAGGACCTGGTCAACGCCAAGAAGCTCCAGGGCATCGCGGACGTCAAGGACCTCACCGACCGCGAGCACGGCCTGCGCCTGGTCATCGAGGTCAAGAACGGCTTCGTGCCCGAGGCCCTGCTGGAGCAGCTCTACAAGCTGACGCCGATGGAGGAGACCTTCGGCATCAACAATGTGGCGCTGGTCGACGGCCAGCCGCTCACCCTCGGCCTCAAGGAGCTGCTGGAGGTCTACGTCGACCACCGCTTCGAGGTGGTCCGCCGGCGCAGCGACTTCCGCCGCCGCAAGCGCCAGGAGCGGCTGCACCTGGTCGAGGGCCTGCTGGTCGCCCTGGTCGACATCGACGAGGTCATCGCGATCATCCGGTCCAGCGACAACGCCGCCCAGGCCAAGGAGCGCCTGATGGAGCGCTTCTCGCTGTCCGAGACGCAGACCGCCTACATCCTCGACACCCCGCTGCGCCGGCTCACCCGCTTCGACCGGGTCGAGCTGGAGCAGGAGCAGGCCAAGCTGACCTCCGAGATCGCCGACCTGACCGAGATCCTGGAGTCGGACACCAAGCTGCGCAGCGTGGTCTCCGGCGAACTCGGAGCCGTCGCCAAGCAGTTCGGCACCGAGCGGCGCACCGTCCTGCTGGAGGCCGGGGCCGCCCCGGCCGCCTCGCTGACCGTGCCGCTGGAGGTCGCCGACGACCCGTGCCGGGTGCTGCTCTCCTCCACCGGCCTGCTCGCCCGCACCGCCGACGGCGAGCCGTTCGAACTCTCCGAGAAGCGCGCCAAGCACGATGTGATCGTCTCCGCGGTGCCGACCACCGCCCGCGCCGACGTCGGCGTGGTCACCTCGGCCGGCCGGGTCCTGCGCCTGCCGGTCATCGACCTGCCGGCGCTGCCGCCGACCCCCTCGCCGACGCTGGCCGGCGGCGCCGCCGTCACCGAGTTCCTCCGCCTGGAGGCCGACGAGCGGGTCCTCGCGCTGACCACCCTGGACGAGTCCTCCCCCGGCCTGGCGCTCGGCACCGTGCAGGGCGTGGTCAAGCGGGTGGTCCCCGAATGGCCCGCCAACAAGGACGAGTTCGAGGTGATCGCGCTCAAGGACGGCGACGAGGTGATCGGCGCGGTCGAGCTGCGCACCGGCGAGGAGGACCTCGTCTTCATCACCTCCGACGCCCAGCTGCTGCGCTACCCCGCCGGACAGGTCCGCCCGCAGGGCCGCCCGGCCGGCGGCATGGCCGGCATCAAGCTCGCGGACGGCGCCCGGGTGCTCTCCTTCACCGCCGTCGACCCGGCCGCCGACGCGGTGGTGGTCTCGGTGGCCGGCGCCTCCGGCACCCTGACCGGCGAGGCCCAGTCCTCCTGGAAGGTCACCCCCTTCGAGCAGTACCCGCGCAAGGGCCGCGCCACCGGCGGCGTCCGCTGCCAGCGCTTCCTGCGCGGCGAGGACGCCCTCTCCTTCGCCTGGGCCGGCCCGGCTCCCGCCCGCGCCGCCAACGCCAAGGGCGCCCCGGTCGACCTCCCCGACCGCGACCCCCGCCGCGACGGCTCCGGCACCCCCGTCACCACCCCCATCGCCACCATCGCCGGCCCCGCCTGACCCCCACTCCCCCCGCAGGGCGCCGACCCCCGTCGGCGCCCTGCGGCGTTCCCCCAACCGGAACGTCCCCTCAACTTCCCCGAACCGCACGACCGTTCGCCCCCACTGAGCTAGGTTCGCACCAGGAGCGCCCACCCACGACCGCCCCGAGGGGAGACAGGCCGTTGCCCGACGACTTCCGGATCGACCTGGCCCGCATGCGCACGGTCTCCACCCAGCTCGGCGAATGCGGCAATCGCATGAGCTCAGTCGCCAAGCGGCTGGAGAACCTGGGCAAGGGCCGGCAGATGGGCACCGCGCGACTCGACTCGGCCTGCAAGCAGTTCGAGGACGAGTGGCACGGCGGCATCGGCCGGATGGCCAAGCTGGCCTCCGGCCTGCACGACGGCCTCGATGCCACGCTCAAGAACTACGGAGACCACGAGCAGGGGGTCGCCAAGGGATTCGGCGCCACCTGACGCGCCACCGACGGGGGAGCAACCGCCATGAGCGACCAGAACTGGCCGGGCCTCGGCTTCTGCCCGGCCCCCGGCGATCTCGGTGCGATCGCCCAGATGTACACCGACGTCGACGGGGTGGCCCGCGAGCTGGAGGAACTCCGCAGCGCCCTCGCCGGCATCGGCACCACCGGCGGCGCCTGGGAGGGCGAAGCCGCCCGCGAGTTCGCCAAGAAACTGGACGAGCTACCGAAGTACCTGGACAAGGGCCACAAGTCGATGGCCGCGTGTTCCCTGGCCCTGAAGACCTGGCACACCCAGCTCTCCGCCATGGTCACGGCCGGCCGGGGCATGGAGACCGAGGCCGCCGAGCTGCGCCACCGCCTGGAATGGCAGGACAAGCAGGCCGCCGACCTCGGCCGCTCCCTGGACGCCTTCGCCGTACCGGGTGCCCGACCCCCGGCCGCCGACGTCCTGGAGCGCACCCAGGCCCGGTTCGACGCCGCCCGCGAGGCCAGCCTCCGTGGCCACCAGCAGCTCGACGAGGTGATCGCCCGCGCCCGCACACAGCTCGACGACCACCGTCAGAAGGCAGAGACCGCCGCCCGCGCCGTCCAGGAAGCGTCGAAGAACCACCCGCCGGATCCCAACGTGTTCAAGCGTCTGTTGAACGGCTTGCAGCACGCCTGGCAGAACTCCATCGACTTCCTGGTGGACCACGCCGACCTGCTCTCCAAGATCTCGGCCGGCCTGGCGATCGCCGCCCTGGCGATCTCCTGGGTCCCCGTCATCGGCCAGGTCGGCGGAGTCGTGTTGGGAGGCGCCGCGGTGCTCACCAGCGCCGGCGCGCTGATCGGGCACAGCGTCGGCAAGTCCCGTGGTAAGGACGTGTCGTGGACGGACATCGGCCTCGACTCGCTCGGGGTGATCCCGGGTGTCGGCGCGGTCCGGGGCTTCGCCACCGGAGGGCGCACAACCACCAAGGTGCTGGGCTCGGGCGCGGTCAACAAGCTGGCCCGGGCACCACTGAAGAACTTCATCGATCCCATCAAGGCGAGCAAGGGTGCCTCGGCGTCCGAGCGGGTGGAGGCCGCCGGAAGCAGCCTCTTCGGCATGACCTCCAATCCGCTGACGACCAAGGGCATCGTCGCCGGCCTGACCAAGCTGGGCCATCCGGTCGATCCGCGCCTGGTCACCATTCCGGTCAAGGCCACCGGCCTCGGCTACGGGCTGTACCGCCGGCTGACCCGGGACGACGAAGGACCCTCCGCTCCGCCACCGTACGTCGGCCCGGTGCCGCAGCCCGGTCCGCGCCCCTCGCCGACGCCCTTCCTCGCCGCGGTCGCCTGACGGAGGTCCCATGCCCGAATACCTCTACGTCACCCTCCCCGTCTCGGGGAGCCAACTGGCGCACGTGCCCGAGGCCGTCGAAGCGGCGGAACGGGCCAGGGCGCTCTACGGGGTCAACCTGCTGGACGACGAGGTGGCCCGCCAGGTGGTCACCGATCACCTGAAGGCCCGCCGGGGCATCGATCTGGAGTGGCACACCGAGGTCGGCGCGCTGCTCGTGCTGGGCGGGATCGTGGTGGCGGCCGTGATCGGCGGTTCCCTCGCGTCGCCGGTCCAGGCGAAGCAGGTGGCCGTACTGGTGGCGGCGATCCTGGCGGTTCCCGCCGGCATCGCGGTCTGGGCCGTCGGTGCCGGGAAGGGGGCGAGGAAGCAGCGGAACTCCGTCCACTTCACCACGTACACCGCGCTGCTGGCACGGGCCCGGAGCGCCGGGCTGGACATCCGGATCCCCGACGAGTGGTTCGACGCTGCCGGTCCCGCGCCGGCGCCGGCCCCCCGGCCGTCCTCGCTTCCGCCGCCGCCACCGGCACCGTCGTCGACGGCGACCTCGGCCATGGCCACGCCGATCACCACGCCGCCGACGCCGTCCGACGCCGACGGCCTCCTGGTCGTTCCCATGGCGGAACTCACCGGGAACCCGGCCCTGGCCCACGCGGCGCGCGCCCTCGGCGCGCAGCACCGGATCGACCTCCTGGACGGGCGGGCCGTGCGGGCGATGCTGACCGCGCAACGCCGGGCCGTCCGACGCTGGAGCATCTGGGCGGGCCTCGCCATCCTGACCGTGGTGGCGGCCGTGACCACGGCCGGCATCGGCGCAACGCTCGTCCCCGGCTCGCCGGAACGCTCCTCGACGTTCGCGGCGGCCGGAGCCCTGGCGGCCGTCGCCGTCCTCGCCACCGGACCGCTGCTGCTGGCACTGCGCTCCTGGCGCCGGAGCGGGGTCCGTACCCAGGCCGCGGCCTACCTGGACCTCCTGGTCGAGGCCCGCCGGCGCGGCGTCCTCGTCCCCGCACCCCCCAGCTGGCTGGACACCCGCAACCGGCTCCGGAAACCGTACTGACCCGCCGGCCGCCCGGCACCGGCCCACCTGACTCCCGAAAGCCCGAACACCATGACGGACACCCTCCAGATCCGCTTCGTCGTCCCACCCGCCTTTCACGACCTCCCCGTGCTCGGCACCGAGGAACAGGTCGCCGAGCAACTCTGGGAGGTGGTCTGCGAAGTACTGGCCTCGGAGGGCGACGACCTGCGTGCCGGGTGGGCGGCCCTGCTCGCCGGACTGATCCCGTCGATGGCCGAGGCCGGAACGATCTACGCGGGGCTCTGCCTGCTGGACGTCGAGGGCCGGCCCAGCACCGCCTCGGTCGTCGCCACCCTGTCACCACTCGGCGGGCTCGGACCGGCGCGAGCGGTGGACGGCCTGCGGGACGGCCTCTCCCGGGCGCGGCCGGAGGCCACCGTGACCGAGCTGGCACTGCCCGCCGGGCGGGCGGTGGCGGTGATCGACGGGGTCTCCACACCCGTCGGAGGGGAGACCCTGGCCACCTCGGTCATCCAAGTCCACCTGCCGCTCCCGAACGAGTCCCAGTTGCTTTCGCTGGAGCTGAGCACGCCGTGTGCCGAGGACTGGGAACTGTACTCGGAGGTCTTCGCCGGGATCGTCCGCAGTGTCCACCTGGAGTTCGCCGACCTCCCGCTGTCGGACTCCGCTCCGGTTCCCGCGCCCTCGCCGGCCCCCGAGGTCGAGTCGAGGATACGGGCGGCCTTCGGGTGAGGGGCAAGGGTAGCCTTACCGGGGTGAGCACCTGTGCGACCCTGTCGCGTGAACTGTCGGAGCCGCTGGCCGCCACCGCCGCGACCGCGACCACCTGGTTGCTGGTCGAGCAGAACGGGCCGTGGGGGGCGAAGGCGCTCGGGGAGAGCCATCTGGACCCGGCGGTCGGGCGTGCCCTGGACGGCGCGGCGGCCGGCACCGGGGTGCGGGTGGCGCTGATCCGCCGGCCCGGACGCCATGCGGACTGCCTGCCGACGGCGCGGCACGAGGTGATCGTGGCGCACACCGTCCCGTCCCCCGGGGGCGGCTGGGTGCGCCGCCACCAGGTGGCGGACCCGGCGGACCTCCTGGCCCTCGACTTCGCGGCGCTGGGCGCCGGCGAGCACGGCGACCTCGGCACCCCGCACATCGGCGGCCCGGTCGCCCTGGTGTGCACCAACGGCCGGCGGGACCGCTGCTGCGCCCTGCTGGGCCGCCCGCTCGCGGCCGACCTGGTCGCCGCCGGGCACAGCGAGGTGTGGGAGGTGACCCACCTGGGCGGACACCGGTTCTCCCCCACCATGCTGGTGCTGCCGTACGGCTACACCTACGGCCGGCTGACCGCCGAGTCCGCCAAGGAGGTGCTGGCGGCGACGGCGTCCGGCCACATGGTGCCGGAGTGGTCGCGCGGCTGCTCCGGCTGGGACCGGCCGGGCCAGGCAGCCGACCACGCGGTGCGGCTGGCCACCGGCGAGACCAGGGCCGACGCGCTCGCCGTGGCCCAGCGGCCGGACGGCGCGGGCCGCTGGCTGGTCGAGGTCCGGCACGAGGACGGCCGGTCCTGGGAGGTCCAGGTGGTCGAGGGCGTCAGTGCGCCGCCCCGCCCGGAGAGCTGCGGCAAGGCGGCGGGCAGCCCGTCCCGGATGGAGGTCGCCTCCCTCCGGGAGCTGTGACGTGCGACGACCCCCGGCGGAATCCCGCCGGGGGTCGTTCGCTCCGTCAGCCGCTCAGACCGCCCCCGCTCCGGTCAGCGAGCGGACCTCCAGCTCGGCGTACCGGTCCGGGTCGGCCGGCTCGGGCGAGGTGAGGGTGCCGATCCAGCCGGCCAGGAAGCCCAGCGGGATGGAGACGATGCCCGGGTTCTCCAGCGGGAACCAGTGGAAGTCCATCCCGGGGAACAGCGCCACCTTGGTGCCGGAGACCACCGGCGAGAAGATCACCAGCACCACCGCCGGAATCAGCCCGCCGTAGACGGACCAGACCGCGCCCCGGGCGGTGAACCGCCGCCAGAACAGGCTGTAGAGCAGCACCGGCAGGTTGGCGGAGGCGGCCACGGCGAAGGCCAGGCCGACCAGGAAGGCGACGTTCAGCTGCTGGGCGAAGAGGCTGAGCACGATCGCCACCGCGCCGATCCCGACCGCCGCGATCCGCGCGACCAGGACCTCGTCCTGCTCGGCGACGGCCGGCACGTCGTCCGCGCCCGGCCCGGTCCGGGCGTCCGTCTGGCCGCGGGCCCGCCGGGAGGCCGGCACCGCGGCCGACCGCCGGCCGCGCGCGCCCCGGCCGCCCCGCGCCGCCCTGCCGCCGCGCGCGCCCCTGCCACCGCGTGAACCGCGCGGCCGTCCCCGCCAGGCGCCCGCCCAGATGTCGTGGGCGAACGCCGCCGAGGAGGCCAGGGTGAGCCCGGCGACCACGGCGAGGATGGTGGCGAAGGCGATCGCCGAGATCAGCGCGAACAGCACCACCCCGCCGGTGGACCCGTTGCCGCCGCCGAGCACCAGGGCGAGCAGCGGAACGGCGGTGTTGCCCGCCGAGTTGGCGTGCCGGACCTCGGCCGAGCCGATCAGCGCGGTGGCACCGAGGCCCAGCGCGATGGCCATCAGGTAGAAGCCGCCGACCAGCCCGATCGCCCACATCGTCGAACGGCGGGCGGCCCGCGCGGTGGGCACGGTGTAGAAGCGGGACAGGATGTGCGGCAGACCGGCGGTGCCCAGCACCAGGGCCAGGCCCAGGCTGAAGAAGTCCAGCCGGCTGGTGAAGCTCTTGCCGTACTTCAGTCCGGGCTCCAGGTAGCGCTGCCCGGCACCGCTGTGCTGGGCCGCCTGCCGCATCAGCTCGGCGACGTCCCCGTGGAAGCGGACCACCAGCAGCACGGTCAGCACCACCGAGCCGGCGATCAGCAGGAACGCCTTGACGATCTGGATCCAGGTGGTGGCCCGCATCCCGCCGATCGTCACATAGACGATCATCAGACCACCCACCGCCACGATGGTCCAGGTCCGGGCCTGGGCGCTGTTGGTGCCGAGCAGCAGGGCGACCAGGCTGCCCGCGCCGACCATCTGGGCGACCAGGTAGAACAGCGTGACGACGACGCTGGCGCCGCCGGCCGCCGCCCGGACCTTGCGCCGGCGCAACCGCAGCGCCAGCACGTCGGCCAGGGTGTACCGGCCGGCGTTGCGGACCAGTTCGGCGACCAGCATCAGCACCACCAGCCAGGCGACCAGGAAGCCGATGCTGTAGAGCACGCCGTCGTACCCGTAGAGCGCGATCAGCCCGGCGACACCGAGGAAGGAGGCGGCGGAGAGGTAGTCGCCGGAGAGCGCGAAGCCGTTCTGCAGCGGTGTGAAGTCACGGCCGCCGGCGTAGAAGTCCTCGGCGGCGCCGCCGCGGCGGCCGGCCCAGAAGGTGATCGCCAGGGTGACCAGGACGACGACGGCGAAGAGCACCACGGCCAGGCCGTGGTGGTCCCCGGTGGGGGCGACGGGGGGCGGGGTGGCGGCCCTCATCGCAGCTGGTCCTGGGTGTCCCAGCGCAGCGACAGGGCGGCCCGGTCGCGCTTGGTGCGGGCGTTGCGGGCGTAGAGCCAGGCCAGCAGGAAGGTGGTGGCGAACTGCAGCAGGCCGAGCAGCCAGGCCACGTTGACCGGGCCGACGACCGGTCGGCGCATCAGCGCGGGGGCCGCGGTCTGGGCGGCCACGTAGAGCAGGTACCAGCCGAGGAAGACGCCGGTGACCGGGAAGACGAACGTCCGGTAGCTGTGGCGGATCCGCTGGAAGGCCGCGCTCCGCTGGACGGCGCGGTACACCTCGGTGCTGCTGTCGGGCCCGGGCACCGCCTCCGGCACCGTCCCCGGCACGGCCCCGGACACCGGTACGGGCGCCACAGGTACGGGCGACACCGGCACGGGCGCCGACACCGGTGCGGGCGCCGGCGCGGGGACCGGCACGGACACCGGCGGGAGCACCGGCACGGGCGCCGGTTCCGGCGCCCACCAGTCCAGTTGCCCTCCCGGCTCGGGGTTTCTCATCTGCTGTTGTGGCACGGCTGCTCCTGGACCGGGGGGGTTGTGACCCGAACCATGATGGAGGCGCCCGAACCCCCCAAACTCCCAACGCAGATACGTTCACTCGATGAGGTGATCGATGATCCGACAGACGCTCATCCGACTACTGCGGCGACCCGGTGATCCCGTGTCGGAAGGCGTACCCGACCGCCTGCGCCCGGTCCCGCACGCCGGTCTTGGCGAACAGGTTGTTGATGTGGGTCTTCACGGTGGCCGGGCTGACGTACAGCCGCCGGGCGATCTCGGTGTTGGAGAGCCCCTGCGCGATCAGCCCCAGCACCTCCGCCTCCCGCGTGGTCAGCCCGTCCGGCAGCTCCCCCGCCGCGCCCGCGCCCGTTCCCGCGCCCGCGCCCGCCTCCGTGTCCGGGCGCGTCCCGGCCGCCGTGGCCGGGGCGGGCCCCGCCAGCCGCTCCAGCAGCCTCAGCTGCACCTGCGGTGACAGCCCGGCCGCCCCCGACCGGACGTCCGTGATCGCCCGGGCGATCTCCTCGGCCCCCGCGTCCTTGGTGAGGTAGCCGCGCGCCCCGGCCCGCAGCGCCGGGAACAGCGAGTCGTCGTCGGCGTAGGTGGTGAGCACCACGACCTCGGTCCCCGGGTACCCGGCGCGGATCCGCCGGGTCGCCTCGCCCCCGTCGCAGCGCGGCATCCGCAGGTCCATCAGCACCACGTCCGGCCGGTGCCGGGCGACCAGGGCGACGGCCTCCTCGCCGTCCGCCGCCGAGCCGACCACCTCGATCCCCGGCAGCAGCCCGAGCAGCATCACGATGCCCTCGCGGACCACGGTCTGGTCGTCCGCCACCACCACCCTGGTGACCACCGCTTCCGTCATGCCGGCACCCGCAGCAGCACGCGCCATCCTCCCTCGTGGGGGCCCGCCAGCAGGGTGCCGCCGAGCAGTTCCGCGCGTTCGCGCATCCCCAGCAGACCGTACCCGCCGCCGCTGGCCGCCAGGTCGCCGGGCGCTTCGGCCCGTCCCGCGCGCTGGTCCCGCACCTCCAGCTCCACCTCGTCCGCCAGGTAGCGCAGTTCGACCGTGCAGCGCGCGCCGGGGGCGTGTTTGCGCACATTGGTGAGCGCTTCCTGCGCCGTGCGCCGGACCGCGAGCCCCGCCTCGGCGGCCAGCGGACGCGGTGTCCCGACCACGCCGAACGCCGCACGCTCCCACCCGGTCAGCTCCGCCAGGTACTCGCCGACCGGGGTGAACTCGCCGCGCAGCGCGGACAGCGCCTGCCGGGTCTCGGCCAGCCCGTCCTGCGCCATCCGCCGGGCGGCCACCACCCGCTCGCGGATCCGCTCCCGGTCGGTGCCGGAGTCCAGCATCAGCCGGGCCGCCTCCAGGTGGACCAGCTGGGCGGAGAGGCTGTGGGCCAGCACGTCGTGGATCTCCCGGGCGATCCTGGCCCGTTCGGCGAGCGCGGCGCTCTCCGCCTCGGCGGCCCGGGCGGCCCGTTCCCGGTCGAGCAACCGGCGGGCGGTGCCGCGCGCCTCGATGTCCAGCCGCAGCAGGTAGCCGAGCAGCAGCAGGCCGCCGACGGTCGCCGTGATGCTCAGCGGGCTCGCCCAGCTCACCGCGGCGTACGAGCCGAGCGAGGCGCCGGCCGTGAGCAGCGCGGGCCCCGGCGGCAGCCGGATCACCGAGGTCACCGCCAGCCCGTACCACAGCACGTCGGCGAGCAGGTAGGCGTGCCCCCAGTTGGCCAGCCAGGCGGCCGCGAACACCCCGGCGGCCAGCGGGTACGCGTGTACCGCCCGCTGCTTCCAGCTCGCGTGCAGATAGCCGGCGGCGAGGGCGACCGCCACGCCCAGTCCCGCGACCACGGCCGCCACCGTCCAGCCGGCGTACCCGCTACCGGAGAACGTCCCCCAGCAGACGCTGAGCAGGACGACGACCCGGCCGAGCGCGGTGAGGATCCGCCGCGGCCGGCTCTCGGCGTCGTACTCCAGCCCCTCGCGGGACGGCCAACGGGTCCAGTACCACTCGGCCACACGTTCCTCCCGGTGAGCCCACGACGACGGTCAGCACGGCACGGCGGCCCGCCCCGGGGGTTCCAGGGCCCGCGCCCGCCAGTTCACCACGGTCGTGCGGACCAGCAGCAGGACGGCCAGGCCGAGCAGCAGCGCGCTGCTCGACTGGCGCAGGTGCAGGGCCTCCCCGAGCCCGAACAGGCCGAACCTGATCGCGATCAGCCCACCCCAGGCGGCCAGCGTCGCCCTGGTGCCCCGGCTCCAGAGCGCCCCGTCCGCCTCCCGCCAGATCCGCACCGTCCATCCCCAGACGGAGCCCGCGGCGAGCACCGCGAGCAGCCCGGCGCCGACCAGGACGACGGACCAGGCGGTGTCCCGGCGGTCGAGCAGTTGGGGGTCGCGCAGCGCGACCGCGGCGAGGATCAACGGCAGCGGCCAGGAGCGGCGTTCGGTGTCCAGGCGCTGGGCGCGCATCTGGCGCCGGAGCACCAGCAGCGTCACCACGACCACCAGGGCTGCGTTCGCCTGGGCAGGCATCGGGTCCCTCCGTCCGGCAAGAGGCTCTGAACGACCTCTCCGACGCTACGGACCGGACGCCGCCGGGGCCTCGTAGCCCGGGTGGACGGCGGGTGGAACGGACGGCGCGAGGGCTCTCCACCCGCGGGTGGAGAGCCC
>NZ_JBEOSF010000067.1:0-18386 GCF_040302725.1 Kitasatospora sp. NPDC097605 | reverse complement strand
GCCTTCCGGCGGGACCTGCACCGGCACCCGGAGCTGGGCCGCCAGGAGTTCCGAACCACCGGCCTGCTGCGCCCCCCTCCCTCCGCCCTTCCCGCTCCCACCCACTCCCGTTGCCCCGCTATCCAGTTGTCCCACTGCGCCCGCTCGCCACGACCGCGTCGGATGGTGAGCGGTGCTGCCCCTGGCCGGGTGCAGGGGTGGGGGCCGCGTCCGGCCACCACCGCTCCGGAGAGAGGCCACTGGACGGCGGCGCCGACCGTCCAGGGACCACTCCACCGATCCTCAGCCCACCGACGCCCGAACCACCTCCTCCACCGGCGGGTCGAGCTGGAGCACCAGCAGACCCTCCTCCGCCTCCTCGGGCCGCTCGCCCGCGAGCCGCCGCACGGCGTCCCGCAGTTGGCCGACCAGCTGGGTGCACTCCGCCCCGGCGTCGACGCCGTCGATGCACGCCCAGTAGAGGCTCTCGGTGTCGGCCCCGCAGGCCAGCACGACGAGCGTCTCCCCGATGTCCCGCAGGAGCCCGCCGAGTTCGTCCAGCATCGGCCCCAGCTCGCCGAGGTCGCCGAGCCTTCGGGCCCGGCTGCCGGGCCCGAAGGCCGACGCCCCCGCCACGTCCCCCGTCGCATGGTCCAGGCAGCACACGGCGTGCAGCGCCGCCTCGCCCAACTGCTGGCCGAGACCGGCGAGTTCGCCGTCCTCGTCCCTGCCGAGCCGGGTGCCCACCGCCTCGGCGAGCAACGCGGCCTGCCGGGCCTCGGCCAGCACGTCCGGGATGTTCCTGGTCTCCGCCAGGGCGTGCCGGGCGGTCTTGATCAGTCGCAGCGCCTCCATGCCGCGCCCTCCTTCCGTCACTCGCGTGGCGCCCTGCCACGCGGTCACGGTGAGAGAGTGCGCCGGGACGGAAGAGCCCGCATGCGGGCATCGGAAAGCTGTGGACAACCCGGGGGCTGTGGACAACTGCCGTCCCTCACAAGGCTTAGGAGGCTTCCTCCGGGTTGACGGCACCGGGCGCCCCGGGGGCCGGGAAGCGCAGCTCGTTGCGCTCGATCTTGGCCTCCAGGGCGGTCAGCGGGTCGACCCCGACCGCCGTGCAGAACTGGAGCAGGTAGGCGAGCACGTCAGCCACCTCGTCCCGCACCCGGTGGGCGCGCTCCGGGTCGGCCATCACCGCGGACGCCTGCTCGGGCGTGAGCCACTGGAAGATCTCCAGCAGCTCGCCGGCCTCCACGGTCAGCGCCGCGGCGAGGTTCTTGGGCGTGTGGAAGGGCTCCCAGCGGCGCGCCGCGGCGAACTCCGTCAGCCGCTGCCGCAGCCCTTCCAGCGTGGGCCCGGGGATGTCGGTCTCTCGTTCGTTCACCCGTCCAGGTTTACCGCATCGCCCGCCACCGGCCCGGGCGCCGGACGAGGCAGCGGCACGGGAGAGGCCGGCGCGCCGTCCCGCGCCGCCTGGGCCGGCACCCGCACGGTCTCCGACCGCAGCACCGTCAGCCCCGAGCCGGGATCGCGCCGGCACTCCACCACCGCCGCCCCGCGCGGCAGTTCGCCCGCCCCGCCCAGCGCGTCCCGCGCCGCGGCCGCCTCCTGGAGCGTTGCGATCACCCGCAACTGGTTGCGCCCGGCCATGTCCCGGGCGAGCCGCAGCAGCGAAGCCGTCTGGTCGGTGCCGAGGCCGGCCCCGAGGTCGTCGGCGAGCACGGTGAGCTGCCGGTGCGCCCACGGCACCTCGACCGCCACGTCGAGGTCCAGCACCCCGGCGCCGGTGAGCAGCACCGCGGCGAACGCCAGGTGGCGCAGCATCCCGTCGGAGGCCTGGTCGGCGCCGGTGCGCCCGAGGACGCCCTCGTCGAACACGGCGAGCACCCGCTGGTCGGCGCCGCTGCCGCGGTGGGCGAGGTCGAGGCCGAGCAGCGGGTGCGGGGCGGCGGACTGGACGACGCGCAGCAGCTGCCCGTAGCGGCGGGGGCACTCGTTGCTGAGCCGGGCGATGACGGCGGAGATGTTGGCGGCGGTGCTGCGCAGCCGGGCCTGCGGGTGGGGGCGGGCCCAACCGCGCATCAGGGCGGGCACGGGGTGGACGGGGAAGACCTCGCGCAGCGCGGTGAGCAGTTGTTCGGCGGCGGCGAGGACCTTGCGTTCGCCTGGCGAGGAGCCGGCGACCCGCAGCGGGATCTGGGCGGTGATCAGTGTGCCGCTGGGGAAGGGGGCGCGGATGTCGCCCTGCCGGGTGTCGTTGTGCCAGCTGACGTTGACGCGGTTCTTGCGCGGGTCCTGTTCGCCGGTCTCGACGAGGGTCTGCCCGTCGAGGGTGAGCTGTTCCCGGGCGATGCGGACCGGCCCGTCGGTGCGGACGACGAGTTCGAGGCCGATCGGGCCGTCCGGGGAGGCGACGGTGCAGCCGAGGATGAGGGCGTTGCGGCCGTGCGGCACGCAGCCGGCGAGGCCGCCGCGGACGGGGGTGGCGAGCGGGCCGGTGGTGCCGGGCCGTCCGTCGAGGGAGGTGGCGATCTCCTCGCCGAGGGCGAGCCGGGAGAGGACGGCGAGGGCGTCGAGCGCGTTGGACTTGCCGACGCCGGCGGGCCCGTGCAGCACGGTGAGGGGCGCGAGCGGGAGGGTCGCGCGCCGGTAGGACTTGAAGGAGATGAGCCGGATCTCCTCGACGATCGGGCGCCGGACGGTCGGCGCGCCGGGATGCGGGCTGCGCTGCTGCGGGTGGGCCGGCACGGCGGGCCGGGTGGCGTCGCGGTTCACCCGTCGGACGTTAGCGGCCGGTCGGGAGGCAGAAACGTGCCTGCCCGCCAGATTCATCCCATCGGGGTGGCCCCGGCGCGTGACGCCGGGCCCGCGCCGTCCTCCGGCGCGCGGGGCCGGCTCGGCCCCGTCGAGGCCCCGTCGAGGCCCGGTCGGGGCGCCGCCGTGGCCCCGTCTCAGCGCCGGTAGGCCGCGACGGTGACGGACGCCGTCACCTCGACCGGGTCCGGCAGCGCGGCGAGCCGCCGCGCCAGCCGGTCCTGGTCGGTGTGCCAGGCGCTCGGGCCCATGCCGACCACGGTCCGCACGTCCTCGGCGGACAGCCGCAGGGTGAACTCGACCTCGCGCTGCCCGGCCGGCGTCAGGTGGGGCCCGAGCTTGTCGTCGATGCGCCGCTGCTTCTCCTCGTCGACCGACAGCAGTCCCAGCGCGCCGACGAGTTCGCGCAGGTGGCGCGCGGTGGGCGCGACGAGCAGCAGGGTGCCGCCGGGGCGCAGCACGCGGCGCAGTTCGGGGCCGTTGCGCGGGGCGAAGACGTTGAGGACGAGCCCGGCGGAGGCGTCCAGCAGCGGCAGCGGGCGCCAGGCGTCGCAGACCACGGCGCCGATCCGGGGGTGGGCCTTGGCGGCGCGGCGCAGCGCGTACTTGGAGATGTCGAGGGCGGCCCCGGGCCGGCCGGGGAGGGCGTCGAGGACGTGGGCGAGGTAGTGGCCGGTGCCGGCGCCGAGGTCGGCGACGAGTCCTTCGGGGTCGGCGGCCGCGGCGGCCTCGGCGAGGGCGTCGGCGATCGGCCGGTAGTGGCCGGCGGCGAGGAAGTCGCTGCGGGCGGCGACCATGTCGGCGGTGTCGCCGGTGCCGGTGTGGGCGTCGCCGGCGAGCAGGCTGACGTAGCCGTGTTTGGCGACGTCGTGGCTGTGTCCGGCGGGGCAGCGCAGGGTGCGCCCGTCGAGGGTGAGCGGCTGCGCGCAGTGGGGGCAGGCCAGGTAGGGCTCGATGTCCTGCAGCAAGGGTCCGTCTTCTCTCGCGGCCCGGTCGGGTGCTCGGGCCGGGGGTGCCAGCCTAACGAGCGGGGGCGCCCGGTCCCGCATCCGCCGGGGCGTGTGCGCGGGGGCGGGGCAGGGGCGGCGGGCCCGCGGCGGCGGTCCGCAGGGCGAGTGCGGCCAGGGCCTCGGGCGCGCCGGCCTGTCCCCGGATGCCCGGGAAGGCGTTGACGTCGACGACGACCGGTCGGTGGGGCCCGTCGAGCAGGTCGACGCCGTAGACGTCGAGGCCGAAGACCTCGCCGACCCGCAGGGCGAGCCGGGCCCGTCCGGCGGGCAGGTCGTCGGGTCCGAAGCCGTCCGCGCCCTGCGGCGGACCGACGTGGCCGACGAGGCCGAGGTCGGCCGGGTCGGCGAGTTCGGAGCGCCGGCGGGCGCAGAAGAGCTGTCCGGCGACGACCCAGAGTTTCTGGTCCCAGCCGGTGCTCGGCAGGTAGGGCTGGGCGATGACGGGTTCGTCGGGCCACTGGTCGGCGAGGGCGCGCAGCCGGGAGGTGTCGTCGACCCGGGTGACGAGGTCGTGGCGGCGGCTGTGCCGGCTCTTGACGACCAGGGGGAGGGCGAGTTCGCCGGCCTCGGCCGCCGCGAGCAGTGCGGCGGGGCGCTCGGCGGTGCGGGTGGGCGCGAAGGGCAGGCCGGCGCGCCGGGCGAGTTCGGCCATGGCGGTGCGGTCCTGGCAGAGTTCGGTGGCGGCGGCCGGGTTGACGACGGGCGCGCCGCGTTCCTCCAGCGACCGGGCGAGTGCGAGGGCCGCCGGGGTGCGGGCCTTGAGCAGGTAGACGTCGGCGAGCGGGCCGGTGCCCGTGGCGGGCGGGTCCGCCGGGTCGAGTGCCTCGACCCGGTGGCCGTCCGCGGTCAGCAGCGCGCCGGCCGCGGCGAGCAGCGGGTGGTCCGGGGCGGAGGTGATCAGTCCGATCCTCACAGCGCGCCGCCGACGCCCACGTTGCCGACGCCGAGTCCGCCGCGCCCGAGGGCGGCGCCGCCCTGCGCGGGCATCCGGACGGCCCCCGCGCCGAGTCCGACGGTCTCCAGCCCGGAGGCGTCCAGTGCCACGGCGGGCGCCGTGACGGCCGTGCCGGTGCGGGCCAGTCGCAGGATCGCGTGCGCGACGCGCGCCACCGCGTCCGGCACCTGGCGGAAGCTCGGGAAGTCGTTGATGTCGACGACGACGGGCCCGTCCGGTCCGAGCAGCACGTCGACGCCGTACAGGTCGAGTCCGAACACCTCGCCGACCTGCGCGGCGATCCGCGCGACCTCGGCGGGCAGCGGCACCTGACGCTCCCGCACGCCCTGGTCGGGGTTGAGCGGCGAGCACCGTTCGGTGGCGTAGAGCTCGCCGTCGACGCAGTACACCTTGAGGTCGGTGCCGGAGTTGGGCACGTGGGGCTGGGCGATGAGCAGGCCCTCGCCGGCCAGCAGGGGGCCGAGTTCGGCGAGGTGGCCGGGGTCGCGGACGAGCCGTACGGCCCGCCCGGAGCTGCCGTCGGCGGGTTTGACGACCAGCGGGTACTCGGCGGCGGGGATCTCGGCGAGCCGTTCCCAGCGGGCGGCCGCGTAGGTGACGGGGACGGGCAGCCCGCGGGTGCGGGCGATGACCGAGGCGAGGGCCTTGTCGCGGACGCCGCGGATGGAGCGGACGTCGTTGACGGTGGTGAGGCCGACGGCGGCGGCGGCTTCCAGCAGGGTGAGGCCGGGTCCGCCGGAGACGGTCTTGAGCACCCAGGCGTCGTGGCTTCCGGCGCGGACCGCCTCGGAGATCGCCATCAGCGAGTCGCCGGGGCGCAGCACGTCCACCCGGTGCCCCCACGCGGTGAGTTGGCGTACGACGTCCAGCGGCATGCCGTCGTGCCGGTAGTGCTCCTCCACCAGAAAGCAGAGCCTCATGACCCAGTCATCCCCCTCGCTTCGCCCAGCGCGGACGTCCGCCGTTCCCGTCCGGCAGAGCTGTAAAGGCCCCAGGATGTCATGGGGCCCGCACACAAGATCGCCCGGCCTGTAAGCGTTGGGCAACAATCGCGGCGAATTGCCCGGGCCTGGCGGTTTCCGGGGGTGCCGGCGGGCCTGCGGCCGCTGCCCCGGGCTCCCCGCCGGGCGGGCAAATCCCTGGCAGGAACGCGTCGGGCCTGCTTGGATGCACGGCGTGACCTCTGACGATCTTGCAGCCGTCCCTTCCGCGCCCGACGCGGACCTCCTCGAGGAGATCGAGCGCTACTACGACGCGGTCCCGCGCTCCGCGGCGCGCGTCGAGGACTTCGGTCCGCTGAGCCTCTTCGTGCGCGAGGGCGCCGGCTGGCCGTACTACGCCCGTCCGGCGCTGGGCCACCAGGGCGCGGCCGCGACCGCCGATGACGTCCGCCGGGTGCTGGACCGCCAGCGGGAGCTGGGTCTGCCGCTGGCCTTCGAGTGGGTGGCGGAGCACGACCCGCTGCTGCGGGCGGCGGTGGAGGAGGCGGGGCTGACGGTGCACGAGCACCCGCTGCTGGTGCTGGGTCCGGGGCAGGACGCGCCGGACGTCCCGGGCGGGGCGTCGGTGCGGGTGCTGACCGGCGACGACCCGGCGCTCGCGCTCGCGCTGGCCGTGCCGCACCTGGCGTTCGGCGAGCCGGGCACCGGTGTGGGCGAGGCCGGGGTGGCGCTACTCGCCGCGCGGGCCGAGGCGGTGGCGGCCGACGGCACGGCGGAGCGGGTGGCCGGGCGGATCGCCGCCGGGCAGACGGTGCTCGCCGCGGCGTTCGAGGGCGGCACGCCGCTCTGCGCGGGCCAGCACAACCCGGTCGGCCCGGTCACCGAGGTGGCGGGCGTGGGCACGCTGCCCTCGGCGCGGCGGCGCGGGCTGGGGCAGGCGGTCACCGCGGCGCTGGTCGCGCACGCCCGGGCGCACGGGGTGCGGACGGTGTTCCTGTCCGCCGCCGACGAGGACGTGGCCCGGATCTACCGCCGAGCGGGCTTCCGTCCGTTCGCGACCGCGCTGATCGCCGAGCCGGTCGAGACCCGCTGAGCCCGCTACTCCGAGTCGTCGTCGTCCTCGCCGCTGACCTCCTCGTCCTCGGCCTCGTCGACCACCCAGGCGGCCAGCCGGTCCGCCACCCCGGAGACGGTCAGCCGCCCCTCGCGGATGGCCCGGGCGAGGCTGCGCACCTCGCGGGCGGTGGTCGCCACCGTGCAGCCGCTGGCCACCAGGTAGGCGTAGGCGGCGGCGGTGGCGAACAGTTCGTTGGTCTTCTCCAGCGCCGGCACCCGGATCAGCTGGTGCATGAGGGCGGCGGCGCGGTCCTGCGGTTCGGGGTAGACGGCGATGTCGAAGATCTCGGCCTGGTGCCGGGCGACGGCGGCGAGCAGCGATCCGTAGTCGGTGACCTGCGGGTCACCGGGCGTGTACTGCTCGGCGGTCATGAGCAGCCACGAGAGGTCGACCTCCAGTTTCAACGGCGCACGTCCTGGAGGTCGGCTCCGCCCCGCTGCTCGCCGAACTCGGCGAGGAACGCCGTCTCGTACTCCTTCATGAACTGGGCGGCCGCGTCGACGAACACCCGCCCGGCCTCGCCCATGTCCTGCTGGACCAGGCGCTCGATGTACTGGTTCATGCTGATCCCCTGCTGTTCCGCCCGTTCCCGGGCCATCTCCGCGGTGGTGGCGTCCACCCGGACGTTCAGCTGCTTCTTACCCATGAACCTCAAGCTAGCGCTGAAGTGCTAGCACAACAAGGGCGCGCACGGCCCCCGTGCGCGACCCCCGCGTACGCCCGCCCGCCGCATCCGACGCCCGGGCACCCGGCACCCGCCGAGAGGGAGACTTGAAGAGTTCTTCACCTTCGGAGACGCTGAAGTGCCCCGAGCATTCCCTGGAGCGGCACCGACCGGTGTGGAGGCCGGCAATGACAGCCATGTTCGACCAGGAGCTGCGCGAGCAGCTCGCCCAGGCCCGCAAGGAACTCGCGGCCGCCCGGGCCGAAGGGGACGCCGACGGCGTCCAGGCGTACGAGGGCAGGATCGCCTCGCTGATCCGGCTCGCCGCCCAGCACGGCATCGCCCTGCCGCACGACGCCCAGGAAGAGGAACACCACCTGCCCTGAGCCGCCCGCGACGACGCCCGACCGGCGGGAGACGGACGAAAGACGGAGGCGGTACCCGGACGATCCCGGGTACCGCCTCCGTCGTCGGCCGCGGGTCACTCGGCCTCGACGGGCTCCAGGATCGCGACGCACTCGAAGTGGTGCGTCATCGGGAACAGGTCGAAGGCCCGCAGCGAGACCGGCCGGTAGCCGCCCTCGCGGAAGAAGGCGAGGTCCCGGGCGAGGGCCGCCGGGTCGCAGGCCACGTAGGCGATCCGGCGGGCGCCGAGGCCCACCAGGTGGGCGACGGTCTCCCGGCCGGCGCCCGCGCGCGGCGGGTCGAGCACGATCAGGTCGGTCGCGGTGATGCCGGTGCGCGGCAGCAGCGACTCCACCCGGTCGCACTCGATCCGGACGTTCTCCAGCGCCGCCAGGTTGTGCCGGGCGTCGGCGACCGCCTGCTTGCCCGACTCGATGCCGAGCACCGCGCCGTCCTCGCCGACCCGGTCGGCCAGCGCGCCCGCGAACAGGCCCACACCGCAGTACAGGTCGAGCGCGTTCTCGCCCCACTGCGGGTCCAGGCCGTCGAGGACGGCGTCGACCAGGGTGTCCGGCGCCTCCGGGTGGATCTGCCAGAAGCCGCCGTTGCTGACCCGCCAGGTCCGCCCGGCGGCGCGCTCGCGCACGAAGCCGCGGCCGTGCACCTTGTGGGTGTTGCCCTGCTCGTCGATGCGGGCGATGGAGACCGGGCGGTCCAGCTCGACCAGCGGCAGCTGGGCGCCCGGCGCCGGGGTCAGCACCACCTGGCGGTCCGAGGAGCCGGAGGCGGCGATCGCCTCGACCGAGACGACGCCCGGCCAGTCGCGGGCCTCCACGCCCAGCTCGGTGACGCCCTCCGCGGCGATCAGGCAGCGGTCGACCGGCTGGATCTCGTGCGAGCGGTGCTTGCGCAGCCCGACCTTGCCGCTGCCCGGGTCGACGGCGTACTGGACCCGGGTGCGCCAAGCCGGCACCTGGCCGGCCGGCAGCTTGCCGCCGACCGGCTCGACGCTGCCGTCCCAGCCGGCCTCGGCCGGACTCAGGCCGGCCAGCTTGGCCAGCTGCTCGGTCAGCACCTGCACCTTGAGCTTGCGCTGGCCGCCCGGCGTGACGTGCTGCCAGTCGCAGCCGCCGCACTTGCCGGGCCCGGCGAACGGGCACGGCGGGGCGATCCGCTCCTTGGCGGGCTCCAGGACCTCCACCGCGTCGGCCCGCAGGAAGCGCGAGGTGGTGGTGCCCTCGGTGACCCGCGCGATCACCTTCTCGCCCGGCAGCGCGTGCCGGACGAACAGCACCCGGCCCTCGTGCCGGGCCACGCAGTGCCCGCCGCCGTGCGCGACGGGGCCGACCTCGACCTCGTAGCGCTCGCCGACCAGCGGGTCGCCGGTGGGGGCCTTCGGCGCCGCGGGCGCCTTGGGGGCCCTGGACGCCTTGGCCGCCTTGGGAGCGGCCTCGGCCCGGGACGCGCGGGCACCGGCGCGCAGCGCCCGCGGCGGGCGCACCGCCTGCTGCTTGCGCGGGCGCGCGCCGCCCTTCGGCTGCGCCTGCCCGCCCTCGCGCTCCTCGCCGCGCGCCGGGCGCGACGGCTCCTCCTCGCGCTGCGGGGCGCGCTCCTCCGGCGCGAGCGGCGCCGTCCGCGCGGTGAGCCCGTCGCGGTCGGTCGCCTCCGGCCGCGACGGCTTGCCCCAGCGCGGCCGGGCGACCTGTCCGGGCTTGGCGGCACCGCCCTTGCGGGCGCCCTTGCCCGAGGAACCGTGGGAACGAGACGGGGTGTTGCGGGTCACTGGGAGGCGTCCTTCGTACTGTCGTCAGCGGGGCCGGCGGGCTTCGCCGAGACTTCCGACTTTACGGCCTTGGGCGCCCGCGGCTCACCACGCCGGACGGCACCCGGTGCCGACCAGGCCTTCTGCGGCTTGCGCCGCTCCGAGGACTCCAGCTGCCACGGCACCGAGGTCACCATCACACCCGGCTTGAACAGCAGCCGGCCCTTGAGCCGCAGCGCGCTCTGGTTGTGCAGCAGGTGCTCGTACCAGTGGCCGACCACGTACTCGGGGATGTAGACCGACACCACGTCGCGCGGGCTGCTGCGGCGCAGGTTCTTCACGTAGTCCAGCACCGGCCCGGTGATCTCCCGGTACGGCGAGTCCAGCACCTTGAGCGGCACCTCGATCCCGCGCTCGTCCCACTCCTCGCGCAGCGCCGCCGTGTCCGCCGGGTCGACGTTCACGGTCACCGCCTCCAGGGTGTGCGCCCGCGCGAGCCGCGCGTACGCCAGCGCCCGCAGCGCCGGCTTGTGCAGCTTGGAGACCAGCACGATCGCGTGCACCCGGGTGGGCAGCACCACGTCGTCCGGCTCCTCGGCGGCGACCAGCTCGTCGGAGACCCGGTCGTAGTGCCGGCGGATCGCCTTCATCATCACGAACAGCACGACCATCGCCGCGATGGCGATCCAGGCGTGGCTGATCTTGGTGGCGAGCACGACGATCAGCACCGCCATGGTCATCACCAGGCCGAAGGTGTTGATCGCCCGGCTGCGCTGCATGTGTCGGCGCTTGGCCGGGTCGGTCTCGGTGCGCAGGTTCCTGGTCCAGTGCCGGATCATGCCGGACTGGCTCATGTTGAACGACACGAAGACGCCGACGATGTACAGCTGGATCAGCCGGGTCGGGTCCGCGTCGAAGGCGATGATGAACAGGATCGCGGCCAGCGCCAGCAGGATGATGCCGTTGGAGAAAGCCAGCCGGTCGCCGCGGGTGTGCAGCTGGCGCGGCAGATAGCGGTCCTGGGCCAGGATCGAGCCCAGCACCGGGAAGCCGTTGAACGCGGTGTTGGCGGCCAGCACCAGGATCAGGCCGGTGACGGCCGCGACGAAGTAGAAGCCCGGCGTGAAGTTCGAGAACACCGCCTCGCTGATCTGGGCCAGCGCCGTCTTCTGGTGGTAGTCGCCGGGCGCGCCGACCAGCTGGTGGGGCTCCTCGGCCATCTGGACGCCGGTCAGCCGGGCCAGCCAGATGATGCCCATGAACATCACGACGGCGATGGTCGCCATCATCAGCAGGGTGGTCGCCGCGTTCTTGCTCTTCGGCTTGCGGAACGCCGGCACGCCGTTGGAGATCGCCTCCACGCCGGTCAGCGCCGCACAGCCCGAGGAGAACGCCTTGAGCAGCAGGAACACCATGGCGAACCCGGCCAGGTTCTCGTTCCCCGGGGTCGGCTCCAGATGGAAGCCGGAACTCTCGGAGGGCATGTCCTGCCCCAGCCCGAAGTGCCGGACCACGCCGTACACCACCATGCCGAGCACGCCGATCATGAAGGCGTAGGTCGGGACGGCGAAAGCCGTACCGGACTCGCGGACGCCGCGCAGGTTCATCCCCATCAGCAGGATGACCACGACGACCGACAGGGTCAGCTCGTGCCCGCGCAGCGCCGGCACCGCCGACACCACGTTGGCCACGCCCGAGGTGGTGGAGACCGCCACGGTGAGGATGTAGTCGACCATCAGCGCGCTCGCGACCACCAGGCCGGAGTTCGGGCCGTGGTTCACGGTGGCGACCTCGTAGTCGCCGCCGCCGCTCGGGTAGGCGTGCACGTTCTGCCGGTACGAGGCCACCACCGCGAGCATGACGATGGCGACCACGACGCCGATCTGCCACGAGAAGTGGATGGCAGAGGCACCCGCCAGGGAGAGGGTCAGCAGGATCTCCTCGGGCGCGTACGCGACCGAGGAGAGCGCGTCCGAGGCGAAGACGGGCAGCGCGATGCGCTTGGGGAGCAGCGTCTCCCCCAGCTTGTCGCTGCGCAACGCACGCCCGATGAGGATGCGTTTCGGTAGGTCAGTCGGCATAGGCACGTTAAGGAATCGTAGGGGCAGTGTGCCGCCCGGTCCGACGGACGCCCCCCGTTGATGCCCCCTTCGTCGCGACTGTGTTCGGTGGACCGGCTAGCGTGTCGGATACGAGCAGGCGGGCAACACTGTGGTTGTCGTGCCGAGCCCCACGAGGACGCCCACCCCGGACAGCGGGGCGGGGAAACGGAGATCGAACGGTGTTTGCGCAGGTCATGGCCCCTATAGGACGGGTGAGGTAGCGCCGGTGCACATCGTCATCATGGGCTGCGGCCGGGTGGGCTCCGCACTCGCCCGCGCGCTGGAGAAACAGGGCCACTCGGTGGCCGTGGTCGACCAGGACCCGACGGCCTTCCGCCGGCTCGGCGCCGGGTTCAACGGGCGCCGGGTGACCGGGGTCGGCTTCGACCAGGACACCCTGAAGGAGGCCGGCATCGAGGAGGCGGGCGCCTTCGCCGCCGTCTCCAGCGGTGACAACTCCAACATCATCGCCGCCCGGGTGGCCCGGGAGAACTTCGGCGTGGAGAACGTCGCGGCCCGGATCTACGACCCCCGGCGCGCCGAGGTCTACCAGCGCCTGGGCATCCCCACCGTCGCCACCGTCCGCTGGACGGCCGACCAGATGCTGCGCCGCCTGCTGCCGAGCGGCGCCGAGCCGCTCTGGCAGGACCCGAGCGGCGCCGTCCAGCTCGCCGAGGTCGCCTACGCCCCGGAGTGGGTGGGCCACCGGGTGAGCGAGCTGGAGGCGGTCTCCGGCGCCCGGGTGGCGTTCGTCACCCGGCTCGGTGAGGGCCTGCTGCCCTCGCCCCAGATGGTGGTGCAGGAGGGCGACCTGGTGCACGTGATGCTGCGCCGGGCCGACCTGACGGCGGTCGAGGCCGCGTTCGCGCAGGGCCCGCAGAAGGAAGGTCACTGATGCGAGTCGCCATTGCCGGGGCCGGCGCCGTCGGCCGCTCGATCGCGGGCGAGCTGCTGGAGAACGGCCACGAGGTCCTGCTGATCGACAAGAACCCGAACTCCATCTCGGTGGAGCGGGTGCCCATGGCGGAGTGGCTGCTGGCCGACGCCTGCGAGATCACCTCGCTGGACGAGGCGGCGCTGCAGCGCTGCCACGTGGTGATCGCCGCGACCGGCGACGACAAGGTCAATCTGGTCGTGTCGCTGCTCGCGAAGACCGAGTACGGCGTGCCGCGGGTGGTCGCCCGGGTGAACAACCCCAAGAACGAGTGGCTCTTCAACGAGTCCTGGGGCGTGGACGTGGCCGTCTCCACGCCGCGCCTGATGTCCGCCCTCGTCGAGGAGGCGGTCAGCGTCGGCGACCTGGTCCGGCTGATGCGCTTCAGCCAGGGCAACGCCAACCTCGTCGAGCTGACCCTCGCCGAGGACACCGAGCTGGTCGGCACCCGGGTCGGCGACGTGCCGTGGCCGCCGGACACCGCCCTGGTGACCATCCTCCGCGAGGGCCGGGTCCTGGTGCCCCGCAAGGACGACACCCTGGAGGGCGGCGACGAGCTGCTCTTCGTGGCCGCCCAGGAGCGCGAGGAGGAGCTGGAGAACCTGCTCTCCAGCTCGGCCGGCGCGCAGTAGCCCGCAGCCGGGGAACGCCGAGGGCCCGCACTCGCTTCGAGTGCGGGCCCTCGGCCGTGCGGGTCCCCGGCGTCGCGGGTCCGCCGCGTCCGCGCTCCGGCTACGGGCCGGCGGGGTGCTCCTCGGCCGGCTCCTCGTCCAGCTGCGCCTTGATCGGCGGCGGCGCCTTCAGCAGGATCTGCCAGGTCACGTACATCGCCAGCAGCAGCGGCGGGATGCCCAGGGCGACCTTGAGCCAGCCCAGCAGGTTGACGTTGTGGGTGAAGTACAGCGGGAAGAGGATCACCGGCTTGATGCCCATGATCAGCACCCATGCCCAGGTGGCCTTGGTGTAGGCGGCCAACCGGCCCGGGTTCTGCTTGCGCCAGGTGAACATCTCACCGGTCACCGGGCCGAGCATGATGCCGATCAGCGGCCAGCGGACCAGCGCCGAGACGGCCAGGCCCACGCAGTAGCCGACGTTCCAGAGCAGGCCCGGCAGATAGAAGTCCTCCGCCTTGCCGGTCTTCATCGAGATCCAGGCGCTGATGGCGACGCCGAACACCCCGCTGAAGGCGTGCTGGACGGTCTCCCGCTTCAGCAGCCGCACCACCACGAACAGCACCGTCAGACCGAGCGCCGCCCACGCGGCCGTCGGCACCTTGTGGGTGATGTTGTAGGTGATGATGAAGACCAGGCCGGGCAGGGTCATGTCGATCATGCCCCGGACGCCGCCGAACGCCTTCATCACAGTGTCGGCGGCCTCGCGGGAGGCCTGCGCCTGCCGGGCCGCCTCCTCGTCGTGGGCGATGTCCACCAGGCCGAGCTGGGCGGCGGGATCGCCGCCGGGCTGGTTGCTCACGCTCATTCGCTCCCGTGTCCGACCGGACGCAGCTCGTAGCGGGGGTTGAACAGCACCCGGCGGCCGCGCGCGTGGCTGATCCGGCCGCTGGCGACCAGACGGCGCCCCGGCTCGATGCCCGCGATGGAGCGGCGCCCGAGCCAGACCACGTCCAGCGCCTCGGTGCCGTCGAAGAGCTCCGCCTCCAGGGCGGGCACCCCGGCCCTCGGGCGGAGCGTCACGGTGCGCAGAGTACCGGCGACGGTGACCAGTTGCCGGTCCCCGCAGCTGGCGATCGGGGTGCAGCCCGACTCCGCGGCGCTCTCCTGGCGCAGCTCCTCGGCCTCCAGCTCCTCGGTGGAGGAGGTCAGCCGGCTGAGCATGCGGCGGAAGCGCCCCTGCGGCGGCCCGCTGCTGTTGTCACCACTCATGCCGGAAGGGTACCGGTTCCGAGGGCCCCGGCGGCAGGCCGCACGGGCCGCCCCGGTGCCCCGGGGGCACCGGGCGGCGACCGGCCGGGCACCGGATCCGGCCCGTCCGCTCACCCTTCGAAGCGGTAGCCCATGCCCGGCTCGGTGATGAAGTGCCGTGGGTGCGAGGGGTCGCGTTCGAGCTTGCGCCGCAGCTGGGCGAGGTAGACCCGCAGGTAGTTCGTCTCGGTCCGGTAGGCCGGGCCCCAGACCTCCTGGAGCAGCTGGGTCTGGCTGACCAGCCGGCCCGCGTTGCGGACCAGCACCTCCAGCAGATGCCACTCGGTCGGGGTAAGGCGGATGTCGGTGCCGTCGCGGTTCACCTTCTTCGCCGCCAGGTCGACGGTGAAGCTGTCGGTGACCACCACCGAGCCGTCCTCCCCGGCGACCGGCTCGGCCCGGCGGACGGCGGCGCGCATCCGGGCCAGCAGCTCGTCCATGCCGAAGGGCTTGGTGACGTAGTCGTCGGCGCCGGCGTCCAGGGCCTCGACCTTCTCGTCGGAGGCGTGCCGGGCGGAGAGCACGATGATCGGCACCCGGGTCCAGCCGCGCAGGCCCTTGATCACCTCGACCCCGTCCATGTCGGGCAGGCCGAGGTCGAGGACGACGACGTCGGGATGGCGGGCTGCGGCGAGTTCCAGGGCGCTCGCGCCGTCATGCGCCGCGTCGACCTCGTACTTGCGGGCCTTGAGGTTGATCACCAGCGCGCGGACGATCTGCGGTTCGTCGTCCACGACGAGGACCCGGGTCATACGGGCTCCGCCTTTCGGGGCTGTCGGTCGGATCGGACATGGTCGTTCAACGGTCATCGGGCGGCGGACCCGATCATGCCGGGGGCGGGGCCGGCTCCGGCTCGCCGGGGTCGGCGGCGTCCTGGACCGGCCCGTCGGGATCCGGTCCGTCGTGGGCCGGTCCGTCGGGGTCCGGTCCGTCGGAGTCCGGCCGCCCGGGGGCCGGGGCGCGCTCGACGGCGGGCAGGGTGACGACCATGGTCAGCCCGCCGCCCGGGGTGTCCTCGGCGGACACCGTGCCGTCCATCGCCTCGACGAACCCGCGCGCCACCGCGAGCCCGAGACCCACCCCGGCACCGCGCGGCGCGTCCCCGTACCGCTGGAACGGCGCGAAGATCCGTTCCTTGGCGTCCTCCGGCACCCCCGGCCCCCGGTCCACGATCCGCAGCTCCACCCGGCCCGGCCCGTCCGCCGGCTCCAGGGCATCGGCCTTGACCAGCACCTTCACCCCGTCCGGGCTGTACTTGACGGCGTTCTCGACCAGATTGGCCAGCGACCGCTCCAGCAGCCCGCCGTCGGCCCGGATCATCGGCAGCGTCTCCGGCACGTCCAGCCGGACCGCCCCCGGCGGCACCCCGCCCAGCGCGAACGGCACCACCTCGTCCAGATCGGTCTCCTGGATCAGCGGCGTCACCGTGCCGGTCTGCAGCCGGCTCATGTCGAGCAGGTTGTTGATCAGATGGTCGAGCCGGTCGGCGCCGGCCTCGATCCCCGCCAGCAGTTCCGCCTCGTCCTCCTCGTCCCACTCCACGTCCGCCGAACGGAGCGAACTCACCGAGGCCTTGATCCCCGCGAGCGGGGTCCGCAGATCGTGCGAGACGGCCGCCAGCAGGGCGGTCCGGATCCGGTTCCCCTCGGCCTCCCGCCGGGCGGCCGCCGCCTCCCCCGCCAGCCGCCGGCGCTCCAGCACCACGGCCGCCTGCGCGGCGAAGGCCCCGAGCAGCCGGCGGTCCTCCCCCGGCAGCACCCGACCACGCAGCACCAGCGCCAGCGTCTCGCCGACCGGCACGTCCACGTCGGCCGTCTCCGGCCGCTCCGGCGGACGCGGGCCCGCCGTCGCCACCGCCTGCCACTCGCCGAGCCGGTCGGGCCGCTCCAGCAGCGCCACCGAGTCCTGCTGGAAGGTCTCCCGGACCTGCTCCAGCAGCGCGGTCAGCACCCCGTCCCCGTTCGGCGACCCGCGCAGCACCGTGCCGGCCAGCGCGCTCAGCGTCTGCGCCTCGGTCTGGCTGCGCGCCGCCTGGTGGGTGCGCCGGGCCGCCAGGTCGACCACCGAGGCCACGGCCATGCCGACCGCGGTGAATATCGCCACCGCCATGATGTTCTGCGGCTCGTCGATCGTGAACGTGTGGATCGGCGGCGCGAAGTAGTAGTTCAGCGCGGTCGACCCGACCAGCGCCGAGGCGATCGCCGGGAACAGTCCGCCCACCAGCGCCGCGCACACCGTCAGCGACAGGAACAGCATCATGTCCGTGGTGAGGCCCAGGCCGTGGACGTTGATGAGCACCAGCGCCAGCAGCGGCGGCCCCGCCACCCCGATCAGCCAGCCCGCGATCGTCCGCGTCCGGCCCAGATCGGTCACCTTGCGGATCGGAATCCGCCCACGCCCCTTCGCGGCGTGCTCGTGCGTGACGATGTGCACGTCGATGTCGCCCGACTCACGGGTCACCGTGCCGCTCACGCCCGGCCCGTAGACGTACTGCCAGGCGGGCCGGCGACTGGTGCCCAGCACGATCTGCGTCGCGTTCACACCCCGCGCGAAGTCCAGCAGCCCGGCGGCCGGGTCGTCGCCCAGCACCGCGTGGTACGAACCGCCCAGGCTCTCCACCAGCGCCCGCTGCTCGATCAGCGTCTGCGAGGACCCCGAGCCCGAACCGGCCAGCCCGTCCGAGCGCGAGATGTGCACGGCCAGCAGCTCACCGCCCGACCCGCGGGCCGCGATCCTGGCCGCCCGACGGATCAGCGTCGCGCCCTCCGGCCCGCCCGTCAGACCGACCACGATCCGCTCGCGTGCCTGCCAGGTCCCCTTGATGCCCTGCTCGGCCCGGTACTTCTGCAAGTACTCGTCGACCCGGTCGGCCGTCCACAGCAGCGCCAGCTCGCGCAGCGCCGTCAGGTTCCCCGGCCGGAAGTAGTGGGCGAGCGCCGCGTCGATCTTCTCCGGCGCGTACACGTTGCCGTGCGCCAGCCGGCGCCGCAGTGCCTGCGGCGACATGTCGACGAGCTCGATCTGGTCGGCCCGGCGGACCACCTCGTCCGGGACGGTCTCCCGCTGCCGCACCCCCGTGATGCCCTCGACGACGTCGCCGAGCGACTCCAGGTGCTGGATGTTGACCGTCGAGATGACGTCGATCCCGGCCGCGAGCAGTTCCTCGACGTCCTGCCACCGCTTCGCGTTGCGGCACCCAGGCACATTGGTGTGCGCCAGCTCGTCGACCAGCGCGACCTGCGGCCGGCGCGCCAGCACCGCGTCCAGGTCCATCTCCGTGAACACGGCCCCGCGGTGCGTCAGCTCCCGCCGAGGCACCACTTCGAGACCGGTGACCTGCTCGGCCGTGTGCCGGCGCCCGTGATCCTCGACGAACGCCACCACGACGTCCGTCCCCCGCTCCGACCGCCGGTGCGCTTCCGCGAGCATGGCGTACGTCTTCCCGACCCCGGGGGCCGCCCCGAGGTAGATCCGCAGCCTGCCGCGTCCCATGTGCACCATTCTTGATCCGGCCGTGCCTGGCGGCCATCCCGGACACCAGTTCCCTTCGCCTTCGAGACTACGGCGCAGGCTTCGTTTTGCCAGCGATCTGGGCCCTGAGCTGGGAGTTTTAGCGCCATTTTGATGGGCCCCACACGGCGGCGGCCGGGCTGACGGGGTCCGCCGGCCTCGGCGCCCTTCGGGATGCGCGGAAACGCAAAGAACCCCCGCCGGATAACCGGCGGGGGTTCTTTCTAAAATTTGTTCGGCGGCGTCCTACTCTCCCACAGGGTCCCCCCTGCAG
>NZ_JBEOSF010000066.1:0-20673 GCF_040302725.1 Kitasatospora sp. NPDC097605 | reverse complement strand
CAGGTTGTCGAAGGTGAACTGCCCGGCGCCGCTCTCCGCGTCGCTGGAGGTGGTGAACGCGCCGATGACGATGGGCCGGGCGGACCGGGCGGGGGCGGGACGGTCAGAGGTACCAGCGCTGGTTGCCCTCACCGTGCGGCGTCCACTGGCCGACCGGTGTGCCGTCGGCGGAGCCCCACCCGAAGAGGTCCAGGCTGAGCTGGCTGAAGAGGTTGTCCACGTAGAACTCCGGCTTCCATCCGCGCGGGTGGATGTGCCACGCCTGGTTGAGGCCGCGGTTGCAGGTCCACTGGACGGCCTGGGTGCCCGGGGTGGGGCTGTAGTTGGGGATGTCCAGGCACTTGCCGCTGTGAACGTTGACGATCTCTCCGTGGTCGGTGGTGATCCACTGCTGGTTGGCGCCGCCGTGGCAGGACCACTGGCGGACGGGGGCGCCGTCGTCGGTCCGCCAGTCGGCGACCTCCAGGCACTTGCCGCTGGTGACGATGCTGCGGATCGTCGTCGCGGCCCTGTCGGCGTGGGCGTCGGCAGGGGAGGCGAGGACGAGGGTGCCCGCGGCGGTGAGCACGGCGGCGGCCGCGCCCAGCCGGTGCGGGGCGGTGGTGCGGTGGGTGCGCATGATGACCTCCCGGGGTCAGTTCCGGCCGTTCTGCCAAGGTGTGTAGAACCACCGCTGGTTGAACCCGCCGTTCGGGGGCCACTGGATCGCCGGCGCGCCGGGCGTCAGGTCCGCGCCCCGGATGTCCAGCAGGAGCCCGCTGTTGACGTTGGTCAGGGTGTACATCTCGACGTGGTGCACCAGGGTGTTGGTCCACTTCTGGTTGTCGCCGCCGTTGCACGGCCAGATGATGGCCTGCACGCCCTCCGTGGTGCTGCTGAACGGGATGTCGAGGCACTTGCCGCTCCCGACGCCGACCAGCTCGTGGGCGTCGGTCCAGTACCACTTCTGGTTGTCACCGCCGTTGCACGGCCACTGCTCGACGGGCGCGCCGTCGTCGGTCCGCCGGCCGGTGACGTCCAGGCACTGCTCGGTGGGGCCGGGGCCGCTGCGGTTGGCGCCGGCGATCTGGAAGGGCCGGTCGGGGCTCGCCTGCGCGGTGCCGGGGGCGACGAGGCCGAGCGTTCCGGCGACGGTGAGGACGGCGGCGGCCGCGCCGAGCCGGCGGCCGGGGGCGGTGGGACGACGGGTCATGGGTTCCCCCTCGGTGTGTTGGGACGCGCGGGTCGCCGCGCGGTCAGTTCCGCGGGCCCGGGGTGAAGTCCCCGGGGAACCAGATCTGGTTGTAGGCGACGGGGGTCTCGATCGGGTTCCACTGGATGACGGGCGCGCCGTCGTACTTGGCACCGAAGGCGACGTCGAGGACGAGCGCGCTCGCCACGTTGGCGTAGCGGCGGGTTCCGGAGTGCATCGGCTGTTCGGTCCACTGCTGGTTGGTGCCGCCGTTGCAGCGCCAGATCACGGGCTGGGTGCCGGGCGCGGTGCTGTACCCGGGGATGTCCAGGCAGGTCCCGCTGTGGACGTTGACCAGGGTGCGGTCGGCGGTCCAGTACCACTGCTGGTTGGCGCCGCCGGTGCACTTCCACTGGCGGACGGGGGCGCCGTCGTCGGTGCGCCAGTCGGCCACCTCCAGGCACTTCTCGGAGTCGAGGTTCACGATCGAGAAGGGCGGCGAGGTCGGGGTGGGCAGGGTGGTGTCGGCCTGCGCCGACGGGGCGCCGAGGGCGAGGCCGGCGGTGAGGGCGAGCAGGACGGCGGCGGGGCGGAGAGGCATGGCGCTCCTTGGGTGCTCGGTTCCGGTGCCGGGACGGCGGGCGTCCCGGCACCGGGGCTGCTAGAAGGGAGGCAGGGTGACCTGGGGGTCGAGCGCCGCGGCGACGAGCGCGCCGAGGGCCGCGCCGAGGCGCCGGGTGGGGCGCGAGCGGTGTCAGTAGGGCAGGTCGACCCGGGGGTTGAGCCCGATCCAGATCTGGTTGGCGCCGCCGTTGGCGCCCCAGGTGACGACCGGTGCGCCGTCGGAGGGGTCGTAGCCGTACACGTCGAGGACCGGCCCGAGGATGTTGGGCACGGTGTTCGGGGAGGGCCGGTTGACGCCCGGGGTCTGCCAGGACTGGTTCTGCGGAGGCGTGTACAGCGTGCAGGTCCACTGGATCGGCTGGACGCCCCACGCGGTGCTGGCGCCGGGGATGTCCAGGCACAGCCCGCTGTTCAGGTTGACCAGGAACCCGGTGTTGCTGCCCTTCCACCGCTGGTTGGCGCCACCCGTGCAGGTCCACTGGCGGATGGGCGCTCCCCCGTCGGTGCGCCAGTCGGCGACCTCCAGGCACTTGCCGGTCGCCGTGTTGCGGATCTCGAAGTACGGCGAGTAGTACGTGATCCGCCCGGCGTGGGCGGTGCCCGGTGCGGCCAGGACGGTCGCCGCGGCGGTGAGGAGCGCGCCGAGGGCCGCGCCGGGACGGAGTCTTCGGGCGGGGGTGGATGCGTTCACGGGTGTCCTCCTGAAGTGCGACGGATGGTGCGCTCGGACAGGAAGCCGAGGAGTCGGAACCATGACTCCCTTGCGGCGTCGCGGTGTTGGACCGTCGTGAGTTCGAAAAAGTTGTGCGGAGCCTGAGGAAAAGTCATGAACTCGTGCGCACAGCCCGCTCGGGTGAGCGCGGCGTCGAAGGCGGCGACCGCGCTCGGCGGGATGTGCTCGTCGGCGCCGCCCCAGAAGGCGAGGATCGGCGCGGTCAGTCCGGCGGCGAGCTGGGTCGGCCCCGGGGCGCCGTTGAGGGCGTCGGGGTAGCCGTAGAAGCCGACCGCGCCGGCCAGGCCGAAGCGCGGCGCGGCGGCGCGGAAGGCCTGGCGGCCGCCGAAGCAGAAGCCGAGCGCGACGACCTCGGGTGCGCCGAGCGCGCGCAGCCGGTCGGCGCCGGCGGCGAGGTCGGCGTCGAGGCCCTCGGGGGTGAGCGCGAGCAGGTGCGGCAGCAGGTTCGGCAGCTCGCCGAATTCCGGGGCGCGGTTCTCCGGGTCGGCGCCGGCGGTGCGTCCGTAATAGTCGACGACGAGTGCCAGGAATCCCTGTTCGGCGAGCCGGACGGCGGTCTGCCGGTAGAAATCGGAAAGGCCCTTGTTGTCCGGCAGCACCAGCACTCCGGGGCCGGCGGGGTGTTCCGGGCGGGCCAGGAAGGCGGCGACCTCGGTGCCGTCGGCCGAGGCCAGGGTGAGGTCGGCGGCCTCGGCGAGGCCGTGGGTGGCGGGGCTGAAAGCGGGCGGGGCGGCATCGGCCGGGTAGCACACGGGAAATCCTTCGCGGTCGCGGAAACGCCGGGCGCGACCGTGCGCGCCCGGCGTTCCGAGATGCTAGCGAGAATTCCCCGAGGAATTTCCCATCATATCGCCGGGGTGTTTTTTTCGAAAGCCTTTTTCGGTTCCGGAGTGGTCACGTTTCCCGGGGTCCGCTGCTCGGCCCGGCGCAGCGCGCCCGCGCTGAGCATGAGGGCCGCGGTGAGCGCGGTGACCACGCCGAAGGAGGCGGTGAGCGAGGTGGCCTGGGCGAGGCCGCCGATGATCGCCGGGGCGATCAGGCCCGAGGTGTAGGTGACGGTGGCGACGCCGGCGATGGCCTGGCTGGGGTTTCCGCCGGTCCGGCCGGCCGCGGCGAAGGCCAGCGGGACCACCACGGCGACGCCGACCCCGATCAGCGCGAACCCGGGGACGGCGAGCGCCGGGCGGTCGGCGACGACCACCAGCAGCCCGCCGGCGGTGGCGATCGCGCCGCTCAGCCGGGCGGCCCGGACGGCGCCCAGCCGGCGGATCGCCGCGTCGCCGGCCAGCCGGCTGACCGCCATGGTGAGCGAGAAGGCGGTGTAGGCGGCCGCCGCCACGGTGGGCGAGGCGCCGGTGACGTCGCGCAGGTAGACACCGCTCCAGTCCATCGAGGCGCCCTCGGCGAACACCGCGCAGAAGCCGACCAGTCCGATCACCAGCGAACTGCGCGGCGGCAGCGCGAACCGCGGCGGTGCCTCGGTCTGCTCGGGGGCGCGCAGGTCGGGCAGCGCGCCGCAGACCGGCTGGGCGAGGGCGAGCAGGACGAAGGCGGTGACGCCGACCTGCGCCCGGGGGTCGAAGTCCCAATGGGCGGCCAGGATGGCCACGCCGGCCGCCACCAGCCCGCCCGCGCTCCACATCCCGTGCAGGCCGGACATGATGGAGCGGCCGAGCCGCTGCTCGATCTCCACGCCCTGCGCGTTCATCGCCACGTCCGACATGCCCGCCGTCGCGCCGAAGGTCAGCAGGAACAGGCAGAGCACCGGCAGCGAGGGGGCCAGCACGGGCAGGGCGAGCGCCAGGCAGCAGAGCGACAGCAGGCCGGCGACCGCCGCCCGTCCGCCGAAGCGGTGCACGACCCGGCCGGCCAGCGGCATCGCCAGGGAGGAGCCGATGGCCGGCATCACCAGGGCCAGGCCGAGCTGGCCGGGCGAGAGGTGGAGGTGGTCCTTGATCCACGGGATCCGGCTGGCGAAGGTGCCGCCGACGGCGCCGTGCACGGCGAACACGAGGGAGACGGCGAGGCGGGCGCGGCGTGCGGCGCCCGCGCTGCCGAAGGGTGGTCCCGCTGCGGTGAGGCTGGTGGTCATCCGGCTCTTCCCTCCCCGTCGCGCGCGGCGCGGCGGTGCCCTGGGGGTGGTGTGGTGGGCGCGGTGGCGCCCGTCGACGTGGCAGTGCGGCGACGGTTCGCTAAATTATCAGGAAGGGACCCTGATAGAAACACTCTGGAAGGATGTCCGGCCATGACCACCGCGCGTACGGCCACGCCGAGCACCGCCCGGGCGATCAACGACCGGTTGGCGCTCAACCTGCTGCTCGACCAGGGACCACTGACCGCGACCGAGCTCCGCGACCTCACCGGCCTCTCCCGGCCCACGGTCGCCGATCTGCTCGACCGGCTCCAGCGGACCGGCCTGGTCGCCGTCGTCGGCGAACGCGGCGAACAGCGGCGCGGACCCAACGCCAGGCTCTACGCCCTGGTCGCCTCGCGCGCCCACCTCGGCGCGATCGACGTCCGCTCCGGCGGTGTCACCCTGGTCGTCGCCGACCTCGCCGGGCAGACCCTGGGCGGCGCCGAACTCGCCGTCGCGGAGCCCGGCCCCGACCCCGCCGCCCACCGCGCGGCCGCCGCCGGGATCGTCCGCACCCTGCTCGACACCGCCCGCCGGGCCGGCGTCGAGCACCTGCACACCGTCGCCGTCGGCGCCCCCGGTCTGGTCGACCCCGCCACCGGCCGGCTCCAGTCCACCGGTGAGCTGCCCGCCTGGCACACCGAACTCCTCGCCGCCCTGCGCGACCTGCCCGGCACCGATGTGATCGTGGAGAACGAGGTCAACCTCGCCGGGCGCGCCGAGTACCGGCTCGGCGCCGCCCGCGACCGGGAGGACTTCGTGCTGGTCTGGCTCGGCCACAGCGTCGGCGCCGCCGTCGTGCTGGACGGCCGACTGCGCCGGGGCGCGCGCGGCGGGACCGGCGAGATCTGCTTCCTGCCCGTGCCCGGCACCACCGCCCTGCCCTCCGCCACCAGCTGCGAGGGCGGCTTCCACAGCCTGGCCGGCAGCGCCGCCGTCTGCGCGCTGGCCCGCGCCCACGGCCTGCCCGCCGGCCCGGCCGACGACGCCCCCGCCGCCGAGGCGGCCGTCCGCGCCGCCCTCGACGCGCTCGGCGACGGCCGGCCCGGCGGGCCGTTCCTGGACGAGCTGGCCGAACGGATCGCGCTCGGCGTCTCCGCGGTCTGCGTGGTCCTCGACCCCGGCTGCGTGGTGCTCGGCGGTGAGACGGGCCGGGCCGGCGGCGCCGAACTGGCCGAGCGGGTCGAACGGCGGCTCGCCGGGCTCTCCCCGGTGCGCACCGAGGTCCGTCCCGGCGAGGTGGGCGGCGGCGCGGTGCTCGGCGGCGCCGTGCTCACCGCCGGCGACGCCGTCCGCCGGGACCTCTTCGGCGAACCGTAGCCTCCGCCCGCAAACCCCGGGGGCGTACCCGCACGGGCCGGCCGGTACGGCAGGATGGGCCGGGGGGCGGGGAGCGGGCGGGGCGAACCACGGCCGTCTCCCCGGCCGATCGTCCGCACCACCGTCAGGAGTCGCAACCATGGGCCAGCCCGGGGCACCGGCCAACCCCTACCGCATCGGCGAGGCCGCGGCACTGCTCGGCGTGAGCGCCGACACCATGCGGCGCTGGGTGGACGCCGGCCGGATCCCCGCCGAGCGCGACGAGCACGGCCACCGGATCATCGCCGGCGCCGAGCTGGCCGCCTTCGCGCGGGAACTGGCCCGCCCCGAGACGGCCGCCGCCGAAGGGCGCCCCTCCTCGGCCCGCAACCGCTTCCCGGGCATCGTCACCGAGGTGGTGCTCGGCGACGTCGCCGCCCAGGTGGAGATCCAGGCCGGACCGTTCCGGGTGGTCTCGCTGATCAGCCGGGAGTCGGCGGAGGAGCTGGAGCTGGTGCCCGGCGCACCCGCCACGGCCGTCATCAAGTCCACCAATGTGATGATCGAACGACGCTGAGCGCCGACGGAGCCGGCGCCGACGTCCCGGGCGCCGAGGAATCGCGCGACGAGGAGAGGACCGCCGATGCCCCATGACCCCCTGCCGTCCACCCAGGCCGCCGTCCTCGCCGTCGAGGCGATGGCCGCCCGGCACGGCCGCTCGGTGCGCACCAGCCACGACATCGGCCGCGACCAGACCTTCGCCGGCCTGGTCGGCGCCGGCGGCAACGGCGGCAGCGGCATGGACGAGCCGGCCGCGATACCCCACGAGGCGCTGGTCGAGATCGCCGGCACCCCCGCGGTCACCGTCCGCCTGTTCGTCCACGACGAAGCCGTGGTCACCGTCGACCAGATCGCCTTCGACGTACCGCGCGACAGCGTCCCGGCCTTCCTGAACTCGGTGTGGACCGGCCTGGTCCACCTCAAGCAGCGGGTCTTCCCGCCCTCCTGCACCATGATCGTCACCGTGCCGGGCGAGCGGAGCTACCGTGAGGCCGTCACCCTGTACACCCTGACCCCGTGGCTGGCCGGCCGGATCCGCTGACCCCGGCCGCCCGCGAAGACCGCCGCTCCGACCCGATGAACGGACCGATGAACGGACCGATGACCGCATCCGCCGCCCGCCGCCCCGTCCTCGCCGTCGCCCACCGCGGCGACCCGTACCGCCACCGCGAGAACACCCTGCCCTCCGTGGAGTCAGCGTTCGCCGCCGGCGCCGACGCCGTCGAGGTGGACGTCCGGCTGACCCGCGACCGGGTCCCGGTCCTGCTGCACGACGCCACCCTGGAACGCCTCTGGGGCGACCCGCGCCCGCTCGGCCGGCTCACCGCCGAGCAGCTCGACGCCTTCGACGACGGCCACCACCGCGTCCCCACCCTCGCCGAGGCGCTCAAGGCCACCGCCGCCGCCGCGCCCGGCGCCAGGCTCCTGATCGACCTCGACGACCCGGGCCCGGCGGCCGCCGCCTGGGAGGTCGTCACCGGCCTCGGCGCCGAGCAACGGGTCGCCTTCTGCGGTCCCGCCACCGCCATGCTGGCCGTGCGCGCCCTCACCCCCGACGCCGAGATCGCGCTCACCTGGAAGCAGCCCCGGCTGCCTGTGCGCGCCCTGCTCGACGACCTGCGCCCGCGCTTCATCAACCCGCCGTTCGGCCTGGCCACCCCCGGGTTCACCGCCGCCGCCCACCACGCCGGGCTGGCCGTCTCCACCTGGACCGCCGACCTGCGCCGCACCATGCGCAAGCTGCACGAGGCCGGCGTCGACTCGATCACCAGCAACCGGATCGCCCTGCTGCGCTCCGTCCTGGACGGGCGCCGGTGACCGGGGGACCGCGGGGGGAGGACGGCGGGGTGCTGGGCCCGCGGGCGCTCGGCCGCGCGCTGCTGGCCCGTCAGCACCTGCTGGAGCGCGCCGGCACCACCCCGGCCGCGATGATCGGGCACCTCGGCGGCCTCCAGGCCCAGGCCGCCCCGCAGCCGCCCTACCTCGGCCTGCTCGCCCGGATCGACGGCTTCACCCCCGACGCGCTCACCGGGCTGATCGAGACCCGGCGGGTCGTGCGGATCGCCCTCCAGCGCGGCACCATCCACCTGGTCACCGCCGAGGACTGCCTGACCCTGCGGCCCCTGCTGCAGCCGATGCTGGACCAGCAGCTGCGCACCACCTTCGGCAAGCGGCTGACCGGCCTCGACCTCGACGCGCTGGCCGCCGAGGCCCGCGCCCTGGTCGAGGCCGAGCCGCGCACCTTCCAGCGGCTGGGCGCCGAACTGGCCGCCGCCCGCCCGGACCGCGACCCGGCCGCGCTCGCCCAGGCCGCGCGCTGCCGGCTGCCGCTGGTGCAGGTCCCGCCGCGCGGTCTGTGGGGGCGCGGCGGTCCCGCCGCGCACACCACCGCCGAGGCCTGGCTCGGCCGGCCGCTCGACCCCACGGCCTCGCTCGACGGCCTCGCGCTGCGCTACCTCGCCGCCTTCGGCCCCGCCACCGCCGCCGACCTGCAGAAGTGGTGCGGCCTCAGCCGGCTCGCCGCGGTGCTGAAGCGGCTCGCCCCGGGCCTGGTCACCTTCCGCGACGAGCAGGGCCGGCTGCTGTACGACCTGCCCGAGGCGCCCCGGCCCGACCCGGACACCCCGGCCCCGGTCCGGCTGGTCGCGCCGTTCGACAACCTGCTGCTCTCGCACGCCGACCGCACCCGGGTGCTGCCCGAGGCCCACCGGCCCCGGGTGATGACCCAGAACGGCATCGTGCTCGGCTCCGTCCTGGTGGACGGCCTGGTCGCCGGGAGCTGGCAGCTCACCGGGGAGGGCGCCGGGGCGCGGTCGGTGACGGTCCGCCCGTTCGCGGCGCTCGCCCGGGCCGACCGGGACGCGGCGCGGACCGAGGCCGAACGGGTGCTGGCCTTCGCCGGCGGCGGCGGTGAGGTCCGCTTCGAGGAGGCCGGCTAGCGCGTTCGAGGAGCGGACGGACGTCCGGGGGCGGTGACTCGTTGGGGTGGTCCGGCGGCGGTGCTCTCGGCCGGTACCGGCCCGGCTGGCTTGAATCGAGCCACCCTACCGAGATGGAGTCGGCCGTGGCCCCTGTGCACAATGGCGTCTACGCGATCGCCAAGCCCGACGAGGAACTGCTCACCCTGCAGACCGCCAAGGAGTTCGTGGTGGTCCTGCCCCCGACCGGCGAGCCCGGGGAACAGGACTGGGAGGTGACCGGCTGTGACAACGGAAACGTCGTCATCAGGAACGTCCGGCACGGCGCCTATGTCGGCCTGGACGGCCCGCCCGAGGTGAACCAGCAGGTCAGGGGCGTCACCGAGGAGTTCGAGTGGGCGCTGTACCAGGCCGCCGAGCCGCTCTCCTTCCATGTCGTCCTCCCCGGGGGTCCGGTCGACGGCCATGAACTGGCGCTGGACCTGAGCGTGCTGGACATCTTCCCGCAGCGCACCGCGCTACGGCCGCTGGAGGGCCGGGACCAGCGGCAGGCCTGGCTGTTCCGGCTCCGCGACTGAGCGCCGGCGCCACCGCCCCGGTCGCGCCGAGGGCCCCGGGGCGGGCGCCGCCCGGGAGGGAGCAAAACGGGCATATGATCGGATCGTCTGCTCAGATGGGGCAGACCTGGACCGATCGACCTGACGGAGGAACGGATGCCGGGGCAGACTCCGCCCGAACGGCGACCCGCCGACCACCGACGCCCCTACCTCATGCTGCCGGCCCCGGTCCGGGCCGCCGCCGCGTGGTCCGCGGCACTCGTGCTGCTGATCACCGTCGCCTCGCTCATCGTCTTCGCCCTGGTCGAACTGCGGGCCGCCACCGTGCCGGTGATCCTGGCCCTGCTCGGCACCTCGCTGCTCCAGCCCGTGATGCCGTGGATGGTCCGACGCGGCGTCAGCCGGTCCGTGGCCGCCGGACTCACCTGCGCCGTGCTGGTGGCCGCCGTCTCCACGGTCATCGCCCTGCTGGTCAACTCCCTGGTGCACAGCGCCCCGCAGATCGCCGCCGCCCTCCAGGAGGCCGGCGACCGGCTCGCCGACTGGCTCGGCCCCTTCGGCGAGAAGATCCGGCACGTGCTGGACAACGCCCAGGGCGAGACCAACACCCTGGTCACCACCCTCACCGACAGCGTGCTCTCCGGCCTCGGCCTGGCCACCCAGATCGCCACCGGCGCCGTGCTCGCCCTCGCCCTGGTCTTCTTCTTCCTGCGCGACGGCCACCGCACCGGCGACGTGGTCCGCTCCTACCTGCCCGAGCGCACCGCCGAGACGGTGGTGGCCTGCGGCGAGCGGGCCTTCGAGGCGATGGCCGGCTTCATGCGCGGCACCACCCTGATCGCCCTGATCGACGCCTTCTTCATCACCGTCGGACTGCTCGTCCTCAGCGTCCCCGGCGCGCCCGGCCTCGGCGCGCTGGTCTTCATGGGCGCCTACATCCCGTTCGTCGGCGCCTTCCTCTCCGGCACCGTCGCCGTGCTGGTCGCTCTCGCCGACGGCGGCCTGGGCACGGCGCTCTGGGCGCTCGGCGTGGTGGTCGCCGTCCAGGTCGTCGAGGGCAACATCCTCCAGCCGCTGATCCAGAGCCGCACGGTGGAACTCCACCCGGCCACCATCATGGTCGCCGTGGTGGCCGGCTCCGGGATCGCCGGCATCATCGGCGCCCTGCTGGCCGTCCCGGTCTGCGCCGCCGGGCTCGGGGTGGTCTCCGTGCTGCGCGGCGACCCCGGCCGGCGGCGCCGCGCCGACCGGAACGGCGGCGGGGCCGAGGCCCTCACGGACGCGGCCCGGGAATAGGCGGGCCCACGGATAGGCGGGCCCAGGAGCGGGCGGCTCAGGAGAAGGCGAGCGGACGGCCGCGCCGCAGCGAGTACTCGGCGGCGCGCAGGAAGAGCGCGGAGTAGAAGGCGACGTCCAGGTCCTCCGACCACGGGCCCGGGGAGGAGACCGCCGCCGCGCTCGCGTGCCGGTCGAACCAGAGGCCGATCTCCAGGTTGTCGCAGTGCTCGGGTATCCCGGGCGGCAGTGCGAGCAGCTCCGCCACGCGCTGCGCGGCGGCGAGCACCCGGTGCGCGTCCCAGACCGCCGTCACGTCGTTGTACGCGCACTCCACCGGCAGCACCAGCGGCGCCTCCAGCTCCACGGGCAGCAGCACGTCCCAGCCGAGCAGCGTCTCCACCGTGCCGTCGGCCAACTCGCCGCAGAACCGCTCGAAGCCGGCGATCGGACGGTACATCTTCTCCTCGAAGTGCAGCCCCGACCCGGCCCGGAACTCCGTCACCGGCGGGCAGACGAACGGCGGCAGCCCGCGCCCGGCCAGCGCCGCGTCGACCGCCCGGCCGACCGGGCCCAACATCTCGTCGTCGAGCCAGTCGTCGGCCTCGACACTCACCAGATAGACACCCATGCCGGGGACGGTAGACGGTCGCACTGACAATCCGTCGCCGCCGCGAATCCCGGTTGCCCGGACGGGGCCGGTGGGGGAGAGTGCTGCGGGTGCGGCCGGTGATCACCGGCCGGGCCGGGGAAAGGGGACGGGACGGCGTATGACGATGGAACGGATCGTGGTGGCGGACGGGGCGGCCGGGCCGTACGGGATCACCGCGGGCCCCGACGGTGCCGTCTGGTTCACCCTGGTGCACGCCGGGGAGGTCGGGCGGCTGGCGGCCGACGGGACGGTCACCCGGTACGGGCTGGACGCGCCCGGCTGCGGACCCGCGGTGATCACCGCGGGCCCCGACGGCGCGCTCTGGTTCACCCGGATGCGTGACCACCGGATCGGCCGGATCACGGTGGACGGCGAGACCCGCTCCCACGCCCTGCCCACCGGGGGCTGCGGGCCGTACGGCATCGCGGCCGGCCCCGACGGCGCGCTCTGGTTCACCGAGCTGAACGCCGACCGGATCGGGCGGATCACCGTGGACGGCGAGGTGACCGAGTACCCGCTGCCGGTCTCCGGCGGCTTCCCCTCGATGATCACGGCCGGGCCGGACGGCGCCCTCTGGTTCACCCTCAACCAGGCCCACGCGATCGGCCGGATCACCGTCGACGGCGGGATCACCCTGTACCCGCTGCCCACCGAGGGCGCCGCGCCGGTCGGCATCACCCGGGGCGGCGACGCGCTCTGGTTCGTCGAGATCGGCGCCGGCCAGGTCGGCCGGATCACCGTCGACGGCGAGGTGACGGAGCATCCGCTGCCCGACCGCGCGGCCCGCCCGCACGCCGTCGCCGCCGGGCCGGACGGCCGCCTCTGGTTCACCGAGTGGGCGGCCGGCCGGATCGGCTCCCTCACCCCCGGCGGCGACTGCACCGGCCACCCGCTGCCGGTCGAGGGCGCCGAGCCGCACGGCCTCACCGTCGCCCCGGACGGGGCGGTGTACGCGGCGCTGGAGATCGGCGAGATCGTCCGGCTGGTGCCGTAGCGCCCGTCAGCGGTGGTGCGCCGCCGGGGTGTGGCCGAAGGTGCGGCGGAAGACGTCGATGAACGCGCTCGCCGAGGCCCAGCCGCAGCGGTGCGCCACCGCCGTGACCGGAACGTCCTCGGCCAGCAGCCGCAGGGCGTGGTGCAGGCGCAGCTGGGTGCGCCACTGCGGGAAGGTCATGCCCAGCTCCTCGCGGCAGAGCCGGCTCAGCGTCCGCTCGCCGGCCCCGGCCGCCCGGCCCAGTTCGCCGAGGGTGCGGCCGTCGGCCGGATCGGCGTCCAGCAGGGCGGCGACCGCCGCGAGCCTGGCGTCGCGCGGCACCGGCAGGTGCAGCGGCTGCTCGGGGGCGCGGCGCAGCCGGTCCAGCAGGACGGCCAGCATCCGCCGCCCCTCCGGGGTGCCCTCGGTGCCCGGGGCGCTGTAGGCGATCAGCAGCTCGCGCAGCAGCGGGCCCACCGCCAGCACCGCCGGGCGGGCCAGGCCGAGCGGATTGTGACCCAGCGGCAGGCCGACCGTGTGCAGCACGGTGGGCCCGTAGGCGCGGTGCCGGTGGCCGGTGCCGGCGGGGATCCACAGCGCGCGGGTCGCGGGGGCGACCCAGGTGCCCGCGGCGGTGGTGACCGCCAGCACGCCCCGGCCCGCGTAGACGATCTGGTGCGCCTCGTGGCGGTGCTCGGAGACGGTCGCACCGGCGGGCAGCGGGCGGGTGACCGTCAGTTCGGCGGAAGGGCGCGGTCGGCCGGCACCTGCGTGCCCCGGCATCGACTGGCGGGTAATCGGCATCGTCCGGCACTTTACCGGAAGCCCGCCACCGCCCGGCGGCCCGAGGATCGCTCCGTGACCACTCTCCGATCCCGTCCCTCCTCCGGCGCCGCCCCGATCGCGGTGCTGGCGGCCGGCCATGCCGCCGTCGACCTCTACCAGGGCGTCGTGCCCGCCCTCGTCCCCTTCCTCGTCGCCGAGCGCGGCCTCGACTACGGTTCCGCGGCCGGGGTCGTGCTGGCCGCGACCCTGCTCTCCTCGATCGTCCAGCCGCTGTTCGGCGCGCTCACCGACCGCTGGGCGATGCCCTGGCTGATCCCGGCCGCCACCGCCGCGGCCGGTGTCGGCGTCGGACTGGCCGGGCTGTTCGGCCCGTACGCGCTGCTCTGCGCGGCGGTCGCGCTCTCCGGTGTCGGGGTCGCCGCCTACCACCCCGAGTCCGCGCGGCTGGCTCGCGCCGCGAGCGGCGACAGCCACACCCGGATGGGCTGGTTCTCGCTCGGCGGCAACATCGGTTTCGCGCTCGCCCCGCTGCTGGTCGGCCCGGTCCTGGCGGCCGGCGGGCTGGGCGCGACCCCCTGGCTGGCGGTGCCCGCGCTCGCGGCGGCGCTGCTCACCGCACCGGTGGTCCGGGCGCTGGCCGCCCGCGCCGCCGCCGGGCCCGCCGCCGACGGCGCGGACGGCGCACGGCGCGACGACCGGGCCGCCTTCCTGTGGCTCTCGGCGGTGATCGGCTGCCGCTCGGTGGTCTTCGTCGGCCTGAGCTCCTTCGTGGCGCTCTATGCCCGGCAGCGGCTCGGCGGCGACTCCGGGGTGGGGACGGCGGCGCTGTTCACCCTGTTCGCGGGCGGCGCGGTCGGCACGGTGCTCGGCGGCTGGTGCGCCGCCCGCTGGGGCCGGGTGCGCACGGTCCGGCTGTCGTACGCGGCCGCCGTCCCGGCCGTCGCCGGACTGCTGCTGGTGCCCGGCCCGGTCGCCCTGTACGGCTTCGCCGCGCTGATCTCGCTGGCCCTGTACGTGCCGTTCTCGCTCCAGGTGACGCTCGGCCAGGACTACCTGCCGAGCCGGATCGGCACCGCCAGCGGGGTGACGCTCGGCCTCGCCGTCAGCGTCGGCGGCGTCGCCGGCCCGGCCATCGGCCTGCTCGCCGACCACACCGGCCTGCGCACCGCGCTCGCGCCGCTGGTGGCCCTGTGCGCGCTGGCCTGGCTGCTCGCCCACCGCCTGCCCGAGCCGGTCGCGCCCGGGGCGTCCGCACCCGGGACGGACGCCGAGCCCGCCCTGCCGCCCCCGCTGCGGGCCGGGCGGCCCTGACGGAGGCGGGAGCCTTGACCTTGTCGTAACGACAATGTTTAGCGTCTCGGGTCATGACCATCTCAGTGATTGACAGCGCCGCGGGCATGAGCCGCGTCCTGGCGGCGTCGCCCGCGGATCGAGCGGACCGGGTGCGTGACCTGTGGTCCCCCATGGCAGGCATGTACTTCTTCATCCCGGGCGGGGTGGACATGGCGGCGGTCCACCAGCAGAACTTCGGCTTTCCGGTGAACGGCTCGGACGCCACCGACGAGCGGGTCCGCGAGGGTCTCGCCACGTTGCTGGCCGCCAACGCCTGGGAGCGCGTCGGCGCGGCCCTCCGGGACGGCGTCGCCGCCCTCACGTCGGCGGTCCCGGACCTGACGATGCCCGACCTTCAGGTCCTGCTCGTCCTGGGTGATCCGACGAACGCGCACTTCATGAACGAAGTCGCGGGCGTCTCGGGTTTCGGGGGCATCAGCGGCTACATCACCGTCACCGTGTGGCCGCACCCTGTCGTCCTCGACCGGTTGGAGGCGATCGTGGTGCACGAGTTGCACCACAATGTGCGCTACTCACCCGGTGGCGTCGTGTGGGACCCGGCCACCGTCACCGTGGGCGAGCACGTCGTCGCCGAGGGCCTGGCCGACGTGTTCGCCGCCGAGCTGCACGGACGACGGGGCTACACCCACTTCGTCGGAGAGCGGACCCGAACCGATGACGCCGTCCTGGCGAAGGTCGCCTCGGGGCTCGGCGTCACGGGCATGGCCGACTTCGCCTCCTGGGTGCTCGGCGATGCCAGCGCGGCGTTGTTCGGAGCCCGCCGGGTCGGACTGCCCACCGGCGCCGGCTACGCGGCGGGCGCCCGCCTCGTGCGCGCCTACCTCGACGCGACCGGCACGACCGCCGCCGGCAGCGTCCACACGCCCTCGGCCGACATCCTGGAGGTCGCCCTGCCGCGTTTGGGCCTGGCGCCGGACGCGCGACACTAGCCCCGGGAAGTGGCTGATCAGGCCGGGTCGACCAGGTGGAGGCAGTGGTGGAGTGGACCGTGCACGAGCTCGCCGAGCGTGCGGGCGTCAGCGGCCGCACGCTGCGCCACTACCACCGCATCGGGCTGCTCGACCCCGACCGCGTCGGGTCCAACGGGTACCGGTACTACGGACCCGACGCGGTCGGGCGGTTGCAGCGGATCCTGCTGCTGAGGGACACCGGGATGCCCCTGGCCCGGATCGCGGCCGTTCTGGACGCCGAGAGCTCACCCACCGCGGAGATCGACGCCCTGCTCGCACACCTGGACCAGCTCAAGGCCGATCGTCTGGCGCTCGAGCGTCGCATCCAGGCGGTCGAGCACACGGTGCGGATGCGCCGTGAGGGCCGTCGCCCGCCGATGGACGTGATGCTCCAAGGCTTCAACGACCGCTACGAGGACGAGGTCGTCCGGCGCTGGGGACAGGAGGCCTTCGACGCCTCGAACGAGTGGTGGCATGCGAAATCCATCGGCCAGCAACGTGACTGGAAAGCCAGGAGCGAATCGCTGGTGCACCGCTGGGCCGCACTCCAGGAAGCGGGCGAGGCCCCCGACTCGCCCGCTTCGCAGGCCCACGCGGCCGTCCATGTGGCCTGGTTCACCGAGATCCCCGGCACTCCGACCCACGCGGGCGACCGCGAACGCTCCGCCGCCATGATCTGCGGTGTGGCCGCCATGTACGAGACCGACCCCGACTTCCACCACACCTTCGGCAGCCCCGACGCCGCACGCCTCGCAGCCGCGGCCCTCCGCATTCACGTCCAGGGGACGGGGACGGGGACGGGGACGGGGACGGCCGGCGGCTGACGGCCCTCCAGGGGCGCGGCTTCAGGGGGTGGCGCAGAGTTCGGCGGCGAGGGCGCAGAGGGCGGCCCGGTCGGGCCGGCCGGTCTTGGCGATCAGGTTGGCCAGGTGCTTCTCCACCGTGCGCGGGGAGATGGAGAGCTTGCGGGCCAGCTCCTGGTTGCCGGGGCGGTCGGCGAGCAGGACCAGCACCTCGTACTCGCGGACCGTCACCCCGCAGCTGCGCAGACCCGCCGGTACGGCGTCACGGCCGCCGCGGTGCTGGGCCACGCTGGCGCCCGCCCGGCGCAGCAGGGTGCGGCAGGCGGCGGCCACCGGCTGCACCTCCAGCTGGTGGAAGTACTCCTCGGCGGTGCGCAGCCAGGCCACCGGCTCGCCCCAGCCGTCGGTGAGCGCGGCCTCGGCGGCGAGCCGCAGGGCCAGGTGGTGCGCGAGCGGGAAGGCGGCGGCGTGCGGGCGGGCCTCGGCGAGGGCGCGGGCGGCCTGCTCCGGGTGGCCCTCGCGGCCCAGCACGACCGCGTCCGCGAAGCGCAGGAACTGGCGGTTCCAGGCGAGTTCGGCGGCGGGCGCGGCGGCGGCCCGGTCGAGTTCGGCGCGGCCCCAGCGGCCCTCGACCACCTCCAGCAGCGGGTGCAGGCCGTGCCGGCCGGCCAGGTAGAAGACGCTGGGGTGCTCCTCCTCCCATGCCAGGCCCGCGGCCAGCTCGGCGCGGGCGGCGGCGCGGTCCTCGGCGAGCAGCGCGCCGACCGCCCGGCAGAGCCCGTAGCGCAGCGGCGTCAGGAAGGACTCCTCGCCGCCGGCCTGCCGGAACCGGGCCAGTTCGCGCTCCATCTCCCGGGTGCGGCCCAGGTGGGCGGCCAGGGTGGCGGAGGAGAGCAGCAGATAGCGGTGGGCGGCGAGGTTGTGCAGCCGGGCGGTGGCGTCGAGGCAGCGGTCGACGGTGGTACGGGCGGTGTGCCACTCGCCGCGCAGCACCGCGTTCATCGCGAGCAGGCCGTCCAGGGTCTGGGTCAGCACGATCGCGCCCAGCCCGGCGGCGGCGGCCCGGGCGCGCTCCAGCCGGGTGCCGTCGCCGGTGCGCATGAAGGCGTTGGCGCCCAGCCGCAGCATCGCCTCGACCCGCCAGACCGGCAGGGCGTGGGTCTCGGCGACGGCCAGCATCCGCTCCAGGCAGGCGTCGGCGGCGTCGAAGCCGCGCTCGCGGGCGAGCAGGGCGAGCAACTGCCAGGCCTGGCAGGCGACCACCGGGAGGCCGGCCCGTTCGGCTACCTCGGCGGCGTGGCGGGCACGGCGCTCGGCCTCGGTGAGCCGGGCGGAGGCGTCCGCAGCACGGTGCGGGCCACCGTCCGGGCTGCCGTCCGGGCTGCCGTCGACGGTCGGCGGCGCGTGGTCGGGCAGCAGCGCGAGGTGGCCCTCGACGACGGCCAGCGCGGCGTCCTGCTCGGGGCGCGGCCGCCCGGCGGTGAGCGCGCGCACGGCGGCCACCTGGGCCACCGCGTCGGCGCCGCGCTCGGCCATCACGGCCGCCCAGGCGAGCCGGGTGTGCAGCTCGATCCGGCGCTCCACGGCGGGGACGGCGCCGGCGGGCGGCGCGGCGGACGCGGGCGGGGCGGGCGGCACCGGCGGCAGGGTGCGGACCAGGTCGAAGGCCCGGTCCAGCTGGCCGGACTCGGCCAGCGCGGGCAGCAGCCGCTCGGTGATACCGGCCCGCTCGGCGTCCCCGGCGAGTTCGTGCGCGCGCTCCAGCAGGACCACCGCGGATCCGGCCGCGCCCGCCTCCAGCACCCGTCGGCCGGCCTCGGCGAAGTGCACCGCCGCGCCCGCCCGGTCGCCGCCGGCCAGCAGCAGCGAGGCGACCAGCTGGCGCCGCTCGTCGGCGAGGTCGGGATCGGCCCGGAGGATGGCGTGGGCCGCCCGGCGGGCCAGCGCGGCGCGTTCGGCGGGGGCCAGGGCGGCCGTCACCGCGTCGGCGGTCAGCGCGTGGCGGAAGGCGTAGCGGTCCGGGGCGGCGCCGTCCGGCACGATCACATTGGCCTCGGAGGCCGAGCGCAGATGGCTGAACAGGGTGCGGTCGTCGTAGCCGGTGATCAGCTGGACGGTGGTCACCGAGAAGCGGCTGCCGAGGGTGGCCGCCGTCAGCAGCAGGTCCCGTACCTGGGGGTCGAGTTGGTCGATCCGGCGGCCCCAGCTGCGGACGATGGTGCTGGGCACCCCGGGGCGCGAGCCGTCGGCGAGCGCCCAGCGGCCGTCCTCGGCCCGGCGCAGCGCGCCGGAGTGCAGCAGGTCGGCGAGCAGCTCCTCGACCAGGTACGGGCAGCCGTCGCCGCGCTCGGTGAGGTGCTCGACCAGCGTGGCCGGCAGGTCGGCGCGCTCGGCCTCCAGGACGGCGGCGGCCAGCGCGGCCACCTCGGCGGGCGGCAGCGGCCGCAGTTCGGTGACGGTGGCGGCGCGCCGGCGCTCGGCGGCGCGCACCAGGTCCAGGGCGGGGCCCGGTTCGGCGCGCAGCGTGGCGAGCAGCAGCACCGGCAGGCCGGCCAGGTTGTCGACCAGGTACTCCAGGACGGCGACGGTCTCCGCGTCGGTGTCGTGCAGGTCCTCCAGGAGCAGGACGCAGCCCTGGTCACGGCCGAGCACCGCGAGCAGCCGCAGCAGCGCCTCGGCCAGTTCGACCACCGTCTCCGGGTAGACGCCCGCGCCGGCCGCCGCCGCGCTGTCCCGCCACTCGGGGACCAGCCGGGCCAGCGCCGGGCGGTAGGGGGCGAGTTCGGGGTCGGTGGGCGGTCCGGCGGCCCGGAACCGGGAGGAGAGCGCCTCGATCAGCGGCCGGAACGGCGTCACCGTACCGGTCGAGCTGCCCCGCCCGCGCAGCACCGGCAGGCCCAGCCCGTACGCCTGGTAGGCGCACTCGCCGGCCAGCCGGGACTTGCCGATGCCGGCCTCGCCGAGCAGGAAGACCGCCCCGCCGCCCTGTTGGCGGGCGGTGGCCAGCGCGTCGCCGAGCATCGCCAGCTCGGGGGCGCGGCCAACGGTGATCGACGACGTGGTCCGCATGGCCGCAGGCTACTTGACGAGGTATCCGTTCTGAAGAGTGGTGAGTCGACTACGAAGCGGGCACGGTGCCGCCACCGGGTGGTTACCGTACGACCACATGCGGAGCGCGTTCGGCGCGCGGCCGGGTCCGCGGGGCAGGTGACGGCCCGTCCGGTCGGGGTGGTCCGCCGCCGAGGGGCTGCCCGTTCCCCGGCGGCGGACGGTCCGGCCGGTCAGGGCCGGGGGTGGTGCGGTGGCACGGGCGGTGCTCAGAAGGGCGTCGTCATGGTCGGGAACTCGACGATCGGCGGGATGGCGCCGCCGGTGCCGGCCAGCAGGCGGGAGCGCAGGCCCAGGCCGTTGCCCGGGCGCAGGCGGATCTCGCCGGCCGGGTGTTCGGCCGTCTCGCCGGGGCGGACGGCGGATTGCGGCAGGGTGAGCCGCTCATCGTGGTCGTGCATGGTTCGGGACTCCGTTCGGGTCGCGGTGGATGGTCCGTGGACGGTCCGGAGTGCGGACGTCCGGTGGGGAGGACGCCGCACGGGTGGCGCCGGTTCGGTCGGGACGGCTGGGACGGGTGGTGCGGGGCCGCGCGTCCGCGCCATGGGGGCGCGGACGGGCGTGCGTGGGGGCGTGCGGGTCTGAGAAGGGCGCTCAGCCGAGGGCGGCCGGTGCGGAGCGGGCCGCCGCCGGCACCAGCGGGCGCAGCAGCAGGGCGGGCGGCACCCGGTCGGGGAAGCCGAGGCGCAGCAGCCCGTGGCCGATCCCGGCCAGGCCGGTGAGCAGCCCGGGGTGCGGGACCTGGTCGGGGGTGCCCGAGCGCGGGCCGTCCTGGTCGACGGCGGCCAGCAGCGCCCCGGCCCGGCGGACCCACGGGGTGCGGCCGGCGGCGGGGCCGTGCCGGCCGAGCAGTTCCAGCACGCCCAACTCGCCGTGGCAGAGGCTGTGGTCGCCGAGCGGCGCGGCACGGGCGGTGTTCCGCACGGCGCGCTGGGCCCAGTCGGCGAGCCCGCGGTCGGCGAGCGCGAGCGGGCTGTCCACGACGGCGAGCGCGACCCCGGGGCGGCCCCGGCACCAGGAGCCCTCGCGGGAGCGGACCGCGGTGGCGGCGTGCAGGGCGGCCAGACCGGCCCGGTGGTGCGGGCCCTCGGGGGGCTCGCCGACGGCCTCGGCGAAGCGCAGCAGGGCCCAGCCGACGCCGGCCGAGCCGTGGGCGAACCCGGCGCCGGCGGGGGCGGGGCGGCACCGTCCGCACCTCCCGCGACCCCTACGCGGGCCACTGGCGCGACGAAGTCCGCCGCCTCCTGCGCTCCACCGACGACCAGGGGGCCACCAGC
>NZ_JBEOSF010000065.1:0-22927 GCF_040302725.1 Kitasatospora sp. NPDC097605 | reverse complement strand
CCTCCCGCAGGACGACCGCGCGGTCGGCGGCGGTCATGCCGTCGGAGGGGCGCAGCGTGATCTGGACCGGGCCCCCGGTTAGGCTCGGCGCGTGCCCGATCCCGTGACCTCCCCGCCTCCGCCGGGCCCCGCCCCGGCCGACCGGCCGGCGCGTTCGCCGTGGCCGCGGTTCGCCCTGCTGGTGGCGATCCTCGCCGCGGTGACCGGCTCCCTGCTGCTGTGGAGCCCGACCGCACTGCTCGACGGGGGCCTGTCCGACGGGACTCCCTGGTACTGGCGCGTTCCGCTGTTCACCGCCGTGTACGCGGTCGGCACGGTGGCCTTCTTCCCCCGGCCGGCCCTGAACGCGGCCGCCGGACTGCTGCTGGGCGTGCAGCAGGGGCTGCTGCTGGCCGTGCTGGGCACCACGCTGGGAGCGGCGATCGCCTTCGGGCTGGCCCGGTGGCTGGGGCAGGACGCGCTCCGGCGCTTCCTGCGCGGGCGGCTGCTGCTGGCGCTGGACCGGCGCTTCACCGACCAGGGGTTCCGCAGCATCCTGCTGCTGCGGCTGCTGCCCGGGCTGCCGTTCCAGGCGGCCACCTACGGCGCGGCGGTGTCCGGGGTCCGGTTCCCGCCGTTCATCCTCGCCACCGCGCTCGGGGTGGTCCCGGTCACCGCGGTCTACGTCGCGGCCGCCGCGACCGCGCGCGAGCCGGGGTCGACGGGGTTCCTGATCTCCGCCGGGCTGATCGGGCTGATGACCCTCGTCGGCCTGGTCCCCGTGCTGCGGGCCGCGCTGCGACGACGGCGCGCGGTCCAGGCCTGAGCGCCGGGCACCCGGGCGGCGCGCCGGGCGCGGGAGATCCGAATGCGCTCGGCCGAGCGGGGTCGTTGTCGGTGTCGTGTGAAATCGTTCCCGCATTGTTGACAGAAGGTCAATTGCGCGGTCACCGCGACCGATATCGTCTACGCGCGCAACCGTACGCCGTTCCACCGCGTCGCTTCTGATGCCCGGGTCCGCCCGGACCGTCGGCGCGGCGCGACCCGTACGGACGGCGCGAGCGGGCGCGAGACCGGTGATCAGTGCGATACTCGGACAGTTCCGACGAGTGGATGACGTGTCAAAAGGGCACGCGCACCGGGGGACCTGTACGGAACAGAGGCAGGGAGGCGCGGCATGGGAGCACTTCGCGACGAGCACCACAACGGGTGGCTGATGCCCTCCGGGAGCTACCCGGCCGCGGTGTACGAGGACGAGTGGGTCGAGCAGGAGACGGTTCCGTCCTCCCCCGCTCCGACCAGGATCGTCTCCCTGCGGCCGACCGGATTCGAGGCGGCCCGCACGGTCGGCGAGCACATCCGGGCGAGCACCCCGGTGGTCATGGACCTCACCGAGATGGAGGAGGCCGAGGCCAAGCGGATGGTCGACTTCGCCTCCGGCCTGATCTTCGGCACCCGCGGCGGCATCGAGCGGATCGCCCGCCGGGTGTTCCTGCTCACCCCGGCGGACGTCGAGGTGATGGTGATCGACCGCCCGCTCGACGACACGGGCTTCTACAACCAGAGCTGACCGGCTCCCACCGGCCACGACGGACCGGCGGGAGAACCGGGGACGGCACCACCGTCCCCGGTTTTTTGTCGTCCGCTCGCGGTACGGCGGTGCCTCGAACGAGACGGCCGGATTAATTCTGAGACACCGGTGTCTCATTCGACGTACACTCGTTCCATGGCCACCGACCGTGACTCCGTGCTCGAAGCCGCCGTCGGCGTGCTCTCCCGCCGCCCGACCGCCCACCTCGACGAGATCGCCCGCGCCGCGGGCATCAGCCGCGCCACCCTGCACCGGCTCTTCCCGGGCCGGGACGCGCTGATCGGCGAGGTCGGCATGCTCGCGCTGCGGCGCCTGGCCTCCGCGCTGGACACCGCCGCGGTCGAGGAGGGCGACGCGCACGCCGCGCTGCGCCGGCTGATCGACGAGATCGTTCCGGACGCCATGCTCTGCGCCTACCTGACCGGCGAGAGCCAGCTCTACGACGACGAGGCGGTCAACGACCTCTGGGAGGCCCAGATCGCCCGGCTGCACGCGCTCTTCCTGCGCGGGCAGCAGCAGGGGGTCTTCCGCATCGAACTCTCGGCGGCCTGGCTCAGCGAGGCGTTCTTCGACCTGCTCGCCGGGATCGGCTGGGCCGTCCAGGACGGCCGGCTGGCCCCGCGCGACGCCACCTTCTCGCTCGCCGAGCTCTTCCTCGGCGGTGCCCTGCGCACCCCGCGCCCGCACTGACCCCACTCCCCCGCCCGCCGCACCCCGGACCGGAAACCGGACACCGATACCCATGAGCAGCACCGTCCACCTCCAGCCCCGCCAGCGCTGGACCGGCCTCGCCGTCCTCGTCCTGGCCGTCACCCTGGTCGCCGTCGACGCGACCGTCCTCTCCCTGGCCATCCCCTCGATCAGCGAGACCCTGCGCCCCAGCGGCACCCAGCTGCTGTGGATCGGCGACGCCTACTCCTTCGTGCTGGCCGGCCTGCTGGTCTCGATGGGCTCGCTGAGCGACCGGATCGGCCGCAAGCGGCTGCTGCTGGCCGGTGCCACCGCGTTCGGCGCCGCCTCGCTGCTCGCCGCGTACTCGCCCAGCGCCGGCTGGCTGATCCTGGCCCGCGTGCTGCTCGGCGTGGCCGGGGCGACCATCATGCCGTCCACCCTCTCGCTGATCCGCACGCTCTTCCCGGACGACCGCGAGCGGGCGACCGCGATCGGCATCTGGGGCGCCGCCGCGTCCGCCGGCGCCGCGCTCGGCCCGGTGGTCGGCGGGGTGCTGCTGGAGCACTTCTGGTGGGGCTCGGTCTTCCTGCTGAACATCCCGGTGCTGGTGCTGCTGCTGGTCTTCGGCGCCTGGCTGCTGCCGGAGTCCAAGGACCCCAAGCCGGGCCGCTGGGACGTGCTGAGCGTCCTGCTGTCGCTCGCCGGTGTGATCGGCGTGGTCTACGCGATCAAGGAGGCCGCGGCGCACGGCGTCGCCCGCTGGGACGTGCCGGTGGCGGGTCTGCTGGGCGCGCTGGCGCTGGTCGTCTTCGTCCGCCGCCAGCTGCGGCTGGAGACCCCGCTGCTGGACGTCCGGCTCTTCGGCGACCGGCGTTTCACGGCCGCCGTGCTGGCCTCGCTGATCGCGCTGATCGGGCTCTCCGGCATCGTCTTCGTGACCTCGCAGTACCTGCAGCTGGTCCGCGGCTTCCCGCCGCTGAAGGCGGGGCTGGCCGAGCTGCCGGCCTTCTTCGGCGCGATGGCCGGCGGTCTGCTGACCGCCCGGCTGGTGCGGCGCACCGGCGCCCGGGCGGCGCTCACCCTCGGTCTGCTGGCGATGGGCCTCGGCATCGGCCTGCTGGGCTGGATCCAGCAGGACACCACCTACCTGCTGCTGGCCGCCGCCTTCCTGCTGGTCGGCACCGCCGAGGGCGTGGTCTACACGCTCGGCGCGGACCTGGTGCTGGGCGCCGCGCCCGGGGACAAGGCCGGAGCCGCCTCGGCGGTCTCCGAGACGGCCTACGAGCTGGGCACCGCACTCGGCATCGCCCTGGTCGGCTCGCTGGTCGGCGCGCTGTACGTGGACCGGCTGGCCGTCCCGGCCGGGACGGACCCGGCGGCGGCCGCGCAGGCCGGGGAGTCGCTGGGCGGCGCGGTGGAGGTGGCCCACGGGCTGCCGGACACCCTGGCCGGACCGCTGCTGGCGAGCGCCAGGGAGGCGTTCGTGCACGGCGTGAACGTGGCCGGGATGCTGGCGGCCGCGCTGCTGCTGGGCGCGGCGGCGCTGGCCTGGCGGCTGCTGCGGGGGCTGGGTTCCGGCCCCGGGGCGGACGACCCGGAGCCGCAGCCGGCGCCCGAGCGCACGCCGGAGAAGGCGAACGCCTGATCCGACGGCCCCGGCCCACGACGGTTCCCCGTCCCCCTCGCCGGGGGGCGGGGAACCGTCGTGTCCGGACGGGGAACCGTCATGGGCCGGACGGGGAACCCGCGGGCCCGGCGCTCAGACGGTGCCGAAGGGGAGCTCCAGCTCGGCCCAGACCACCTTGCCGTCCCGGGTCAGCCTGCTCCCCCAGCGCTGGGCGAGTTCGCTGACCAGGAACATGCCCCGGCCGCCCTCGTCCTGCTCCGCGAAGGGGCGCAGCTGGGGCGTCTGGCCGCCGGCGTCGGCGACCTCGACGGTGAGGACCCGGTCGCGGAACAGCCGCAGCCGGCGCGGGGCGTCGGCGTGCAGCAGGGCGTTCGTGACCAGCTCGCTGACCAGCAGCTCGGCGTAGTCGCAGAGCGCGCTCAGGCCCCAGGCGTCGAGCGTGGCGCGGGTGAAGCGGCGGGCCTTGCCGGGCAGCCGGCCGCCGCCGGTGAGCGGGAGGGTGGCGACCCGGTCGGCGGGCAGCGGCAGCACCCTGGCCATGATCATCGCGATGTCGTCGTCGCTGCCGCCGCTGACCAGCGCGGCGAGGACGGCGTCGCAGCTCTCCTCCAGGGTCCGGCCGGGGCCGGACAGGGTGCGGGCGAGCAGGTCGATGCCCTCGTCGAGGTCCTGGCCGCGGCGTTCGACCAGGCCGTCGGTGTAGAGGGCGACCATGCCGCCCTCGGGCAGCGCGAACTCGACCGACTCGAAGGCCACCCCGCCGACGCCGAGCGGCACGCCGGGCGGCATCTCGACCCGGCGGGGCGTGCCGTCCGGGGCGACCCAGACCGGCGGCAGGTGACCGGCCGAGGCGACCTGCAGGGTGCGCTCCAGCGGGTCGTAGACGGCGCAGATACAGGTGGCGAACTGCCCCTCGCCGATGCCGGAGGCGGTCTCGTCGAGCCGGGTGAGCACCTGCTCGGGCGGCATGTCGAGGGTGGCCAGGGTACGGGCGACGGTGCGCAGCTGACCCATGGTGGCGGCGGCCCGGATGCCGTGGCCCATGACGTCGCCGACGACCAGGGCGACCCGGCCGCAGGAGAGCGGGACGACGTCGAACCAGTCGCCGCCGACCTCGCTGGTGACGCTGGAGGGCAGGTAGCGGTAGGCGATCTCCAGGCCGAGGGTGCGGTGGATCTCCTGGGGCAGCAGGCTGCGCTGGAGGGTGAGCGCGGTCTCCCGCTCGCGCCGGTAGAGCCGGGCGTTGTCGATGGCGAGGGCGGTGCGGGCGACGAGTTCCTCGGCGAGCGCGACGTCGGAGGCGGTGAACGGCTCGGGGTTGCGCATCCGGATGAACTCGGCGCCGCCGAGGACCATGCCCCGGGCGGTGACCGGCAGCATCAGGTAGGAGTGGATGCCTGCCGCGAGGCCCGGGGCGACCCGGTCGGGGCTGGCGACCAGTCCGCGCAGCACCTCCGCGTCGACGTGGGCGCGCAGCAGCGGGCGCCCGCTGCGCAGGCACTGGTTGTAGCTGCGTCCGGGGGCGTACTCGGAGACCTCGCCGACGACGTCGACGGCGTGCGCGAGCCCGGTCTCGTAGGCCTCGCCGACGGCGACGGCGCGCAGCTGGACGGCCCGGTCCTCCGGGATGGGGCTGGGTTCGGCACCGCGCAGCACGGTTTCCAGCAGGTCGACGGTGGCGAAGTCGGCGAAGCGGGGGACGACCGCCTCGATGAGCTCCTCGGCGGTGCGCTGGAGGTCGAGGGTGGTGCCGATCCGGGCGGTGGCCTCGGCGATGGTGGCGAGGCGTTCCTGGGCGCGGGCGGCGCGGGCCTCGGCCTGGAAGCGCTCGGTGACGTCGATGATCGAGGAGCAGACGCCGAAGACCCGGCCGGTGGAGTCCTCCAGCCGGAAGTAGGAGGCGGACCAGGCGCGGTCGCGGCGCGGGTCGCCGGGGACGCGGCCGTGCGAGCGGGCGTCGACCACGGGCCGTCCGGTGGCCAGCACCTGCTTCATGATCTGTTCTATCTCGGTGCTGTTGATGCCGGGCAGGATGCCGCTGATCCGCCGGCCGAGGTGGTCGGCGACCGGGAGGCCGTTCATCCGGGCCAGTGACTCGTTGAGCCGGACGTACCGCAGCTCGGTGTCGTAGACGGCCATGCCGATCGGGGACTGGCCGAAGATGCCGTCGAGGACGGCGAGGTCGGCCTCGACCCGGTGCAGGGCGGCGGTGTCGGAGGCGGTGGCGAGCAGCAGCAGGGTGCCGCCGGGGCCGGCGATCGGGTAGGTGCGGAACTCCAGCTCGACGGTGTGGCCGTCGCGGTGGCGAACCGGGTGGACGCCGGACCAGCCCTTGCCGCCGAGGATCCGCTCGAACAGTTCGAGGACCTCGGGGCGGCTGCTGTCGTCGGTGAGCAGCCGGGCGGCGTGGCTGCCGACGGCCTCCTCGGCGGTCCAGCCGAGCAGGGCCTCGGCGTCCTCACTCCAGTGCAGGATGAGCCCGTCGTCCTGGAGCAGGGCGGTGGCGAGCGGGACGAGGCGATGGCCGTCCAGGCGTGCGGGGCTGGCGCCGGCTCCGGGGCCGGTGGCGTTGGTGGCGTCCCACTCGTCTCTCCGCATGATCAGGCTGCACCCCGGTTCGGCTCGTGCCCGGCCGGGCGGTCCTCGTGGTCCCTGTGGCCGGGGTTCTTCTCCAGACTGCACGGACATCGGCCGCCCGGCGACCCCTTGGTGAGGGGCACCGGTCGTCCAGGTGTACGGGCGTCATGTGCCTACCGGCCGCAGCGTACTCTCCAGAAGGCTCGCCCACTGGCGGATCACCCCGGATCGTCGGGTGCTGTCGTCGGTGAGCAGGTTGGCGAGGCCGAGTCCGCGGGCCATGTCGAGGGTGGCCTGGACGGTTTCGCGCACGCCGGGGCGGGTCTCGTCGGCGCCGAGGAACTCCACGGCGGCGCGGTGCGCCTCGCGGCCGACGTGGCCCTCCAGGCCGATGATCCGCTCGCGCAGCGGCTCCTCGGTGGCGGCGGCGACCCACAGGTGGAGGGCGGCGCGGAACAGCGGCCCGGTGTAGAGGCGCACGATCATGCCGACGACGGCCTCGGTGCGGGCCGGGCCGGCGTCCGGCAGGACGTCCGCGTGCGCCCGGACGGCGGCCAGCCGCTCGGCGGTGACGTGTTCGACGGCCGCGGTGAAGAGGTCCTCACGGGTCGGGAAGTGGTGCTGGGCGGCGCCCCGGGAGACGCCGGCCCGTTCGGCGACGACGGCGACGGTGGAGCCGTTCCAGCCGAGCTCGGCGAGGCAGTCGACCGCCGCCGCGAGCAGTCGGGCCCGGGTGGCGCGGCTGCGGTCCTGCCGGGGGGTGCGGGCGGCCGGGTGGGTGGTCATCTGCGGCGGCGGTCCTGTCCGTGCGGGGCTGGCGGCTGGTCGATCCTCGCAGACGGTGCTGTCCCGTAGACGGGGGCGGGGGCGGGGGCGGGGGCGGTGCGGCCGGTGCCGGCCGCACCGGCGGTCAAGCGGGCGGCGGGTTCAGCGGGCGGCGGCCGCCTCGCGTTCGCGCAGCTCGCGGCGGAGGATCTTGCCCGCCGGGGACTTCGGGACGGCGTCCAGGAACTCGACCGCGCGCACCTTCTTGTAGGGCGCGACCTGGCCGGCCACGAAGGCGGCGACCTCGTGCTCGGTGAGCGCGCTGCCGGGGGCGCGGACCACGAAGGCCTTGGGGCACTCGGTGCCCTCGGCGTCGCGCACCCCGATCACGGCGGCGTCGGCGATCTGGGGGTGGCTGAGCAGCAGCGCCTCCAGCTCGGCGGGGGCGACCTGGTAGCCCTTGTACTTGATCAGCTCCTTGACCCGGTCGACGATGTAGAGGTAGCCGCGCTCGTCGACGAAGCCGATGTCGCCGGTGTGCAGCCAGCCCTCGGCGTCGACGGTGGCGGCGGTGTCGGAGGGGCGGCCGAAGTAGCCCTTCATCACCTGCGGGCCCCGGATCAGCAGCTCGCCGGTCTCACCGGTGCCGAGGTCGGCGCCGGTGCCGTCGAGGGCGGTGACCCGTAGTTCGGTGGAGGGCACCATCCGGCCGACCGAGCCCGGGGAGGGGTCCGGGTCCCTCGGGTCCATCACATGGCAGACCGGGGAGAGCTCGGTCATGCCGTAGCCCTGGAGGATGTGGGTCAGGCCGAGGCGGCGGGCGCAGGCCTCGGCGAGTTCGCCGTCCAGCGGGGCGGCGGCGCAGAGCAGGTACTCCACCGAGGAGAGGTCGTACTGCTCGACGACCGGGTGCTTGGCGAGGGCGAGGACGATCGGCGGGGCTGCCAGCACGGACTGCACCCGCTGGTCCTGGACGGTGCGGCAGAACTGCTCCAGGTCGAAGCGGGGCAGCACGACGACGGTGGCGCCGCAGCGCAGCGGCTGGTGGAGCAGGGCCGCGAGGCCGTAGATGTGGAAGAACGGCAGGACGGCGAGGAGGCGCTCGCCCGGCTTCGGGCGGAAGACGGCGTCGGTCTGGGCGAGGTTGGTGGCGATCGAGCGGTGGGTGAGCATCACGCCCTTGGGCAGGCCGGTGGTGCCGCTGGAGTAGGGCAGGACGGCGACGGCCTCGCCCGGGTCGAGTGCGATCTCCGGCTCGGGGCCGGTGGCGGCGAGCAGGTCGTCGAGCGAGAGGTGGCCCTCGGCGCCGTCCAGGACGACGGTGCCGGCGAGCGGGCGGCCCTCGGCGGCGAGCTTCTCGGCGGCGGCGCGGGCGGTGGGCAGGAACGGCGAGACGGTGATCAGCCAGCGGGCGCCGCTGTCGGCGAGCTGGCCGGCGAGGTCGCCGGGGGTGGTGAGCGAGGAGACCGGCGTGACGGTGGCGCCGGCCCGGGTGGCGCCGAAGAAGGCCATCGGGTAGCGGATGCTGTTGGGGCTGAGCAGCGCCACCACGTCGCCCTGGCGGACCCCCGCCTCGGCGAGGCCGGCGGCCACCCGCCGTACTGCGTGGGCGAGTTGTGCGTAGCTGACGGTCTCGCCGGTGATCCCGTCGATGAGGGCGGGCCGGTCGCCGTGGCGCTCGGCCTCGCCGAGGACGGCGTCGTGCAGGGCGAGGTCGACGATGCCGACGTCCGGGAACTCGCTGTGGAACACCAAGGCGTGCCTCCTGTGCGGTTGTTGGCGCGGGGCGGTACGGCCGGCTGGAGGTCGTGGCGACCGGCCGTGCGGAGTGCGGGACAGGAGCATACGGACAGTGGGCGCCCGGTGCGCCCCAGTGACGGACGTTTGGCGGAGCGCGCGGGGCGCAGGGGTGGCGCGGACTGGCGAATGTCGAGGTGAGGAGGGGTCGGTGGGCTCCCGGGCCGGCGGGGCCGGTCAGATATCAGAACGATGATGCGACGATCCGTTCGAGACCCCGGCGGCCCCCGGCGATTCCCGCCGGCCCTCAGTAGGACTTCGGCAGGCCGAGGGTGTGCTGGGCCACGTAGTTGAGGACCATCTCACGGCTGACCGGGGCGACCCGGCCGACCCGGGTGGCGGCGAGCAGCGCGGCCAGCCCGTACTCCTGGGTGAGGCCGTTGCCACCCAGGGTCTGCACGGCCTGGTCGACGGTCCGGGCGGCGGCCTCGCCGGCCGCGTACTTGGCCATGTTGGCGGCCTCGCCGGCCGCGGCGTCCTCGCCCGCGTCGTACAGCAGGGCGGCCTTCTGGGTCATCAGCCGGGCGAGTTCGACCTCCACCGCGCACTGGGCGAGCGGGTGCGCGAGGCCCTGGTGGGCGCCGATCGGGGCGGACCAGACGGTACGGGTGCGCGCGTACTCGACCGCCTTGCCGAGCGCCTGGCGGGCGAGGCCCAGGGAGAACGCGGCGGTCATGATCCGCTCGGGGTTGAGGCCGGCGAACAGCTGGAGGAGTCCGGCGTTCTCGTCGCCGACCAGTGCTTCGGCGGGCAGCCGGACGTCGTCCAGGAAGACCTGGAACTGCCGTTCGGGCGCCACGAGTTCCATTGGGATCGGACGGTACTCGAAGCCGGGCGTGTCGCGCGGGACGACGAACAGCGCGGGCTTCAGTCTCCCGGTGCGGGCGTCCTCGGTGCGGGCGACGAACAGGACGGCGTCGCAGTGGTCGATGCCGGAGACGAACACCTTGCGGCCGGTCAGCAGCCAGTCCGCGCCGTCGCGGCGGGCGACGGTGGAGATCCGGTGGGCGTTGGAGCCGGCGTCCGGTTCGGTGATGCCGAAGGCCATCCGGCGGCTGCCGTCGGCCAGGCCGGGCAGCCAGTGGCGCTTCTGCTCCTCGGTGCCGTAGCGGGCGATGACGGTGCCGCAGATCGCCGGGGAGACGATCAGCAGGAGCAGCGGGCAGCCGGCGGTGCCGAGTTCCTCCAGGACGATCGCGAGGTCGGTGATCCCGCCGCCGCCCCCGCCGTACTCGGCGGGGAGGTTGACGCCGAGGTAGCCGGCCTTCCCGGCCTCGGCCCAGAGCTCGTCGGCGGGCCGGTGGGCCCGGGCCCGGGCGAGGTAGTAGGCGGAGCCGTAGCGGGCGCCGAGGCCGGCCACGGCGCTGCGCAGGGCGCGGCGTTCGGGGGTTTCGAGGAGCTGGCTGCCGATGGCGGACATGCGCGGTCCTTCCTCAGACCTCTGCGGGGGACTCTTCGTCGTGCTCTTCGGTGGGCTGTTCGACGGACGGCTCGGCGGGCTTCACGACGGCGAGCAGGGTGCCGGTCTCGACCTGCTCGCCCGGGGCGGCGCGGAGTTCGGCGAGGATCCCGTCGGCGGGGACGGTGATCCGGTGCTCCATCTTCATCGCCTCCAGCACCAGCAGCGGCCGGCCGGCCGTGACGGTGTCGCCGACGACGGCGGTGACCCGCACCACGGTGCCGGGCATCGGGGCGAGCAGCGCGCCGGGGTCGGTGCGCACCGGGGCGTCGGGGAAGCGCGGCAGGGCGGTGAGCGCGGTGGCACCGAGCGGGGTGTCGATGTGCACCCGGTCCCCGTAGCGGGCGACGCGGTAGGCGCGGCGCAGCCCGCCCTCGCGCAGGACGACCAGGTCGGGCGCGGCCTCGACCAGGTCGACGTCCGGGTGGTCCTCGGCCCGCAGGCCGGCTCGGGTGAGCCGGTAGCGGACCTCCCGCTCGGCGCCGTCGTCGCCGCGGTAGCGCTTGAGCTGCGGCTGGGAGGGCAGGTTGCGCCAGCCGGAAGGCAGCGCGGTGCGGCGGGCGGCGGCGTCGGCGAGCGCGGCGGCCAGGGCGGCGAGCCGCGTCCGGTCCTCGTCGGGCGGGGCGGTCAGGGCGTCGGCGTGCTCGGCGAGGAAGCCGGTGTGCACCCGCCCGGCCAGGAAGGCCGGGTGGCGCAGCGCGCGGACCAGCAGCTCGCGGTCGGTGGCGGGCCCGTGGATCCGGGCGCGGGCGAGCGCGTCGGCCAGCCGGCGGGCGGCGGCGGCCCGGGTCGGCGCCCAGGCGACCACCTTGGCGAGCATCGCGTCGTAGTGCGGGGTGATCTCGCACCCGCCCCCGGACGCGGCGTCCAGGCGCACGCCACGGCCGGTGAACTCATCGTGCGGGACGGTGAGTTCGAGGCGGTGCAGAGTGCCGGTGGCGGGCCGCCAGCCGTGCGCCGGGTCCTCGGCGTAGAGCCGGGCCTCGATCGCGTGACCGGTGGGCGGCGGGGCGGCGGGACCGGGCAGGGCCCGGCCCTCGGCGACGGAGAGCTGCAGGGCGACCAGGTCGAGGCCGGTGACCGCCTCGGTGACCGGGTGCTCGACCTGGAGGCGGGTGTTCATCTCCAGGAACCAGCACCGGCCGTCCGGTCCGAGCAGGAACTCGGCCGTCCCGGCGCCGGTGTAGCCGATCGCCTTGGCGGCGGTGACCGCGGCCTCGTGCAGGGCGGCGCGCACCGCCGGGTCCAGTCCGGGCGCGGGGGCCTCCTCGATGACCTTCTGGTGGCGCCGCTGGAGCGAGCAGTCCCGGTCGCCGACCGCCCAGACCGTGCCGTGCGCGTCGGCGAGCAGCTGCACCTCGACGTGCCGGCCGGTGGGCAGGTAGCGCTCGCAGAACACCTCGTCGGAGCCGAAGGCCTTGGCGGCCTCGGCGCGGGCGGCGGCGAGTTCGGCCGGCAGCTCGGCGAGGTCCCGCACCACGCGCATGCCGCGCCCGCCGCCGCCGGCCGCCGCCTTGACCAGCAGCGGCAGGTCGGCCTCGGCCGGCGCGTCCAGCGCGTCGAGGACGGGCACCCCGGCGGCGGCCATCAGGCGCTTGGCGGCGGTCTTGGAGCCCATCGCCTCGATCGCCTCCGGCTCCGGGCCGACCCAGAGCAGCCCGGCCGCCCGGACGGCGCGGGCGAAGCCGGGGTCCTCGGAGAGGAAGCCGTAGCCCGGGTGGACGGCGTCGGCGCCGGCGGCGATCGCGGCCTCGACGATCAGCGCGCCGCGCAGATAGGTGTCGGCGGGCGCGGCGCCGGGCAGCCGGACGGCGGTGTCGGCCTCGCGGACGTGCGGGGCTTCGGCGTCCGGGTCGGCGTACACGGCGGTGGTGGCGATGCCGAGGTCGCGGCAGGTGCGGAAGATCCGGCGGGCGATCTCTCCCCGGTTGGCGACCAGCAGGTTGGTGATCACGTGGTGGTTCCCCCTACATCCGGAAGACGCCGTAGCCGGTGGCGCCCTCGACCGGCGCGTTGTGGATCGCGGAGAGGCAGAGCCCGAGCACGGTGCGGGTGTCGCGCGGGTCGATCACCCCGTCGTCGTAGAGCCGCCCGGAGAGGAAGGCCGGCAGCGACTCGGCCTCGATCTGCTGCTCCACCATGGCCCGCACGGCCGCGTCCGCCTCCTCGTCGTACGGGCGGCCCTTGGCGGCGGCGGACTGCCGGGCGACGATCGACAGCACCCCGGCGAGCTGCTGGGGGCCCATCACGGCCGACTTGGCGCTCGGCCAGGCGAACAGGAAGCGGGGCTCGTAGGCCCGCCCGCACATGCCGTAGTGGCCGGCCCCGTAGGAGGCGCCCATCAGCACGGACAGGTGCGGGACGGTGGAGTTGGCGACGGCGTTGATCATCATCGCGCCGTGCTTGACGATGCCGCCCTGCTCGTAGTCCCGCCCGACCATGTAGCCGGTGGTGTTGTGCAGGAACAGCAGCGGGACCGCGCGCTGGTTGGCGAGCTGGATGAACTGGGCGGCCTTCTGGGACTCCTGGCTGAACAGCACGCCCCGGGCGTTGGCCAGGACGCCGACCGGGTAGCCGTGCAGCCGGGCCCAGCCGGTGGCGAGGCTGGTGCCGTAGCGCGGCTTGAACTCGTCGAAGTCGGAGCCGTCGACGATCCGGGCGATCACCTCGCGCGGGTCGAAGGGCACCTTGAGGTCGCCGGGGACGACGCCGAGCAGCTCCTCCTCGGCGTACTTCGGCGGCTCGGCGGCCCGGTCCGGGTCCGGTCCCGGCTTGCGGTGGTCCAGGCGGGCGACGATCCGGCGGGCCAGGCGCAGCGCGTCCGGCTCGTCCAGCGCGAAGTGGTCGGCCAGGCCGGAGGTCCGGGCGTGCATCCCGGCGCCGCCGAGCGACTCGTCGTCGGCCTCCTCGCCGGTGGCCATCCTCACCAGCGGCGGCCCGCCGAGGAACACCTTGGACCGTTCCTTGATCATCACGGCGTGGTCGGACATGCCCGGCACATAGGCGCCGCCGGCCGTGGAGTTGCCGAACACCACGGCGACGGTGGGGATCCCGGCGGCGGAGAGCCGGGTGAGGTCGCGGAAGAGGGCGCCGCCGGGAATGAAGATCTCCTTCTGGCTGGGCAGGTCGGCGCCGCCGGACTCCACCAGGTTGACCAGCGGGAGACGGTTGGCGAGGGCGATCTCGTTGGCGCGCAGGGCCTTGCGCAGGGTCCACGGGTTGGACGCCCCGCCGCGCACGGTCGGGTCGTTGGCGGTGATCACGCACTCGACGCCCTCGACCGTGCCGATGCCGGTGACCAGCGCGGCACCGACCGGGTACTCGCTGCCCCAGGCGGCGAGCGGCGAGAGCTCCAGGAACGGCGAGTCCTCGTCGATCAGCAGCTCGATCCGCTCGCGGGCGAGCAGCTTGCCGCGCCCGCGGTGGCGTTCGACGTAGGCGGGGCCGCCGCCGGCCAGCGCCTTGGCGTGTTCGGCGTCCAGACCGGCGAGCTTGGCCAGCATCGCTTCCCGGTTGGCGGTGTACTCGGCGCCGCCCGGGTCGAGGCGGGTGGGCAGGACGGTCACAGCAGGGCCTCCGGGATGTCGAGGTGGCGCGAGCGCAGCCACTCCCCCAGCGCCTTGGCCTGCGGGTCGAAGCGGTGCTGGGCGGCGACGCCCTCGCCGAGCAGGCCGGTGATGGTGAAGTTGACCGCGCGGAGGTTCGGCAGGACGTGCCGGGTGATCGGCAACTGCGCCACCTCCGGGAGCAGTTCGCGCAGCAGGTCGGTGGTGAGGGTGCGGGTGAGCCAGCGCCGGCCGGGCTCGTCGCGGGCCCAGACGCCGAGGTTGGCGTCGCCGCCCTTGTCGCCGCTGCGGGCGCCGGCCACCAGGCCGAGCGGGGCCCGGCGGGTGGGGCCGAGGTCCTCGAACGGTTCGCCGGCGGGCCCGGGCTCGACGGGCGGCGGTTCCGGAGCAGTGACGGGCGCGGCGAGGGGCGCGGTGACGGGCGCGGTGACGGGCGCGGGCGGGATGCTCACCCGGCGGCCGTCCGGCAGCACGGCGGTGTGCTCGACGGCCGCGGCGTCCACCTGGACGGCCTCGAAGACCCCGTACGGCGCGCCCGGCCCGGGCGGCGCGGTGAGGTGGAAGCCCGGGTAGCCGGCGAGCCCCAACTCCACGGCCACCCGCCCGAGTTCCCGCCCCACCCGGTCGGGGTCGCGGTCCCGGGCGGTGAGCCGCAGCAGCGCGGAGGCGGCCTCCTCGGTGGCGGCGTCGGCGTGGTCGGTGCGGGCCAGCGTCCAGCGCAGCCCGGCCGGCCGGCGGTCCGCGGCGAGCGCGTCCTCGAACTGCCGCCGGACGAGGGCCGCCTTCTCCTCGATGTCGAGCCCGGTGAGCACGAACACCACCTCGTTGCGGTGGCCGCCGAGCCGGTTCAGCCCGGCCTTGAGGGTGGCCGGCGGCGCCTCGCCGCGCACCCCGTCGATCCGCACCCGGTCCGGCCCCTCCCGGGTCAGCCGGACGGTGTCCAGCCGGGCCGTCACATCCGGCCCGAGGTAGCGCGGACCGCCGGTCTCGTAGAGGAGTTGGGCGGTGACGGTGCCGACCGTGACGGCGCCGCCGGTCCCCGGGTGCTTGGTGATGACGCTGGAGCCGTCCGCCCGCAGTTCGGCGAGCGGGAAGCCCGGCCGGCTGACGTCGTGCTCGCGGAAGAACGCGTAGTTCCCGCCGGTGGCCTGCGCCCCGCACTCCAGCACGTGTCCCGCCACCACGGCGCCCGCGAGCGCGTCCAGATCCCCCGCGCTCCACCCGAACCGGGCGATCGCCGGCCCCACGACCAGCGCCGCGTCGGTGACCCGCCCGGTCACCACCACGTCCGCCCCGGCCTTCAGGCACTCCGCGACCCCGAACGCCCCCAGATAGGCGTTGGCGGCCAACAGCCCCTCGGGCAGGTCCAGTTCCGCTCGGCGCGGCAACAGGTCGTCACCCTCGACATGCCCGACCGCCACGTCCAGACCCTGGCCCTTCGCCAGCTCCCGAACCGCCTCCGCGAGCCGGGCCGGGTTGAGGCCGCCCGCGTTGACCACGATCCGCGTCCCGCGCTCCAGCGCCAGGCCGAGGCACTCCTCCGCCTGCCGCAGGAACGTCCTGGCGTACCCGAGCGAGGGGTCCTTCAGCCGGTCCCGCGCCAGGATCAGCATGGTCAACTCGGCCAGGTAGTCCCCGGTGAGCACATCCAGCGGCCCGCCGGTGAGCATCTCCCGCATCGCCGAGAACCGGTCCCCGTAGAACCCCGACGCGTTCCCGACCCGCAGCACCGGCCCACCGCCCGCCGCCGCCTCCGACCCCACGTGCACGCCTACCCCCAGAGGTGGCCCAACGTTCGCCGACGGTGAGCAGGTTGGCACCCTGCGAGAGAAAAAGCAATCACGCGTGCTTGTTTTCTGAGGGAAGGTCGGCGGGTTCGGCCGTGGTGCGGGGACACACCGGGAGGCGATCGACCTGCGGAAGCGGGTGCTCGCGGACAGCGAGCGGGCCCTCGGCCGCGACCACCCCGATACCAGGGCGGTCGCGGACGTGGTCCGGAACCGGCGCGCGCCCTGAACCGTGGCACGCGAGGCCGGGCCGCGGTCAGTCCTGGCCGCCGGTCCGGAAGATCCCGTCGCGGGCGAGCTCGACCAGGACCGGAGTGCCCAGCTCCTCGAACCAGGCCGGGGGCCGGGGGGCGGTGAAGGCCCCGGCCATCGCCTCCAGCCAGGCCGTGAAGGACGGGAAGTCGGGCACGGCGTCGGCCCGGTCCTCCCAGCTGCCGTCGGCGAGGTGGCGGGCCCGCGGCTCGTCCTGGTGGTGGTAGTAGACCGGGTACTCGCCGTCCGCGCCGGGCCGCGTCACGTCGAAGCACCACACCGCCTCGTAGCCGGCCTCGGCGAACCCCACCAGGTGACTGGTCGACAGGTCCCGCCCCGGTTCGCGGCCGACGCCCTCCGGCAGGTGCACCAGGTCGGCGTTCAGGTCCGCGGACTCCGCCTCGTCCACGAGGACGAACTCGCGCTCGCCGTCGTCCGTCTCCCGGCGGCAGCTCAGCCGGTTGTGCTCCGCCAGCAGCGCCCGGTAGCCCGGCGGGACCGACCAGACGAGGGTTCCGACGTGCGGCGCCGACAGGGTCTCCCGCGCCCGCACCGCGTCGGGCGAGGCGGGGGCGGAGCCGTCGAGGTCGAGCAGTCCCGCCGAGGCGGCGCGGCGCAGGTCCGGAAGGGCGTCGCTGGGTATGGCCATGGTCCGACTCCTGAGGTTCCTCGGGCGCTCTCGGGTGCTCTCGGGCACGAACAGCATAGGGCCCGGCCCACCCTGCCGATCGGGAAAGCGTCACCACCTTGGCCGGTTACCTACTGGTCGGGCGCACGCCGGCTGATCATCATCACTGGTGGCAGGACGCCACGTACGTCACCAGGGAGGAACGAGATGCGCCCGATGTTCAGGAAGCCCCGACTCGCCGCCGGGATCGCCGCCGTCGCGGCCGCGGCGGCGCTGGGCGGCGTCGCCGCGCCCAGCGCCCAGGCGGCGGGCAACTGCACCCACTACGGGCAGGCCGGGTACGCGCAGGTGTTCACCGACAACAACTACTCCGGCGACTGCTGGGAGTTCCAGCTCGGGACCTGGACGGTCTTCCCCGTGCTGGTCAACCACAAGGTCTCCTCGCTGAGGAGCTGGGCCGCCTTCTCCGGCCAGGGCGTGCACCTGTCGGGTGACGGCCTGACCTTCGACGCGGGCGCCGGCGAGTGGTGGCCGAGCCTGCCCGGCTGGTTCAACGACCGCGCCAACGCCGGCTACTGACGGTCCGCGGCACGGTCAGGAGCCGTGCCACGACCTCCAGAGCGCCGCGTACCCGCCGTCGGCCGCCAACAGCTCCTCGTGACTGCCCAGTTCGGTCACCCGGCCACCGTCCATGACCGCGACCCGGTCCGCGTCGTGGGCGGTGTGCAGGCGGTGGGCGATGGCGATCACGGTGCGGCCCTTGAGCACGGCCGCCAGGGAGCGCTCGGTGTGCCGGGCCGTGGCCGGGTCGAGCAGGGAGGTCGCCTCGTCCAGGATCACCGTGTGCGGATCGGCCAGGACCACCCGGGCCAGGGCGAGTTGCTGGGCCTGCTGGGCGTCCGGGCGGTACCCGCCGGCGCCGAGTTCGGTGTCCAGCCCGTCCGGCAGCTCGTCCACCCAGTCGACGTCCACGGCGGCCAGCACCGTGTGCAACTCCTGGTCGGTGGCGGCGGGCGCGGCGATCCGCAGGTTGTCCCGGACGGTGCCGAGGAAGACGTGGTGCTCCTGGGAGACCAGGACGACATGGCGGCGCAGCTGCGCCGGGGCCAGACCGGTGACGGGCACCCGCCCCACCGTCACCCGGCCGGTGCGCGGCGCCTCCACCCCGGCGAGCAGCCGGCCCAGGGTGGACTTGCCGGCGCCGGAGGGGCCGACCACCGCCAGCCGCTCGCCGGGGCGGACCGTCAGGTCGACCCCGTGCAGTACGTCCCGCTCGCCCTGGTAGGCGTACCGGACGTCGACCACGTCGATCCGGTCGTCGACGGGCCGCCCGCCGTCGGCCGCCTCCGGAGCGTCGATCCGGCCGACGCCCTCGACCCTGGCGAAGGAGGCGTTGCTGCGCTGGAGCTGGTCGAGCCAGACCAGGACCTTGTCCAGCGGCTCGGAGAGCTGCCAGAAGTAGAGGGCGCAGGCGACGACCGCGCCGATGCTGACCGCGCCGGTGCCGCGCAGGGCGCCGCCGATCAGCAGGATGGCGGCGACCGGGGCGACGTAGGAGAACTCGACCACCGGGAAGAGCACGCTGCGCAGGTTGAGGGTGTGGGTGCGGGTGACCCGGCAGCGCTCGATCGCCTCGGCGGCGGCGGCGATCCGGCGCTCCTCCAGGCCCAGCGCCTCGACCGTGCGGGCGCCGGCGGCGGTGGAACCGAGCACTTCGGCGAGCTCGGAGTTGGCGGCGCCCTCGGCGAGGTAGCCGGCATGGGCCCGGCGCAGGTACCAGCGGGTGGCGAACCAGATCCCGGACAGGCAGAGCACCCCGCAGAGGCCCAGCAGCGGGTCGACCGCGAGCATGGCGGCCAGGATGAGGACGACCTGGACCAGTGCGACCGAGACCTCGGGCGCGGCGTCGCGCAGGGTGGTGCCGACGGTGGCGACGTCGGCGGTGCCGCGGGTCATCAGGTCGCCGGTGCCGGCGCGCTCGACCACCGCGGCGGGCAGGGCGAGCGCCCGGTCGACGAACCCCTCGCGGATCCGCGCCAGGGTCCGCTCGCCGAAGCGGTACCCGGCGTACCGGGCGAAGCGGCCCAGCAGCAGCTGTGCCAGCGCGAACCCGAGGATACCCAGGGCGAGCCGGTCGACGTGGCCGGTCCCGGCGCCGGCCCGGACGTCGTCGACGATCCGGCCGAGCAGCCAGGGGGCGCCGAGGCCGGCCGCCGCGGCCAGTCCGTTGAGGAGCAGCATCACGGCGACCGCGCGGCCGTCCCGGCGGACCAGCCGCACGGCGGCCCGGCGGGTCTCGGCGGGCCCGGCGATCGGGAGCCGGCCGGGGGCCGGCTCGCTCGGAACGGTCATCGGGCGGCCTCCTCGGGGAGCGCGGAACCGGTGGCGGGCTCGTCCTCGCCGCGGGCCACCAGCGCGCGGTAGCCGGGCTGCGAGGCGAGCAGATCCCGGTGCGGACCGGCGGCCACCAGGCGGCCGCCGGCGAGGTAGCAGACGGTGTCGGCCCGCTCCAGCAGGACGGGGGAGGTCGAGGTGAGGGCGGTGGTGCGCCCGGCCCGGGCCCGGCACAGCCCGGCGGCCATGGCGGCCTCGGTGTGGGCGTCCACGGCGGAGGTGGGCTCGACCAGCAGCAGCGCCTCCGGGTCGGCCAGCAGGGCGCGGACCAGCCGCAGCCGCTGGCGCTGCCCGCCGGAGAGGTTGCCGCCCTGCGCCTCGACGGGCGTGTCGAGGCCCTCGGGCAGGGCCCGCAGGATGTCCTCGGCGGCGGCGTCGCGCACGGCCCGGGCGATGGCCGCGTCGGTGTGCTCGGACCGGCCCCCGACCACCGTGCGCAGCAGGCCGGAGAAGAGGTCGGCGTCGTTGTCCGCCACCACGATCCGGGCGCGGACCTCGGCCAGGGCGACCTCGGCGAGCGGGACACCGCCCCAGGTGGCGGCGGATTCGGCGTACCGGCCGAGCCGGTCGACCACGGCGGCGGAGTCGGCGGGGCGGGCGCCGACGATGGCGGTCAGCCGTCCGGGAACCAGCTCCACGCCGCTGTCGGGGTCGTACAGGGCCGACGGGGCGTCCGGCGCCGGGCGGAGCGTCGCGGCGTCCCCGACGTCGGGCGTCAGGTCGAGGACGCGGACCACCCGCCCGGCGGCCACCAGGCCCCGGGTGAGGTCGGAGCCGCCCTCGATGAAGAAGGAGACCGGCACCACCAGGACGGCGACGTAGCCGTAGACGGCGACCAGGGTGCCGACGGTGATGGTGCCCTCGGCGGCCATCCGGGCGGCCAGCCAGGTCACCAGGGCGAGGAAGAGGGCGGGCAGGCCGACCGCGAGCGCCTGGATCCAGCTGGTCACCGCGCCGACCCGGTAGCCCTCGGCCCGCAGGTCCCGGGAGCCGCGCAGGAAGCGTTCGGCCAGCAGTTCCTTGCCGCCGATGCCGTTGAGGACGCGCATGCCGCCGACGATGTCCCCGATCCGGGCCGTCAGCACGCCCTGCTGCTCGCGGTACTCCGCCTCCGCGCCCTGCAGCCGTCCCAGCAGCGGCCCGACCACGACCGCGAGCAGCGGCACCCCGAGCAGGACGACGACCGCGAGCAGGACGTCGACGGACAGCAGCAGCGCGGCCGCCACGAGGTAGGCGATGACCGAGCCGACGCCCGGGCCGGTGATGGTGAGCGTCCGGCTGATCTGCGCGACGTCGCCCGTCCCGATGCCGACCACCTCGCCGACCGAGACCTTCCGGGGCAGCGCCGCCCCCAGCCGGGTGGCGTGCGCGACCACCACCTTGACGGTGCGGAAGGTGGCGTCCATCCGGACCCGTGTCATGGTGCGGTGGCGCATGATGCCCAGCCAGGCGTTGAGCAGCGCGACGCCGACCAGCGCGGCCACCCAGCCGGCCAGGACCCCGGTCCTCCCCGGCTGGAGCCCGTCGTCGATCGCCCGCGCGATGAGGTACGGCGGCAGCATCAGGCAGACGGTCCAGAGCGTGCCGAGCACCGCACCACCCACGACCCGCCGCCGCTGACTGACGGTCAGCCACCACAGGTAGCGCGCCGCACTACGGTGATCCGGCGCCCCCGGATCGGCGTACGAGTCCATCATGGGCGCCACCCTAGAACGCGTTCCAGAAATGGATCAAGGTCGTGCGATGATCCCGCCGAGGCCCGCCCGGGGAACACCTGGAGGATCCCCGGCCCGGCCGGCGGTCAGGCCGGGAGCAGGGTGGCCCATTGGGGGCGGGTGGGGCCGTCGTGGTGGGGGGTGAAGTCGGGGTGGGCGGCGAGCCAGGTGGCGAGGTGGCGGTCGATCTCGTCGGTGCCGTAGGCGGCGTCGGGGGTCAGCAGGAGGTGGCGGACCTGGGCGCGGGCCCGCATGACGACCGGGTCGTCGAAGGCGCAGGCGGCGAGGGCGGCGGCGCGGTGGTCCGGGGGCGGCGGATTCTCCGTGAGGCGCCGCTCGTTGGCGCGGTCGGCCGTCACCTGCGCGTCGAACCACGGGCGGAGGGCCCGCGCCGTCCAGGCGTGGTAGCCGGCCGGGTCCGCCGCGATCGCGTCGGCGTGGGTGGCGAGGTGCTGGGCGGCGCGCAGACCGAGGGCCACGCCGTGGCCCAGGGTGGGGTTGGTGTGGACGAGGCTGTCCCCCGCGTTGACCAGGCCGGTGACCACGGGGCCGTCGCCGTCGGCGAGGGAGGTCCAGCGGTTGTCCAGTCCGGCCATCGCCAGCACCGGCGACTGCGGCTCGGGGTCCAGGTCCAGCCAGGCGGCGGTGGCGGGGAAGCGCCGGGCGGCGGCCTCGAACACCGCGGGGTCGGTGAGCGCGGCGCGGGTCGGGTCGGCCGTGGAGAGCACCAGGTTGACGGCGACGGTGTCGTTGTCGGAGGGGAAGACGCCGGCCAGCGCGAACGGTGAGCTGGAGCCGGGCTTCACCCGTCCGGGGTCGCGGGGGCCGTCGGGCCGCAGGCGGTACCAGCGGCAGAGGTAGGCGATCCCGGCGCGGTGGCTGTCGACCACGGGCGGACGGCAGCCGGCCTCGGCCAGCCAGCCGGGGACCGGCGAGCGGCGGCCGGCCGCGTCGACGACCAGGTCCGCCCGCTGCGTCTCGGTGCCCGTCCGCACGCCGGTGACCCGGACGGGGCGGCCCGGCCCGACAAGGAGGCCGCGCACCCGGACGCCGCGCCGCACCTCGACGGTGGGTTCCCGCCGCACGGCCGCGGTCAGGGCGGCCTCCAGCACGATCCGGCGGGTGCGCAGGGTCACCAGGTCCTCGTCGCCGGCCCGGTGCGGCGGATGCTCGCCGAACCAGTCGAAGTCGTGGTACTCCCGGGCGCCGCGCGCCAGCAGGTCCGCGTGGACGTCGGGGGCCTCGTCGCGCAGCACGGTGCGCACGGGCGCGAGGAACGAGTGGGGCTGGACGGCCTGCGGGACCCGGGGGCGGCCCCAGTGGAAGAAGTCCCGGTGCAGGTCCTCGCCGGCCTCCCGGGCGTCCTGCTCGAACACCGTCACCGCATGGCCCCGCCGGCCGAGCATGAGCGCCGTCCCCAGCCCGCTGATGCCCGCGCCTATCACCGCAACCCGCGCCACAAGCTCCCCTTTTCGCGTCGTGTTGCAAGATGATCTTACTGGTCGGCGATCACCCGTCCGCAAGCGACGCGGTCGGCCGGCCCTGAACCCGGGGCACTGGCGGGCCGTCAGAAGATCACCATATAGTCGGGGGCTCGACGATCACTCGTCCTTCTCGGACCACGGGGGTTTCCATGAACAGCACGTCCCTCAAGCGACGCGGCGCGGTCCTGCTCGCGGCCGCCGGCCTGGCCACCGTCGGCGTCGCGGGCGGCGCGCAGGCCGTTCCCAACTCCGGCTCGCTCTGGGTCGGTTACGGCAAGGCCAACGCCTACAACAGCGTCCGCTGCGTGCAGCTGATCTCCAACAGCCTGCACTACCAGACCGGTTACCACGAGGTCGCGGTGGACGGCGCGTTCGGCCCCGACACCTACGGCGCGGTCGTCGCCCTCCAGCGGTGGGCGGGTCTCTCCCAGGACGGCGTGGTCGGCCCGCAGACCGGCGACTACATCATCACCGCGACCAAGGACGAGTACGGCTGCTACTGGAACCTGCCCACGCTCAAGTGACGCCGTCACGCCAGCCGTGACGGCCGGCCGCGGGCCCCGCCAGAGCTTGCTGCCCTCGCCGCGGACCAGCGGGATCCGGGGGGTGCCGTAGTTGTCGGTGAAGGAGTGCT
>NZ_JBEOSF010000064.1:0-30887 GCF_040302725.1 Kitasatospora sp. NPDC097605 | reverse complement strand
CTTGGTGAAGATGAGGTCCTTGCGGGAGGAGTCCGCGAGCTCGTACTCGTTGGTCATGGTGAGCGCCCGGGTCGGGCAGGCCTCGATGCACAGGCGGAGAGCCGGGCGGCCGCCACCTGCGGTCAAACAATCAGCTCAGCCGATCAGGCCTCGACGGCCTTCTTCAGCTGCTCCACGCGGTCGGTCCGCTCCCAGGTGAAGTCCGGCAGCTCACGGCCGAAGTGGCCGTACGCGGCGGTCTGCGAGTAGATCGGGCGCAGCAGGTCCAGGTCGCGGATGATCGCGGCCGGACGCAGGTCGAAGACGTCGCTGACGGCCTTCTGGATGGTGAGGACCGGCACGGTCTCGGTGCCGAAGGTCTCCACGAACAGGCCGACCGGCTCCGCCTTGCCGATCGCGTACGCGACCTGCACCTCGGCGCGGCGGGCGAGGCCGGCGGCGACGATGTTCTTCGCCACCCAGCGCATCGCGTACGCGGCCGAGCGGTCCACCTTGGACGGGTCCTTGCCGGAGAAGGCGCCGCCGCCGTGGCGGGCCATGCCGCCGTAGGTGTCGATGATGATCTTGCGGCCGGTGAGGCCGGCGTCGCCCATCGGGCCGCCGATCTCGAAGCGGCCGGTCGGGTTGACCAGCAGGCGGTAGCCCTCGGTGACGAGCTTGATGCCCTGGTCGGCCAGCGCCTTCAGCTCCGGCTCCACGACGAACTCGCGGATGTCCGGGGTGAGCAGCGACTCCAGGTCGATGTCACTGGCGTGCTGGGTGGAGACGACCACGGTGTCCAGGCGCAGGGCCTTGTCGCCGTCGTACTCGATGGTGACCTGGGTCTTGCCGTCGGGGCGCAGGTACGGGATGGTCCCGTTCTTGCGGACCTCGGTCAGGCGGCGCGAGAGGCGGTGGGCCAGGGTGATCGGCAGCGGCATCAGCTCGGGCGTCTCGTCGGACGCGTAGCCGAACATCAGGCCCTGGTCGCCGGCACCCTGCTTGTCCAGGTCGTCAGCGTCGTCCCCCTGGGCGGACCCCTCGACCCGGGCCTCGTACGCGGTGTCGACACCCTGGGCGATGTCGGGCGACTGGGCACCGATCGAGACCGAGACGCCGCAGGACGCGCCGTCGAAGCCCTTCTTGGAGCTGTCGTAGCCGATCTCCAGGATCTTGTCCCGGACGAGCTGGGCGATCGGGGCGTACGCCTTGGTGGTCACCTCGCCGGCCACGTGCACCTGGCCGGTGGTGATGAGCGTCTCCACCGCGACCCGGGAAGTCGGGTCCTCGCGGAGGAGAGCGTCAAGGATGGTGTCGCTGATCTGGTCAGCGATCTTGTCGGGGTGTCCCTCGGTCACGGACTCCGAGGTGAACAGGCGGCGAGACACAGCGCTCCCTGGGGTTGCAGCGGCTGCTGACTGAAAGACCCCGGACGGATCCGGGGGCTTCCGGAAAGACTTGATTCCTGGAGTGTAACGGTCAGCTATCGAGGAACGTCACGTGATTCCGCAATTGAAGACCGTCCGCCCACTCTGCGAGATCAGCCGACGGAAGGATCAAGCCGTTCCACGACCAGGTCCCAGACGACGTCCGCGAGCACCTCCTTCGGCCCCACCGGGACGGGCGTCTCACTGCCGTCCGCGCCCAGCACCACGGCCTCGTTGACGTCCTGGCCGAAGGCCTTGCCGTCGCCGACCTCATTGACGACCAGCAGGTCGCAGCCCTTGCGGGCGAGCTTGGCCCGGCCGTGGGCGAGCACGTCGTCGGTCTCGGCCGCGAAACCCACGACCAGTTGGCCCGAACGGGTGCGGTGGGCCGAGAGCTCCGCCAGGACGTCGGGATTGCGGACCAGCGCGACCGGCGCGGGCTCGACGCCCTCGACCTTCTTGATCTTGCCCTCGGCGTAGACCGCGGGCCGGAAGTCGGCCACCGCCGCGGCCATGACCACGGCATCCGCGTCCTGGGCCGCCTTCAGCGCGGCGTCCCGCAGCTCCAGCGCGGTCGCCACCCGGACCACGTCCACTCCGGCCGGATCGGGCAGCGCGGCATTGGCCGAGATCAACGTCACACGGGCGCCGCGCGCGGCGGCGGTCGCGGCCAGCGCGTACCCCTGCTTCCCCGACGAGCGGTTGCCGAGGTAGCGGACCGGGTCCAGCGGCTCGCGGGTCCCGCCCGCCGAGACCACCACGTGCCGGCCGGCCAGGTCGGCCCGCGCGCCGCCGTGGCGCAGCACCGCGCGGCAGGCGTCGAAGATCGCGGACGGCTCGGGCAGCCGGCCCTTGCCGGTGTCCTTGCCGGTCAGCCGCCCGCTGGCGGGCTCCAGCACGATCACGCCCCGGCGGCGCAGCGTGGCGACGTTCTCCCTGGTCGCCGGGTGCTCCCACATCTCGGTGTGCATCGCGGGTGCCAGGACGACCGGGCAGCGCGCGGTGAGCAGGGTGTTGGTCAGCAGGTCGTCGGCGAGCCCGTGGGCGGCCTTGGCCATCAGGTCGGCGGTGGCCGGGGCGACCACCACCAGGTCGGCCTGCTGCCCGATCCGCACGTGCGGCACCTCGTGCACGCTGTCCCAGGTCTCGGTGGCGGCCGGGCGGCCGGAGAGCGCGGCCCAGGTCGCCTCGCCGACGAAGTGCAGCGCCGCCGCGGTGGGCACCACGGTCACCTGGTGGCCGGACTCGGTGAACCGCCGCAGCAGCTCGCACGCCTTGTACGCGGCGATGCCGCCGCTGACGCCGAGGACGACGCGCGGCGCGTCCGTCCGCTCCGTGCTGCCGCTCATGTCTTCCCCAGCTCTCCTCGTGACGGTCCTCAGGTGCCTGCCAACCCTACGGCGCGCCGACGATCACCCGCACTGTGGCACCCCACACACCCCCGGGAACGCCGAAGGGCCCGTCGGAGCGGAACTCCGACGGGCCCTTCACACGCAGGTGGGACCGCCTCAGGCGGCCTCGACCGCCTCGGCGGTCAGCATGCCGGCGTTGATCTCGCGCAGCGCGATCGACAGCGGCTTCTCGTGCACGTGGGTGTCGACCAGCGGGCCGACGTACTCCAGCAGGCCCTCGCCCAGCTGGGAGTAGTACGCGTTGATCTGGCGCGCACGCTTGGCCGCGTAGATGACCAGGCTGTACTTGGAGTCGGTGGCCTCAAGCAGCTCGTCGATCGGCGGGTTGATGATGCCCTCGGGCGCGGTCATGGAAGAGGACACGCGAAAACCTTCCGAAAGGGTGGAAAAGACAACAGGTCAGCCTACACCGAGCAAGGCTAGCAGTTCGCTCGCCACCTGCTCGACGGAGGTGTTGACCAGGGTCGTGTCGAACTCCGTCTCGGCGGCCAGTTCGACCTTCGCGGCCTCCAGCCGCTTCTCGATCACGTCCTGCGGCTCGGTGCCCCGGCCGGTCAGCCGGCGCACCAGCTCGTCCCAGCTCGGCGGGGCCAGGAAGACCAGCTGCGCCTCGGGCATGGACTCGCGCACCTGGCGGGCGCCCTGCAGGTCGATCTCCAGCAGCACGGGTTCGCCGCGCTCCAGCTTCTCCTGGACCGCCGCCCGGGGGGTGCCGTAGCGGTTGCCCGCGAACACCGCCCACTCCAGCAACTCACCGTTGGCGATCAGCTTGTCGAACTCGTCGTTGTCGACGAAGTGGTACTGGACCCCGTTCTGCTCGCCCGGCCTCGGGTGGCGGGTCGTCGCCGACACCGAGAGCCAGACCTCGGGGTACTGCTTCCTCATATGAGCGACGACCGTGCTCTTGCCGACCCCCGAGGGGCCGGAGAGCACGGTCAGCCGCGGACGCTCACTCATGCACCGATTATCCCGGATCGCGGACGATCCCGGGACCGCGGGGCACGGTCAGGCGGCACCGCCGCCGAACTCCCGCTCCAGGGAGGCGATCTGGTTCGTGCCGAGACCACGGACGCGGCGGCTCTCGGAGATGCCGAGCCGCTCCATGATCTGCTTGGCCCGGACCTTGCCGACACCCGGGAGGGACTCCAGCAGGGCGGAGACCTTCATCTTGCCGATCACGTCGTTGTCGGCCTTGCCGGCCTTGATCACCTCGTGCAGGGAGGCGCCGGAGTGCTTGAGCCGGTTCTTGACCTCGGCGCGCTCCCGGCGAGCCTCGGCGGCCTTGGCGAGCGCGGCGGTGCGCTGTTCAGGGGTAAGGGGCGGAAGAGCCACGCCGTTCACCTCAGGGTGGATGGAAGGGATTGAACTATGACTGTTGTGCTTCCCAGGACACCGGTCGGAGAGCGAACTCGCCGCCCCTGACCTGCGGGAGCAGCAGGTTTCGCGGCTCCTCGGTGACCTATCGCCGGACACTACCCGGATTGCGGCGCCACGTCAGGAAAAGAACACGAAAAGTCCTGGTCAGCCAAGGCCGACCAGGACTTTCCCGGGCAAAATGACCGTGATTGCGAACCTTTGGCGGCACCGATGTGACGGCGCTCACGTCAGGCCCTCACCCCGGCGGACCGTCGCAGCCCGTCATGACGGCGCTGCGAAGCGTTCGCCAGGAGCGAACCCCACCGCCCCGTCCGCTACTTGACCGCGTCGGCGTACTCCTGGACAAAACGGTCGGCGGCCGCCCGCAGCGCCTCCACCGAGGGGCCGTGCTTCAGCACGTCCCGGCTGACGCTCGGCACCACGTTGCGCACCGAGGCGCCGAACACCCGCGGCAGGTCCGCCATGGTCGCGCCCTGGGCGCCGATCCCCGGGGCGAGCAGCGGGCCGTTGATCGCCAGGTCCACGCCCGCGTCGGCCAGGGTCGCCCCGACCACCGCGCCGAACGAGCCCAGCGGCTCGGCGCCGGCGTTCTCGGCGGCCAGCTGCCGCAGCACCGAGGCCGCCACCGGCTCGCCGTCCGCGCCGACCGCGCGCTGCACCTCGGCGCCCTCCGGGTTGGAGGTGAGCGCCAGCGCGAAGACGCCCGCGCCGTTGGCCGTGGCGAGGTCCAGCGCCGGGCGCAGCGAGCCGAAGCCCAGGTAGGGGCTGACGGTGACGGCGTCCGAGAACAGCGGGCTGCCGGGCGACAGGAAGGCCTCGGCGTAGGCGGCCATGGTGGAGCCGATGTCGCCGCGCTTGGCGTCCATCAGGACGAGCGCGCCGGCCGCCCGGGCCTCCTCGACCGACTTCTCCAGGACGGCGACGCCCCGGGAGCCGAAGCGTTCGAAGAAGGCGGCCTGCGGCTTGAGCACGGCCACCCGGCCGGCCAGTGCCTCGACGACGGTGCGGCTGAAGGTCTCCAGGCCCGCGACGCTGTCCTCCAGGCCCCAGGCGGCGAGCAGGGAGGCGTGCGGGTCGATGCCGACGCAGAGCTGGCCGCGGGTGTCCATGGCGTGGCGCAGGCGGGTGCCGAAGGGGGCGAGGGTCATGACGTCCTTCCGGAAAGCTCTTGGCAGGGGGTTCAGGCGGTCTTGCGGTCGTCCACGGCGCTGCCGACGGCCGCGGCCAGGCTGCGGAAGCCGCCGGCCCGGACGCGGGCGGAGAGGCCCTTGTGGATGCGCCGGCACCAGAACGGGCCCTCGTAGATGAAGGCGCTGTAGCCCTGGACCAGGTCCGCGCCGTGCACGATCCGCTGCCAGGCGTCCTCGGCGGTCTCGATGCCGCCGACCGACACCAGCGTCAGCCGGCCCCCGGTGCGGGCGCGCAGCCGCTGCAGGACCTCCAGCGCGCGCTCCTTGAGCGGGGCGCCGGACAGGCCGCCCATGCCGATCTCCTCCACCCGGGCCGCGTCGCTGCGCAGGCCCTCGCGGCCGATCGTGGTGTTGGTGGCGATGATGCCGTCCAGGCCCAGCTCCAGGGCCAGGTCGGCGACCCCGTCGATGTCCTCGTCGGCCAGGTCGGGGGCGATCTTGACCAGCAGCGGCACATGGTGCGGGGTGGTCCGGTCGGCGGCCTCGCGCACCGCGCTCAGCAGCGGGCGCAGGTGCTCGACGGCCTGCAGGTTGCGCAGCCCGGGGGTGTTCGGCGAGCTGACGTTGACCACCAGGTAGTCGGCGTAACGGGCCAGCCGCTCGGTGGACTTCACGTAGTCGGCGACCGCGTCGGCCTCCTCGACCACCTTGGTCTTGCCGATGTTGACGCCCACCACCGGGGTGGAGCTGGTGTGCGGACGGGCGGCGAGCCGGGCCGCGACCCGGGCCGAGCCCTGGTTGTTGAAGCCCATCCGGTTGATCAGGGCGCGGTCCTCGACCAGCCGGAACAGCCGGGGCTGCGGGTTGCCGGGCTGTGCCTCGCCGGTGACGGTGCCGATCTCGACGTAGTCGAAGCCGAGCATCGACAGGCCGTCGATGCCGACGCCGTTCTTGTCGAACCCGGCCGCCAGGCCGAACGGGCCGGGCAGCGCGAGGCCGAGGGCGTCGGTGCGCAGCGCCCGGTCGCGCGGGGCGAGCACCAGCCGCACCAGGCCGCGCAGGCCGGGCACCGAGGAGGCCAGCCGGATCCAGAAGAAGGCCAGGTGGTGGGCCTTCTCGGGGTCCATCTTCTTGAAGACGAGGTCGAACAGCAGCTTGTACACAAAGTCCTCCCAGGGCATGGAAGTGGGGGGCACCCGGCGGTACTGGTGCCCCCCACTGGAGTGGTGCTACTTGGCGCGGCCGGCGTTGATCAGCTCGGCGTGCTCCTGGAGCGACATGACACCGACCTCGTCGCGCAGCAGCCGGTCGATGCCCTGGACGGCGGCGCCCATCGCCTGGACGGTGGTCAGGCAGGGCACGGCGCGGGCGACGGCGGCGGTGCGGATCTCGTAGCCGTCGAGACGGCCGCCGGTGCCGTACGGCGTGTTGATGATGAGGTCGACCTCGCCGTCGTGGATCAGCTGGACGATGGTCTTCTCGCCGTTCGGGCCCTCGCCCTCGCTGTGCTTGCGCACCACGGTGGCGGGGATGCCGCCGCGCTGCAGCACCTCGGCGGTGCCGGCGGTGGCCAGCAGCTCGAAGCCGAGGCCGACCAGCGCCCGGGCCGGGAAGACCAGGTTGCGCTTGTCGCGGTTGGCGACCGAGACGAAGACCTTGCCCTTGGTCGGCAGCGCGCCGTACGCGCCGGTCTGCGACTTGGCGTAGGCGGTGCCGAAGACCCGGTCCAGGCCCATGACCTCGCCGGTGGAGCGCATCTCCGGGCCGAGGACGGTGTCCACCCCGCGGCCGTGGACGTCGCGGAAGCGGCTCCACGGCATCACGGCCTCCTTGACCGCGATCGGCGCGTCGGCGGGCAGCGTGCCGCCGTCGCCCTCGGCCGGCAGCAGGCCCTCGGCGCGCAGTTCGGCGATGGTGGCGCCGAGCGAGATCCGGGCGGCGGCCTTGGCCAGCGGCACCGCGGTCGCCTTGGAGGTGAACGGCACGGTGCGCGAGGCCCGGGGGTTGGCCTCCAGCACGTACAGGATGTCCCCGGAGAGGGCGAACTGGATGTTGATCAGACCGCGCACGCCGACGCCGCGGGCGATCGCCTCGGTGGAGGCGCGCAGCCGCTTGATGTCGAAGCCGCCGAGGGTGATCGGGGGCAGGGCGCAGGCGGAGTCGCCGGAGTGGATACCGGCTTCCTCGATGTGCTCCATGACGCCGCCGAGGTAGAGCTCGGTGCCGTCGAACAGGGCGTCGACGTCGATCTCCACCGCGTCGTCGAGGAACCGGTCGATCAGGACCGGGTGCTCGGAGATCAGGCCGGCGTGGCGCTCCAGGTAGGAGGCCAGCGACGCCTCGTCGTAGACGATCTCCATGCCCCGGCCGCCCAGCACGTAGGACGGGCGGGCCAGCACGGGGTAGCCGATCTCGTCGGCGATGGCCTTGGCCTCGGCGAAGGAGAACGCGGTGCCGTGCTTGGGGGCCGGCAGGCCCGCGTCGCGCAGCACGCGGCCGAAGGCGCCGCGCTCCTCGGCCAGGTCGATGGCCTCGGGCTGGGTGCCGACGATCGGCACCCCGTTGTCCTTGAGCGCCTGGGCCAGGCCGAGCGGGGTCTGGCCGCCGAGCTGGACGATCACACCGGCCAGCGGGCCGGCCTGCTGCTCGGCGTGGACGATCTCCAGCACGTCCTCCAGCGTGAGCGGCTCGAAGTAGAGCCGGTCGGAGGTGTCGTAGTCGGTGGAGACGGTCTCCGGGTTGCAGTTGACCATGACGGTCTCGTACCCGGCGTCGGCGAGCGCGAAGGAGGCGTGCACGCAGGAGTAGTCGAACTCGATGCCCTGGCCGATGCGGTTCGGGCCGGAGCCGAGGATGATCACCGCGGGCTTGGTGCGGGTGGCGACCTCGTTCTCCTCGTCGTAGGACGAGTAGAAGTACGGGGTCTTCGCCGCGAACTCGGCCGCGCAGGTGTCGACGGTCTTGAACACCGGGCGGATGCCCAGCGCGTGCCGGACCTCGCGGACCACGTCCGGCTTCAGGCCGCGGATCTCGCCGACCTGCTGGTCGGAGAAGCCGTGCCGCTTGGCGTGGCGCAGCAGCTCGGGGGTGAGCTCGGCGGCCTCGGCGAGCTCGCCGGCGATCTCGTCGAGCAGGAAGAGCTGGTCGACGAACCACGGGTCGATCCTGGTGGCCTCGAACACCTCCTCCGGGGTGGCGCCGGCGCGGATGGCCTGCATGACGGTGTTGATCCGGCCGTCGGTCGGCACGACCGCCTTGGCCAGCAGCTCCGCCTTGTCGCCGACCGGGCCGACCCAGGTGAACTGGGAACCCTTCTTCTCCAGCGAGCGCAGCGCCTTCTGCAGTGCCTCGGGGAAGTTGCGGCCCAGCGCCATCGCCTCGCCGACCGACTTCATGGTGGTGGTCAGCGTGGCGTCGGCGCTCGGGAACTTCTCGAACGCGAACCGCGGGACCTTCACCACGACGTAGTCGAGGGTCGGCTCGAAGGAGGCCGGGGTCTCCTCGGTGATGTCGTTGGGGATCTCGTCCAGGGTGTAGCCGACGGCCAGCTTCGCCGCGATCTTGGCGATCGGGAAGCCGGTGGCCTTGGAGGCCAGCGCCGAGGAGCGCGAGACGCGCGGGTTCATCTCGATGACGATGACCCGGCCGTCCTCGGGGTTCACCGCGAACTGGATGTTGCAGCCGCCGGTGTCGACGCCGACCTCGCGGATCACGGCGATGCCGATGTCGCGCAGGATCTGGTACTCGCGGTCGGTGAGCGTCATCGCCGGGGCGACGGTGATCGAGTCACCGGTGTGCACGCCCATCGGGTCGAAGTTCTCGATGGAGCAGACGACCACGACGTTGTCGCTCTTGTCGCGCATCAGCTCCAGCTCGTACTCCTTCCAGCCGAGGATGGACTCCTCCAGGAGCACCTCGGTGGTCGGGGAGAGCGTCAGGCCCTGGCCGGCGATGCGGCGCAGGTCCTCCTCGTTGTGCGCGAAGCCGGAGCCCGCGCCGCCCATCGTGAACGACGGGCGCACGACGACCGGGTAGCCGCCCAGGGTGTCGACCCCGGCCAGCACCTCGTCCATGGTGTGGCAGATCACCGAGCGGGCGGACTCGCCGTACCCGATCTTGGCGTTGACGGCCTCGACGACGCCCTTGAACAGGTCGCGGTCCTCGCCCTTGTTGATCGCCTCGACGTCGGCGCCGATCAGCTCGACGCCGTACTTCTCCAGCGTCCCGGCCGCGTGCAGCGAGATCGCGGTGTTCAGCGCGGTCTGGCCGCCCAGGGTCGGCAGCAGAGCGTCGGGGCGCTCCTTGGCGATGATCTTCTCGACAAACTCCGGGGTGATCGGCTCGACGTAGGTGGCGTCGGCGATCTCCGGGTCGGTCATGATCGTCGCCGGGTTCGAGTTGACCAGCACGACCCGCAGGCCCTCGGCCTTCAGGACCCGACACGCCTGCGTGCCCGAGTAGTCGAACTCGGCGGCCTGGCCGATCACGATCGGGCCGGACCCGATCACCAGGACGGACTTGATGTCAGTGCGCTTAGGCACGCTGGCCCTCCATGAGCTTCACGAAACGATCGAAGAGGTACGCCGCGTCGTGCGGGCCGGCGGCGGCCTCCGGGTGGTACTGCACCGAGAAGGCGGGCACGTCCAGCGCCTGGAGGCCCTCGACCACATCGTCGTTCAGGCAGACGTGGGAGACCTCGACCCGGCCGTAGGGCGTGTCGCTGACCTTGTCGAGCGGTGCGTTGACGGCGAAGCCGTGGTTGTGCGCGGTGACCTCGACCTTGCCGGTGGTGCGGTCCTGGACCGGCTGGTTGATGCCGCGGTGGCCGTACTTGAGCTTGTAGGTGCCGAAGCCCAGCGCCCGGCCGAGGATCTGGTTGCCGAAGCAGATCCCGAAGAACGGGGTGCCGCGCTCCAGCACGCCCTGCGCCACGGCGACCTGGTGGTCGGCGGTGGCCGGGTCGCCCGGGCCGTTGGAGAAGAACACGCCGTCGGGCTCGACCGCGTAGACGTCCTCCACGGTCGCGTCGGCCGGCAGCACGTGCACCTCGATGCCGCGCTCGGCCATCCGCTGCGGGGTCATCGCCTTGATGCCGAGGTCCAGGGCGGCGACGGTGAAGCGCTTCTCACCGATCGCGGGCACCACGTACGGCTCGGTGGTGGCGACCTCCGCGCACAGGTCGGCGCCCTTCATCTCGGGCGAGGTCTGCACCTTGGCGAGCAGCGCGGCCGGGTCGGCCAGCGCCTCGCCGGAGAAGATGCCGCAGCGCATCGCGCCGCGCTCGCGCAGGTGGCGGGTGAGCGCCCGGGTGTCGATGCCGCTGATGCCGACGATGCCCTGGTTCACCAGCTCCTCGTCCAGCGAGCGGCGGGAACGCCAGTTGGAGGCGACCCGGGCGGGGTCGCGGACGACGTACCCGGCGACCCAGATCCGCTTGGACTCGTCGTCCTCGTCGTTCCAGCCGGTGTTGCCGATCTGCGGGGCGGTCATCACGACCACCTGGCGGTGGTACGACGGGTCGGTCAGGGTCTCCTGGTAGCCGGACATGCCGGTGTTGAAGACCGCCTCGCCGTAGGTCTCGCCGGTCGCGCCGTAGGCCTGGCCGCGGAAGGTCCGGCCGTCCTCCAGGACGAGCACGGCGGGCACGCGCTCCCGCCGTTGGCGCTGCGTGGTGGGGGCAGGTGCGGTCATGACGCGGCCTCTTCCGTCTTCTTCGTCGTCGTACGTGTTGCGGTGAGATGGGCGATCGCCTCGACCCAGGCGGTGTGCTCATCGGGGTGGTCGGCCCGGAAGCCGGAGTCCAGCTCGGTGCCCTCGTGCGTCCAGCTGACGACGAGGATCCCGGAGGGGACGACCTTGCCGGCGATCCCGGAGTCCGTCCGGGCACCGGTCAGGTGCTCGGCGGGGATCCAGAAGTCGACGTCGCCGGGGCGCTGCACCAGCAGGCCGTGCTCGCCGAGGGTGAGATCGGCGCGGCTGCGGGTGCCCAGGCCGTGCGCGACGACCCGGTCGAGCCAGTTCCCGGCGGTGGTCGTGCCGTGGTACCGGCCGCTGGTCTCCAGGATGGTCCGGCCGGCGCGTTCCGGCACGGCCGGCAGCGGGGGGATGCCGGACTGCAGGGTGCGGCGCCAGTTCCAGCCCTGGCGCATCAGCCAGTAGACCAGGCCGATGACCAGCAGCAGGCCGACCGTCCAGCCGAGGTAGCCGGGCCAGTTGGTGACCCTGGCCTGCTCCTGGGCCAGCAGGAGGGCGGAGCTCACGCGAGCCCGCCCTGCTCGACCAGCTCGCCGGCCAGCACGGTCGCGGTGCCGCGCAGGAAGGTGGCGTGCACCCGGCCGGGCAGGTCGAGCCCCCGGTAGGGGGTGTTGCGGGAACGGGTGGCGAAGCTGTCGGGGTTCACGGCACCACGGTACGCGGGGTCGAAGAGCACCAGGTTGGCGGGCTCACCCACCGAGACCGGGCGGCCGTGACCGGCGAGCCGGCCGATCCGGGCCGGGCGGTGCGACATCCGGTCGGCGACGCCCTCCCAGTTCAGCAGGCCGGTGTCGACCATGGTCTGCTGCACCACGGACAGCGCGGTCTCCAGGCCGACCATGCCCATCGCAGCCACGGCCCACTCGCAGTCCTTGTCCTCGGCCGGGTGCGGCGCGTGGTCGGTGGCGACGGCGTCGATGGTGCCGTCGGCCAGCGCCTTGCGCAGCGCCTGGACGTCCTCGGCGGTGCGCAGCGGCGGGTTGACCTTGTAGACCGGGTCGTAGGAGCGGACCAGCTCGTCGGTCAGCAGCAGGTGGTGCGGGGTGACCTCGGCGGTGACGTTCCAGCCCTTGGCCTTGGCCCAGCGGATGATCTCCACCGAGCCGGCGGTGGAGACGTGGCAGACGTGCAGCCGGGAGCCGACGTGCGCGGCGAGCAGCACGTCGCGGGCGATGATCGCCTCCTCGGCGACGGCCGGCCAGCCGCCCAGGCCCAGCTCGCCGGAGACCTGGCCCTCGTTCATCTGGGCGCCCTCGGTCAGCCGGGGCTCCTGCGCGTGCTGGGCGACGACACCGTCGAAGGCCTTCACGTACTCCAGGGCGCGGCGCATGATCACCGCGTCGTCGACGCACTTGCCGTCGTCGGAGAAGACCCGGACGCCGGCGGCGGAGTCGTGCATGGCGCCGAGCTCGGCGAGCTTCTTGCCCTCCAGGCCGACGGTGACGGCGCCGACCGGCTGCACGTCGCAGTAGCCGGACTCCTGGCCGAGCCGCCAGACCTGCTCGACCACGCCGGCGGTGTCGGCCACCGGGAAGGTGTTGGCCATGGCGTGGACGGCGGTGAAGCCGCCCTTCGCCGCGGCCCGGGTGCCGGTGAGGACGGTCTCGGCGTCCTCCCGGCCGGGCTCGCGCAGGTGGGTGTGCAGGTCGACCAGGCCGGGCAGGGCGATCAGGCCGGTGGCGTCGATCTCGATGTCGGCCTCGGCGTCCAGGGCGGTGCCGATCGCCCGGATCACGCCGTCGACGAGGTGGAGGTCCTGCGGGGCACCGCCGAGGACCTGGGCGTTGCGGATCAGGTAGGTGGTCACTGAGCGGTCTCCACGGAGTCGGTGCGGGGGGTGTCGGTGAGGGTGGCTCCGCCGAGCAGCAGGTAGAGCACGGCCATCCGGACGGAGACGCCGTTGGCGACCTGCTCGACCACGGTGCAGCGCGGGGAGTCGGCGACCTCGGCGGTGATCTCCATGCCGCGGACCATCGGGCCGGGGTGCAGGACGACCGCGTGCTCGGGCAGCTGGGCCATCCGGACGGCGTCCAGGCCGTAGCGGCGGGTGTACTCGCGCTCGGTGGGGAAGAACGCGGCGTTCATCCGCTCGCGCTGGACCCGGAGCATCATCAGCGCGTCGGTCTTGGGGAGCACGCTCTCCAGGTCGTAGCTGACCTCGCAGGGCCAGTTCTCGATGCCGATCGGCAGCAGGGTCGGCGGGGCGACGAAGGTGACCTGGGCGCCGAGCGTGGTGAGCAGGTGCACGTTGGAGCGGGCGACCCGGCTGTGCAGGATGTCGCCGACGATGGTCACCCGGCGCCCGTCCAGCCCTCGCCGAAGGGCATCGGCCCGCGATCCCGGGTTGAGGTGGCGGCGCATGGTGAAGGCGTCGAGCAGCGCCTGGGTGGGGTGCTCGTGGGTGCCGTCACCGGCGTTGATGACGCTGCCGTGCAGCCAGTCGGACTGCGCGAGGCGGGCCGGCGCGCCGGAGGCGTGGTGCCGGATGACGACGGCGTCGGCGCCCATCGCCTGCAGGGTGAGGGCGGTGTCCTTGAGGCTCTCGCCCTTGGAGACCGAGGAGCCCTTGGCGGAGAAGTTGATGACGTCGGCGGAGAGCCGCTTCTCGGCGACCTCGAAGGAGGTCTTGGTGCGGGTCGAGTCCTCGAAGAAGAGGTTGACGACGGTCCGGCCGCGCAGGGTGGGGAGCTTCTTGACGGCCCGGCCGGAGAGCTGGGCGAGCTCCTCGGCGGTGTCCAGGATGAGCAGCGCGTCGTCGCGGCTGAGATCGGCTGCGGACACGAGGTGGCGCTTCACGCGGGTTACTCCGGGAGGTGCGGTTCGGTGGGCTGGGCGGCCAGGGCCTGGGAGGAGCGCGCCGCGTAGTCGCGGTCGCCGACGAGGACGGCGTCGACGCCGTCGCGGTCGGCCAGGCGCACCTGGACGGCCTCGCGCAGCGAGGTGGGGAGGTTCTTGCCCACGTAGTCGGCGCGGATGGGCAGCTCGCGGTGGCCGCGGTCGACGAGGACGGCGAGCTGGACGGCGCGCGGGCGGCCGATGTCGTTGAGGGCGTCGAGCGCGGCGCGGATGGTGCGGCCGGAGAAGAGCACGTCGTCGACGAGGACGACGAGCCTGCCGTCGATGCCGCCGGGCGGGATCTCGGTGTGCTCCAGCGCGCGGGCGGGCTTCAGCCGCAGATCGTCCCGGTACATGGTGATGTCCAGGGTGCCGAGCGGGATGTCGCGGCCGGTGATCTGGGCGAGCCGGGCGTGCAGCCGGTGGGCGAGGTGGACGCCCCTGGTGTGGATGCCGAGCAGCACGACGTCCTCGGCGCCCTTGGCGCGCTCGACGATCTCGTGCGCTATCCGGGTGATGACCCGGGCGATGTCCGTGCCGTCCAGCACCTGGTGCGGCGGCCTCGGAGCGGATTCCTGGTGTGCGGTCATGCCGAAGCGGACCTCCTTCCCCGCCTCACGGGACGGGCCTTAAAGGATGTCTGGGACGCCCCGCCGGTACTCCGGCGCGGGCTCCGGTCATCCTACCAGCGCCGTTTCGGCCAACCGACGGCCATCGTTCCGCTCCCCTCGGTTCACGCACCGGATGCACCGGTGATGCGGGCCATTCGCACGACTGCCCCATTCGGCTTGACGCAACTACCTCACTCTACGTAACCTCACAGTGAGTTACGAGACGGACGTCGAACCCACCGGTAACGGCGTCGGCAATCGCCCGTGACCCACCACTGAACGCGAAGCAATCTCGTCCGGGGAGATCAATGTCCAGCGACTACGCGAAGCAGCTCGGAGGCAAGCTCCGAGCCATCCGCACTCAGCAGGGGCTCTCCCTGCACGGTGTCGAGGAGAAGTCCCAGGGGCGCTGGAAGGCAGTCGTCGTCGGCTCGTACGAGCGCGGCGACCGTGCGGTCACCGTGCAGCGGCTGGCCGAACTGGCGGAGTTCTACGGGGTCCCGGTGCAGGAGCTGCTGCCCGGCGGGACGCCCGGCGGCGCGGCCGAGCCGCCGCCGCGCCTGGTCCTCGACCTGGAGAGACTGACCCAGGTCCCGTCCGAGAAGGCCGGCCCGCTGCAGCGCTACGCTGCGACCATCCAGAGCCAGCGCGGCGACTACAACGGCAAGGTGCTGTCGATCCGCCAGGACGACCTGCGCACCCTGGCCGTGATCTACGACCAGTCGCCGTCGATCCTCACCGAGCAGTTGATCTCCTGGGGCGTGCTCAACCCCGACGCGCGCCGCGCGGTGCGCGAGGAGGAGGCGAGCTGAGGCTCGCCGCACCGGCTCCCGCCGGTCCCCCCGCCGGCCTTCCCGCCCGCGGGGGCGGCGGACACCAGCAGAAACGTCACGGCGCGGCCCCCGGGAGGGTGCCGCGCCGCGGCGCGTTCCGCCCGGTCAGCAGACCGTCTCCAGCCGGTAGCCCGGCTCGGCGGCCACCCCGTCCAGCCGCACCGGCCCGGCGGCGGGCGCCCAGACCCGGCCCTCGCTGGCCCAGGCCCAGGCCGTCGGCCGGTACTCACCGCAGGCCGCCGCGCTGCCCTGCGCGCCGTGCAGCACCGCGAGGCCGGGCAGCTCACGGGCCAGCCCGGCGCAGAGCACCGCGCAGAGCAGTTCGAGGTCCTCGTCGTTGATCCGGACCACGCCGTCCTCCCACTGGAGCACCCGGGCGGCCGCGGTCAGCGGCCCGCCGGGCGCGTCCACCGACAGCCGCAGCTCGTAGACCCCGCTGCCGGCGCCCAGCAGCATCCGGCGGAACACCTCGGCGCCACGCTCGTAGGCGCCGCTCACCGCGTCGTCGCGCTCCCCGTACAGCCGGCCGTCGAGCAGCAGGTCGGCGTGGCGCAGGGTCAGGCCGTTCTCGCGGGCCCGCACCAGCCGGGGGACGAAGTCGCCCGCCAGCTCCTCGCCCTGGTAGGCGAGCAACTGGGTGCGCAGCGCCGGGTTGACCAGGTACCGGTCGCGGGCGGCCGGCTCGGCCGGGTCGAGGCCGTGCAGCAGACAGAACTCGGCGAAGTCCTGCGGGTGGAACATCCGGGCCCGGACGGTGTCGAAGCGGCGCCGGGCGTCGGCGAGCAGGTCGGCGGTCTCCGCCAGGTACTGCCCGTGGTCGGCCGCGTCGGACAGCCGCCAGGCGCGGGCCCGTTCGAAGTCGGCGGGGCTGGTGAGCACACCGATCACGAAGGCCTGGCCGGCGCCCTCGGCCCGCTGCCGCTCGCAGACCCCGTCACGGTCGGCGGCCGCGCGCGAGCGGGCCCGGGGGCGGGAACCCGCGGAGGTGCAGTCGGGGGTGCGGCGGGCGCGGCCGTTGCGGCTCATCGGGGCTCCTCGGACAGGACGGACGGGTCGGCGGCGGGTGGGACCGCCGACCTTGTCCTCCCCCGCCCCGCGTGGCGCACACGTACGACGTGTCACAGGACTGTAACCGAGGGTGAATCGGATGTTTGGAGTCACGCACGGTTGTGCGGTGCGCCGCTCACGCCCCGCGCACCCGCCCCGCGCACGGCGCACCCGTCACTCTCCGTACACACCCGCTCACGCCGGCTCTACCGCGGGATCCTCGCGAGCTGGCGGGACTGGGCGACCAGGCGGCCGGTCTCGTCCCAGACCTCGGCGTCCTCCTCGAAGTACCCGCCGGCCAGGTTCCGGGTGGCGTGGACCAGCCGCAGCCAGCCGGGGGCGGGCCTCGCCCGCAGGTGCACGGTCAGTTCGACGGTCGGCGCCCAGCCGGGCATCCCGAGGTCGAAGGTGACCGGCGGCAGCGCGTCGGCCGCCAGCAGGAGCAGCAGCGGGTCGGGCCGGCGGCCGTCGGCGAGCCGGAACCAGCCCTGGATCCGGCCGGTTCCGGACGGCTGCCCGAGCGCCCAGCCGACGGTGGCCGGGTCGAGCCGCATGTCGAAGCGCTCCAGCAGGGCGGCCTGGGTGAGCAGTTCCTTGGGCGCGTGCTCGACGCCGATGCACTGGTCCGGCGGCGGCAGTTGCGGCGGGACGGCGCTGGTGCGCACCTCGCCGTCCTGGGCGGCGAGGTCGCCGTGGGTGGCGACCACCCGCAGCCGCTCCACGCCGCCCTGGCTGAGCGCGGCGGTGCCGGTGGACAGCGAGCGGCCGGTGCGGATCACCTCGGTGCGCACGGTGGCCGGGCCGGGGGTCGCGGCGGAGAGGTAGTAGCCGCTGATCGAGACCGGGTCGGCGTGGCCGGCGCTCCCGGGGCGGGCGGTGTGCGCGAGCGAGAGCGCGTGGCCGGCCACGGCCAGCAGCAGTCCGCCGTTGACGCCACCGCCGATCTGCCAGCCGTCGCCGAGTTCACCGTCGTACCGGCCGGGCTCCTCCGGGTGCGGAGTGAGCGCGATGCCCTGGTCGAACTCGCTGCGGATCGCCGTCGTCATGGGTGGCCTGCCCTTCGCTGCGGGGGTCGCCGACGGGCACGGGGCCGCCGGCGCACCGGGTTACTGGCGAGTAGGGACCACCATACGCCGACCGGGTGAACGCGCACGACGGCCGCCGGACCGTTTCCGGTCCGACGGCCGTCGGCGTGCTGGGCGCGGGGGGTCAGCGGCGGATGCTGGGCTTCAGTTCCAGGAAGCGGGCCAGCAGGCCGTTGACGAACGCCGGGGAGTCGTCGGTGGAGTACTCCTTGGCGATCTCCACGGCCTCGTCCAGGACGACCGCGTCGGGGACCCGGTCCTCCCAGATCAGCTCGTACGCGCCGAGCCGCAGGACGTTGCGGTCCGCGATCGGCATCCGGTCGATCGTCCAGCCGACCGCGTACTGCGCGATCAGCTCGTCGATCCGGCGGGCGTGCTGGACGTAACCCTCGACCAGCTCCATGGTGTACTCGCCGACCTGCGGGGTGCCCTCGTCAGGCTTGGGCTCCCGGGCCCGGGCCACCCAGTCGGCGAGGACCGTCAGCGGGTCGACCCCGCGGTGGTCGGCCTCGAACAGGATCTGGAAGGCTCGCGTGCGGGCCTTGGTACGTGCGGACGACACGGACTTACTTCACCCGGCCGAGGTAGCTGCCGTCGCGGGTGTCGACCTTGACCTTCTCGCCGGTGGTGACGAAGAGCGGGACCTGGATCTCGGCGCCGGTCTCCAGCTTCGCCGGCTTGGTGCCACCGGTGGAGCGGTCGCCCTGGACGCCCGGCTCGGTCTCGGCGATCAGCAGCTCGACGGCGGCCGGGAGCTCGACGTACAGCGGCTTGTTCTCGTGCTGGGCGACGAGGGCGTCGAAGCCCTCCAGCAGGTACTTGGCGGCGTCGCCGACCACGCCCGGCTCGATGGTGAGCTGGTCGAAGGTGTCCATGTCCATGAACACGAAGTTCTCGCCGTCCTTGTACGAGAACTGCATGGTGCGCTTGTCGACGTTGGCGGTCTCCACCTTCACGCCGGCGTTGAAGGTCTTGTCGACGACCTTGCCCGAGAGGACCTCCTTGAGCTTGGTGCGCACGAAGGCCGGGCCCTTGCCGGGCTTGACGTGCTGGAACTCGACGACGGACCAGAGCTTGCCGTCCAGGTTGAGGACCATGCCGTTCTTGAGATCGTTCGTGGAAGCCACGGGCGCACTTACTCCTGGATATAGCTGTCAAGGAACCAAGGGACGCGTCCTGTGGCACACCTGCGTCACAGGGCGAGGAGCTCCTTGGTGGTGATGGTGAGCAGCTCGGGCCCGCCCTCATCCAGGGGGCGCACGACGAGCGTGTCCTCGATCCGGACCCCGCCCCGCCCCGGGAGGTGGACCCCCGGGCCGACGGTGACCGGTACGCGGCTGTCCAGTTTACCCATGTCCGTGGGCCCCAGGCGCGGGGCCTCCCGGATCTCCAGCCCGATGCCGTGGCCGACCGGGTGCGGCGAGCCCTCGGTGTGCCCGGCGGCCCGGAGGATCTCCCGCGCGGCCCGGTCGGGCACGCACTGTTCGACCCCGGGCCCGAGCGCCTCCCGCCCGGCCCGCTGGGCGCGGAACACCAGCCGGTGCAGTTCGACCTGCCAGGGCGCGGGAGCCGCCCCGATCACGAAGGTCCGCGCGGTGGAGACCCCGTAACCGCGGTACTGCGCGCCGAGCACCACGGTCAGGAAGTCGCCCTCCTCCACCCGCCGGTCGGTGGGCTGGTGCGCCGGCTGGCCGGAATGGCTGCCGGTGCCGACCGAGACCGGGAAGGCCGCCCGGTCCGCGCCGTGGTCGATCATCCGGCGCTCCAGCTCCATCGCCAGGTGCCGTTCGGTGCGCCCGACCAGGATCGACTCCAGCAGCTCGCCGAGCGCCTGGTCGGCGATCTCGGCGGCGATCCGCAGGTCGGCGATCTCGTGCTCGTCCTTGACCACCCGCAGCCGCTCGACCGCCTGGCCGACGTCGGTCAGCCGCACCCCCTCCGCCAGCCCGGCCACCGCCCGGTGCCGGGTGACGGTCAGGTCGTGCTCCTCCACCGCGAGCCCGGCCACCCCCAGCCGCGCCGCGGCGGCCGCCGCGGCCAGCGCGGTGTCCGTCCCGGCCGCCACCGGCACCCGGGTGACCTCGGGAACGATCAGGTGCTCACCGGTGTCGTCCGGCGGCAGGTCGTCCGGCAGCGCGAGCAGCGCCCGGTCCCGGGTCAGCAGCAGCGTCGCCCCGCACGGCGGGCACCCGGTGAGGTACCGCACGTTCGCCGCCCGGGTGACCAGCGCCGCGTCGGCCCCGGACGCACCGCAGTGCTCCCGCAACCGCTCCCGGCGGCCCGCGTACGCATCAGCCATGCGTCGAGCCTACGAACCCGGCCACCGATCCGCCCGCCGAACGCCCCCACCCGGGCCGCCGCGACGGCCCGCCCCGGCCGCTACTCCGCGCCCGCGGCGGGATTCGGGGCCCACTTCCGCTCCACCCCGGCCAGCCGCCAGTAGGCGATGGCGGCGGCCCAGACGACCACGAACAGGCCGACGATCGCGTAGCCGACGTTGTCCAGCGAGATGTCCGCGATCCAGCCGGTCACCGGGTCGGTCAGGTCGAGCTTCTCGTGCAGGACGCCGACCAGTTCGATGGTGCCGATGACGAAGGCGACCGCGATGGACAGGCCGGTGATGGTCAGGTTGTAGTAGACCTTGCGCACCGGGTTGGAGAAGGCCCACTGGTAGGCGAAGTTCATGAAGGTGCCGTCCAGGGTGTCGAACAGGCTCATCCCGGCCGCGAACAGCAGCGGCAGGCAGACGATCGCGTACCAGGGCAGGCCGGAGGCCGCGCCGGAGCCGGCCATCACCATCAGGGTGACCTCGGTCGCGGTGTCGAAGCCCAGGCCCAGCACCATGCCGACCGGGAACATCTGGCCGGGGCGGGTGATCGAGCGGGTCGCGCGGTTCAGCACCCGCGCCAGCAGGCCGCGGGCGTTCAGGTGCGCCTCCAGCTCGGCCTCGTCGAACTTCCCGGCCCTCATCGAACGGAAGACCTTGAGGATGCCGAACAGCGCGGCCAGGTTGAGCGCGCCGATCAGGTAGAGGAAGACGCCGGAGGCCGAGGTGCCGACCATGCCCAGCCACTGGTGGGTGGTCGACTCGTCGTCCATCAGGGTGTTGGCCAGCTGGGCGCCGCCCGCCACGAGGGCGGCCATCATCACCACCATCGAGGAGTGGCCGAGGGCGAACCAGAAGCCCACCGAGACCGGGCGCTTGCCGTCCGCCATCAGCTTGCGGGTGGTGTTGTCGATCACCGCGATGTGGTCGGCGTCGAAGGCGTGCCGCATGCCGAGGGTGTACGCGGTGATGCCCAGGCCCACTCCGAAGACCTGGGTGCCCACCTCGTACTCCTCCGGTGCGACCAGGAAGATCAGCGTGCCGAACGCCACCACGTGCATGGCGAGGATCACGCCCATCAGCCCGGCGGTGCGCAGGGTGTCCTCGCGGCGCCAGCGGAAGGCGGGCAGGGCGGCGGTTTCGGGCAGGGTCATGCGGATCACGCTCCAGCACCTCGTGGAATGACTTCGTGAGATGCCGCGGCCGGTCTCCTGGCTGACGGGGCTTCCGTACCCGCCTTCCCAAGCGCGCGAGGCGCCCAGTGGCGTCATGGGTACGGACACTCTCCCCCGATCACAGTGGCGAGGGCCGCTCCGGACTGGGACCCCTGAGGGTCCGTCACCGGTCTTCCCGAGCACCACGGCGGGAACACCGTAGGGTCCCCGGACGGACCCGTGCAAGGCCTCGCACCCGCCCGGTGTCCAGCGTCACAACTCCCCCGCCTGCGCGAACGCTTCATGCAGGCGCTCCGATCGGCGAACGCCTTCGCCACCGAGGGATCCGCCCGGTCGGTTTCCCTTTGCCAGGGTCGCGCTCTGCCGGTCCCGCACCTGCGAAGCGTACGGACCCGCGCTCCGTCTACCGCGCGGCGGTCGCTCGCGCGGGCTGGCAGGTGGGGCACCAGAAGAGGTTGCGCGAGGCGTGTTCCTCGGTGCGGACGTCGGTGGCGCAGACCAGGCACGGCTGGCCGGCGCGGCGGTAGACGTAGACCTCGCCGCCGTGGTCGTCGACGCGCGGGGGGCGGTTCATCGCCTCGGGGGTGTGCTCGGGGCGGACGGTGTCGATGCGGCCGGCGCCGACGCCCTCGCGCATCAGGGCGACCAGGTCGGCCCAGATCGCGTCCCACTCGGCGCGGCGCAGGTCGCGGCCGGGCAGCTGCGGGTCGATGCCGTGCCGGAACAGCACCTCGGCGCGGTAGACGTTGCCGACCCCGGCCAGCACCTTCTGGTCCATCAGCAGGGCGGCGATCGTCGTACGGCTGCCCGTTATCCGCCGCCAGGCGCCGTCCGGGTCGGCGTCGGCGCGCAGCGGGTCCGGACCGAGGCGGGCGGCGACGGCGGCCTTCTCGGCGCCGGTGATCAGCGCACAGGTGTTGGGACCGCGCAGGTCCGCGACGTGCTCGTCGTTCTCCAGGCGCAGCCGGACCAGGCCGACCGGCGCGGGCACCGGGCCGTCGCCGATCTCGCCGAAGGTGAAGCCGCCGTACAGGCCGAGGTGGACGTGTACCCAGGCGTCCTCGCCGAAGCCGAGGAAGAGGTGCTTGCCGGTGGCCTCGGCCGCGACCAGCTCCCGTCCGTCGATCAGCTTGGCGCCGTCCGCGAAGCGGCCCTGCGGGCTGCTGGCACGGACCGGCCGGCCGCCGAAGGCACGGTGGTTCTCGGCGGCGAGGCGGTGGATGATGTGGCCTTCCGGCACGGGCGCGGCTCCCCCCGGTGGTTCGTTCAGGACCCGTCCATCATCGCAGCCGGCACCGACAGTCCGGCCCCGCCGCCGGGGGCCTCAGCGGACCGGGATGCCCATCAGCCGGGCCAGGATCACCCGGTCGAGTTCGGCGGCCGTGGCGGCCACGTCGAGGTGGGAGTTGTCGATGATCGGCAGCCCGGAGTTGTACCAGCCGGCCATCCGGCCGTGGATCCGGGCCACCTCCTCGTCGCCGAGCCGGCGGTTGCCGCCGCGCCGGGCGTTGCGGCCGAGCACCGAGTCCAGGCTGGGCAGCAGCACCACCGGGATCATGCCGGGGCCGATGTGCCGCTTCCAGCCACCGAGGCCGATGGCGGGGCGGTCGGGGAAGACGGCGTCGTCGATGATGCAGGAGATGCCGTTGGCGAGGTAGTTGCGGCAGGCGAAGCCGCAGGTCCGACGGGCCAGCCGGTACTGCGCCTCGGAGGCGTTGTTCCAGCCGGACTGCGGGTTGGCGAAGCCGGACTGCACCCATTCACGCACGTCGTCGAGGCTGATGTGCGCGGTCGGGGTGGGGCGCCGCTCGGCCCAGTAGCGGGCGACGGTGGTCTTGCCGGCGCCGGCCGGGCCGATCAGCAGCACCGCGATCGGGCCGGTGGCCGCGTGCTGCTGCGGCGGGCGGACGGGCAGCTGGACGGGCGCTCCGGACGGCAGCAGGAAGTGGCCGGTAGAGCCGGCGGGCACCGGCGCCACCGGAACGGGCGCGGGTGCGGGAGCCGGAGCGGGTGCCGGAGCGGTGGGCGGACCCTGCGGAACGGCCGGCACCGGCACGGTCGGCGGCCCGGAGGACGCGGCGGGCGCGGGCGCCGGCGCGGTCATGGGATACGCCGGGACCGGCGGGGCGACAGGACGCGGCGGGACGGGTCCGCCCCCGGGGTACTGCGTCACGGTCACCTCCCGACTTCCTTCAGCGGGGACACTACACGCCGGTGCGGCGGTGGACACAGTCCGCCGCCGCACCACCGCTGGTCACCGCCCCGGCTCCGGCCGGACGCCGACGCCCCGTCAGCCCGTGGCGAGTTGCTCGGCCAGCGCGCGCAGCGCCAGCTCGTACGAGCCGATCCCGAACCCGGCGATCGTGCCCGAGGCCACCGCCGCGATCACCGAGGTGTGCCGGAAGGTCTCCCGGGCGTACGGGTTGGAGATGTGCACCTCGATCAGCGGCGCGGTGCGCTGCGAGGCGGCGTCCCGCATCGCGTACGAGTAGTGGGTGAACGCGCCCGGGTTGATCACCACCGGCACCCGGCCGTCGGCCGCCTCGTGCAGCCACTCGACCATTGTCTGCTCGGAGTTGGTCTCGTGCACCTCGACCTCGAAGCCCAGCTCCTTGCCGAGCGCGGTGCAGCGCTCGACCAGCCCGGTGTACGAGGTGGAGCCGTAGACGTCGGGCTCGCGGCTGCCGAGCCGGCCGAGGTTGGGGCCGTTGAGCACCATCACCCGGGTCACGAGGAGACCTCCGCGTAGGCGGCCACCAGCAGCGACGGGTCGGGGCCCTCCAGCACGGAGGTCTTGCCGAGGCCGTCCAGCACGATGAAGCGGATCAGGTCGCCGCGCGACTTCTTGTCGATCTTCATGGCGTCCAGCAGCTTGGGCCAGGCGTCCGCGCGGTAGCTGAGCGGCAGGCCGACCGAGGCGAGCACGGTGCGGTGCCGGTCGGCGGTCTCGTCGTCCAGCCGTCCGGCGAGGCGGCCGAGTTCGGCGGCGAACACCATGCCGATCGAGATCGCCGCGCCGTGCCGCCACTTGTAGCGCTCGTTGCGCTCGATGGCGTGGCCGAGGGTGTGGCCGTAGTTGAGGATCTCGCGCCGGCCGGACTCCTTGAGGTCGCCGGAGACGACGTCGGCCTTGACCTGGATGGCCCGCCGGATCAGCTCGACGGTGTGCGGCCCGGCCGGGGTCCTGGCGCCCTCCGGGTCGGCCTCGATGAGGTCGAGGATGGCCGGATCGGCGATGAAGCCGCACTTGATGACCTCGGCCAGGCCGGAGACGTAGTCGTGCCGGGGCACCGTCTCCAGGGTCCCGAGGTCGGCCAGCACGCCCACCGGGGGGTGGAAGGCGCCGACCATGTTCTTGCCCTCGGCGATGTTGATGCCGGTCTTGCCGCCGACCGCCGCGTCGACCATGCCGAGCAGCGTGGTGGGCATGGAGATCCAGCGGACCCCGCGCAGCCAGGTGGCGGCGACGAAGCCGGCCAGGTCGGTGGTGGCGCCGCCGCCGAGGCCGACGACCACATCGGTGCGGGTGAAGCCGGTCTGCCCGAGCACCGACCAGCAGTACGCGGCGACCTCGGCGCTCTTCGCCTCCTCGGCGTTGGGCACCTGGAGGGCGATCGCCTCGTAGCCCTCGCCGGCCAGGTCCTCGCGGATCGCGTCGGCGGTCGCGGACAGCGCCTCCGGGTGGATGATCGCCACCCGCCGGGCCCGGGTCCCGATCAGCGGCGCCAGCTCGCCGAGCAGCTGGTGCCCGATCAGCACGTCGTACGGGTCGTGGCCGGCGCTGCCGCCGACGTGAATCCTGACGATGTCAGTCATGGGGGGTCTTCAGCTCCAGTGCTTCCAGTACGGCGTCCGCGACCTGCTCGGGGGTGCGGCCGGCGGTGTCGACGACGGCGGTGGCCACCTCCAGGTAGAGGGGCCGGCGGGCCTCCATCAGCTCGCGCCAGCGGGCCCGCGGGTTGACCGCCAGCAGCGGCCGGGGGGCGTCCAGGCCGACCCGCTTGACCGCGTCGGCGAGCGGCACCTCCAGGAACACCACCGGCAGGCCGCGCAGCAGCGCGCGGGTGGGCTCGGCCATCACCGCGCCGCCGCCGAGCGCGAGCACACCGCCGTGGTTCTCGGCGGCGGCGCGTACGGCGGCCGTCTCCAGGGCGCGGAAGTGCGGCTCGCCCTCGTCGACGAAGATGTCCGGGATCGGCTTGCCGGCCTGCTCCTCGATGTCCGCGTCGGTGTCGCGGAACCCGACGCCGAGGCGCTCGGCGAGGACCCGCCCGACGGTGGACTTGCCACTGCCGGGCGGGCCGACCAGCACGACGACCGGTGTCGTCATCGGACGATCAGGTGGTCGAGGTAGTTCCGCACGTTGCGCCGGGTCTCCGACACGTGGTCGCCACCGAACTTCTCGTTGACCGCGTCGGCGAGCACCAGGGCGACCATCGCCTCGGCGACGATGCCGGCCGCCGGCACCGCGCAGACGTCGGAGCGCTGGTGGTGGGCCTTGGCCGGCTCGCCGGTGCGCACGTCCACGGTGCGCAGCGCGCGCGGGACGGTCGCGATCGGCTTCATCGCGGCGCGCACCCGCAGCAGCTCGCCGGTGGACAGGCCGCCCTCGGTGCCGCCGGAGCGGCCGGAGACGCGCTTGGCGCCCTCGGGGGTCGGCACGATCTCGTCGTGCGCCTGCGAGCCGGGGACGCGGGCCAGCTCGAAGCCGTCGCCGACCTCGACGCCCTTGATCGCCTGGATGCCCATCAGCGCGGCGGCGAGGCGGGCGTCCAGCCGGCGGTCCCAGTGGACGTGCGAGCCGAGGCCGACCGGGACGCCGTAGGCGAGCACCTCGACGACGCCGCCGAGGGTGTCGCCGTCCTTGTGGGCCTGGTCGATCTCGGCGACCATCGCCTTCGAGGCGTCGGCGTCCAGGCAGCGCACCGGGTCGGCGTCCAGCTTCGCCTCGTCGGAGGGCAGCGGCAGCACCCCGGCCGGGGCCTTGGCGGCGGCCAGCTCGACCACGTGGCTGACGATCTCGATGCCGCAGGTCTCCTTGAGGTAGGAGCGGGCGACGGCACCGAGCGCGACGCGGGCGGCGGTCTCCCGGGCGCTGGCGCGCTCCAGGATCGGGCGGGCCTCGTCGATCGAGTACTTCTGCATGCCGGCCAGGTCGGCGTGGCCGGGACGCGGGCGGGTCAGCGCCTCGTTGCGGGCGAGACCGGCGAGCACCTCCGGGTCGACCGGGTCGGCCGACATGACCTGCTCCCACTTCGGCCACTCGGTGTTGCCCACCATGACGGCGACCGGGCTGCCCATGCTGAGGCCGTGCCGGACGCCGCCGAGGAAGGTCACCTCGTCCTGCTCGAACTTCATCCGTGCGCCGCGACCATAGCCGAGCCGGCGGCGCGCCAGCGCGTCGGCCACCATGGCGGTGGTGACCGGTACACCGGCGGGCAGGCCCTCCAGCGTCGCGACGAGTGCGGGGCCGTGCGACTCCCCCGCCGTCAGCCAGCGCAACGTACCCAACGGAGCTCCTTCATCAGCGGACCGGTGCGGCGCTGCCGCCGCCCGTCCGGACGTGCCTTCTCCCCGAATCCTTTCATGCCGGACCGGTCGGCCGGCCGCGGAGTCCGGTCACCGGACAGCATTCGGCCGACCGGCGGACGGCCATGGCCGGCCGGCGGAGGTCCGGGGCACGCTCCGGGCGACCTCAGCCGGCCGCCAGCGCGGCCTCGCCGGCGGCGCGGATCGCCGCGAGCGGCCCGGGGGTCCGCCCGGTGAACAGCTCGTTCTGCAGCACCGCCTGGTGCACCAGCAGGTCGAGCCCGCCCAGCACGGTCGCCCCGCGCTCGGCGCACGCCCCGGCCAGCTTGGTCGGCCACGGGTGGTACAGCACGTCGAAGAGCGCGCCCGGGTCGGCGGTGAGGTCGCCGGCGAAGCCGTCGGTCGCCCCGGCCGGGGTGGTGGCCACGGTGAGCGGGTGGCTCAGCGCCTCGGCGCCGTTCGCCCAGTCCGCGGTCCGCACGGCCACGCCCAGCCGCTCCCCGAGCTCCGTCATCTCGCGGGCCCGCTCGGGGCTGCGGACGTAGACGGTGACCTCGCGGGCCCCGAGCCGGGCCAGCGCGGCCAGCGCCGAGGAGGCGGTGGCCCCGGCACCGAGCACCGCGGCGGCCGGCACCTCGGTGACGCCCCGCTCGCGCAGCGCGTTGACCAGCCCGGGCACGTCGGTGTTGTGCCCGACCCGGCGCCCGTCGGCGGTGAGGACCAGGGTGTTCACCGCCTCGACCGAGCGGGCGGTCGTGCTCACCTCGTCGAGCAGCGGGATGACCGCCCGCTTGAGCGGCATGGTGAGCGAGCAGCCCGCCCACTCGGCCTCGTCCAGGCCGGCGAGGAAGCCGGGCAGCCCGGCCTCGTCGACCTCGAAGCGGTCGTAGCGCCAGCCCTCCAGACCGAGCGCCGCGAAGGCGGCCCGGTGCAGGGCGGGCGACAGCGAGTGGGCGATCGGCGAGCCGAGGACGGCCGCCCGGTGCTTGCTGGTCACGCTGCTGTCTCTCTCTGTGCGGCCGCCCGGCGGCCGGTCAGCCCTTGGTGGTGCAGTGGACGGCGACCGGGTCGAACTTCGAGCCGATCGACTTGCAGTACTCCTCGGTGTTCTTCGCGTGCTCCGTGTCCGTCTCCGCGAACAGGGTCAGGGTCGGCGACATCGCGATGAAGTACAGCCACTTGCCGTCCGCCGGGTTCAGCGTCGCCTTGAGCGCGTCGTCACCGGGGTTGGAGATCGGTGTCGGCGGCAGACCCGGGTTGATGTAGGTGTTGTACTTGTTGGAGCCGTCGTTGATGTCCTTCCGGTCGAGGTTCTTGCGGCCCAGCGAGTACTGCAGCGTGGTGTCCATGCCGAGCTTGCCGTTGACCTTGCCCTTGTCGGCCAGCCGGTTCTGGATGGTCTTCGCCATCTTGGCGAAATCGTCCTTGTTGTTGCCCTCGGCCTGCAGGATGCTCGCCTCGATGACCACCTCGTAGCCGGACTTGAGGCCGATCTTCGACGCCTCCGCGTCCAGGCCCGCGTAGCGGTCCACGGCGTTCTTGACCATCTGCTTGAGCAGGTCCTCGGGCTTCATGCCCGGGGTGATCGAGTAGCGGGCCGGCCAGAGGAAGCCCTCGATGTTGCCGTTGGCGTACGCGGGCAGGCCGAGGCTGTTGACCTGCTCCTTGGCGACGTTCGCGGTGGTGCCCTTGGCCAGCCCCAGCTTCTCGTCGATCTTGACGTAGGTGGCGGCGGAGGTCAGGCCCTCCCGGATGATCAGATTCTCGCCGCCGTTGGCCTCCACCAGGAACTGCACGGCCCCCTCGGCCGACATCTCCTTGGGCATGCTGTAGGCGCCCGGCTGGATGGTGGAGCACTTCACGTTCTTGTCGCAGGCCGCGTTGAAGGCGTCGATGCTCTTGACCACGCCGGCCTGCTTCAGGGCCGCGCCCATCTGGCTGCCCGCCGCGCCCGGCTTGATCTCGACGTTGACCGTGCCGCTGCCCGGGCCGGGGAAGTCCGGCGGCGGACCGAAGTGGTCCTTGTAGAAGCCGTAGCCGAACCAGCCGGCGCCGCCCATCGCGCCGAGCAGCACCAGGGCGACCACCAGGCAGGCGCCGCCGTTGCGCCGGCCCGACTTCTTGCCCTTCTCCTTGCGCTTCTTCTTCGCCTCGCGGGAGTCGTCCTCCTCGCCGAGGAAGCCGCCGTGGCCGTCGTCCTCCGCGCCGTCCTCGTGGTACTCGTCCTCGGCGTACTCGCCCTCGTGACCGTCCCAGTCGTCCTCGGCGTGCTCACCGCCGCCGGCGGCCGCGGCCGGGTCGGCGCCGGCCTCCAGCGCGGCGGCCTCCGCCTCCCAGTCGATGCCGTCCGGCCCGGGTCCGGAGGGCTGCTCGGCGGCCGCCGGCCGCTCCTGCCGCGCCGGGGCGGGCTGCTGCGGGACGCCCTGCTGGGGCATCTGCTGCTGGGGGTAACCCTGCTGCTGACCGCCGTACTGCTGCTGACCGCCCATGCCGTGCGGGTCCATGCCCTGCTGGGGCATCTGCTGCTGGGGATGCTGCTGCGGGTAACCCTGCTGGCCGCCGGCGCCCTGCTGCGGATAGCCCGGCTGCTGCTGCGGATACCCCTGCTGGGGCATCTGCTGCTGGGGGTAGCCCTGCTGCTGGCCGCCGTACTGCTGCTGACCCTGCCCGCCCTGCGGGAAACCCTGCTGGCCGCCCATGCCCTGCTGGCCCATCCCCTGCTGGGGCATCTGCTGCTGCGGGTAACCCTGCTGACCGCCGTACTGCTGCTGGGGATTCTGCTGCCACTGCCCGTCCGGGTGGCCGGGGACCGGCTGCTGACCGCCGTACCCGGGGTCTCCCGGCTGCCACGGCTCGGAGCCCTGGGGGCCGTAGCCCCGACCCACATCGGTCATTGATCCCCTTATACCGACGGAGACGACCGGAGGATCGGCCCGGTCGCCCGGGACGGCGTCCCGGCTGCTTGTCGAACCGGCGTGCTAGCGCAACACCTGGACGGAGACGCTACCGTACCGCAGTCGGCCACCCGGCCGGTCCGCCGCCCGGCCCGCTACGGAGCCCCCGGCGAGGCCGGAACCGTGGCGGACGCGGAGGCCGAGGCGCCGGCCGACGCCGAGGCGCTCGCCGCCGCCCGGTTGGCGTTGAACTCCGCGACGTTCTTCTGCTGCACGTCGAAGCTGTCGGTGAACCGGGTGTCCCCGGGCTTCACCGTCACGAAGTAGAGCCAGTCCCCCGCCGCCGGGTCCACCGCCGCCATGATCGCCTGCCGCCCCGGGTTGGAGATCGGCGACGGCGGCAGCCCCGCGTGCTTGTAGGTGTTGTACGGGGAGTCGAGCCGGGTGTCGGTGACGCTGGTGTTGAGCGTGGAGCGCCCGAGCGCGTAGTTGATGGTGGAGTCCAGCTGGAGCGGCATGTTCTTGGCCAGCCGGTTGTAGATCACCCGCGCCACCTTGCCCATGTCCTCGACGTTGTCGGCCTCCCCCTGCACCATGCTGGCGATGGTCACCAGCCCGTACAGGGTCTGCCCGAAGTTGGTCGCGACGACCTCCGCGTCGTCCCGGAGGAACTCCTTGCCGGCCCGCTCGACCATCTGCTTCAGCAGGTCGACGGCGGTGGTCTCGTCGGTGACGGCGTACGTCGCGGGGAACAGGTAGCCCTCCAGGTTGCCGCCCGCGGTCTCCGGCAGGCCCAGCTCGGCGGCCTGCTCCTGGGCCGTCTTCTCGGTGGTGCCCTGGGGCAGCTGGAGCTTCTTGTCGATCGCCGCGTAGATCTGGTTGCCGCGCCAGCCCTCGGGGATGGTCAGGCCGTTGGCGTTGGCCGGGTCGATCAGCACGGCGAGCGCCGCGGCCGCCGACATCTTCTGCCGCAGCGTGTAGGTGCCGGGCTGGATCCGCCCGGCCGCCGCCGCGCTGCCCTTGGCGGCCCGGGTGAACGCGAGCGAGCTGGCCACCACGCCGTTGCGCACCAGCGCGGAGGCGATCTGGCTGAGCCCGGCGCCCTCCGGCACCGAGACCTGCACCGAGCCGGCCCCCTCCCCCGCGTAGTCGGCGGCGGCCGGCGGCTTGCGCTGCCCCTGGAGCCAGCTGAACCCGGCCAGCCCGATCCCGCCGAACACCGCGACCAGCGACAGCGCGGTCAACAGGCAGGCCAGTCCGTTGCGCCGCCGGCGTGGATCCGGCGCATCGGGGCGCGGGGCGGGCGCGCCCGGCGGGCGCCCCTCCGGTTCGGTCGCCGGCGCGCCGAGGTGGCCCGGGCTCAGGCCGGGTGTGAGGTCCAGGTCGGTCACGGCGGCGTCCCCTCGGCGGTCCGCGCGGCGCGCGGCACGACGGCAACGGCAGAGGGGTCCGTGCGGACGCGTCCGCACGGAC
>NZ_JBEOSF010000063.1:0-37885 GCF_040302725.1 Kitasatospora sp. NPDC097605 | reverse complement strand
CCGCGATGGCCGAGGCCGAGGCGGGCAACCTCGACGCGGCGGTCGCGGCCGGCGAGCGCGCCGTCGACGTGGCCGGGCGGATCTCCTCGCAGCGCCCCCGGGGGTGGACCGGCCCGCTCCGTCGTTCGCCGCTCCCGGTGGAACGCCGTTCTCGTTCGCCGCTACTTGGCGACCACGCCGGCGTCCGGGTCCAGGGTGCCGACGGAGACCAGGACGATGATCAGAATGCCGAGCGCGATCCGGTAGATCACGAACGGCATGAAGCTGTTGTTCGAGATGTACTTCAGGAACCAGGAGATCGCCGCGTACCCGACCACGAAGGCGATCCCGGTCGCCAGGAGGGTCGGTCCCCAGGCCGGCGCCGGCCCCTCGCCGATCTTGAACAGCTCCAGCACGCCGGAGGCCAGCACCGCCGGGATGGCCAGCAGGAACGAGTACCGGGCCGCCGCCTCGCGGCTGTATCCGAGCAGCAGGCCCGCGCTGATGGTGCCGCCGGAGCGCGACACGCCCGGGATGAGCGCGAGCGCCTGGGCCATGCCGTAGCCGGCCGCGTGCGGCAGGGTCAGCTCGGTGATCGGCTTGGCGTAGCGGACCGCCCGGGTGCGGTCGGCGACCGCCAGGATCACGCCGAACAGGATCAGCGTGGTGCCGATGATCCGCAGGTCGCGCAGGTCCTGCTCGATGGTGTCCTGGAACAGCTTGCCCAGGATGCCGATCGGCAGGGTGCCCATGATCACGAACCAGCCCATCCGGGCGTCCTGGTGCGAGCGGAGCGCGGGCCGGAACAGCGAGAGCGTCCAGGTCTTCACGATCGAGGCGATGTCGCGGCGGAAGTAGATCAGCACCGCGGTCTCGGTACCGAGCTGGGTCACCGCGGTGAACGCCGCGCCCGGGTCCTTCCAGCCCAGCAGGGCGGGGATGACCCGGAGGTGGGCGCTGGAGGAGATCGGCAGGAACTCGGTGAGCCCCTGGATCAGGCCGAGGACGGCCCCGTGGAACCATTCGATCACCGGACACCCGCCCGGGGTATCCGTCGCTCGATGCGCATGAAGCGTTCCTTGTTGGTCGGTGCGGGAGCGGCCCTGCGAACCGGCCGGCGCGGTCCAGCGGCGCGGCCCGATGGCAGGCGAACCACCGGTCCCGCCCGGCGCTCGGGCCGCGCGCGGGCCCGGCGTCCGCCTGATGCTACGCCGTTCAGGTGACGACCTGTCGCCCGCCCCCACCCTCGGCGGCCGTGCCCGCGGCCGCCGCTCCCGCGCCGGTCAGACGGCCACCGGCCGGGCCCGCACCCAGATCCCGTCCTCGGTCAGATAGGAGTCGACGGCCAGCCCGGCCTCGGCGAGGGCCTGTTCGAACTCCGCCGGGCTCATCGGGCGGGACAGGAAGGTCTGGGTCCACCGGGCGTCCGGGAACTCGTACTCGACGTGCACCCGGTTGACGCCCTCGGCCACCGGTGTGGCCGACGCCACCCGGACCAGCCCGTCCTTGCCCAGCGGGCGCTCGCGCGGCACGTTCGTCTGCCAGTTCTCGCCCTCGCGCTGGATCAGCACGCAGCCGTCCGGGGCGACGTGCCGGCGGCAGGCGTCCAGCAGGCCCCGGCGGACCTCCAGGCTGCCGGCGTGCACCAGGAAGGAGGCGAGCAGGACGACGTCGAAGCGCTCGCCGAGGTCGAGGTGCTCGATCGGGCTGCGCACGGTGCGCGCCCCGCGGACCCTCGCCAGCATCTCGGCGGACTCGTCCACCGCCGTCACCCGGAAGCCCAGGTCCAGCAGGGGGTGGGTCATCCGGCCCACGCCGCAGCCGAGTTCGAGCAGGCTCGCGCCGGGCGGGACGGCGCCCGCGATCACCTCGGGCTCGTCGTTGACCGGCAGCCGGGCGTACATGTCGACCGCGCAGCCGTCGGGGGTGATCGCGCCGGGCCCGGTGCCCCGGTAGCCGTCGCGGTGGTCGGTGCCTCGTTCGTCAGCCATGCGAACCATCCGAGCACGGCGGGCGCGGGGTGGGAAGAGGGCGGGGGAAAAGAGGCTTGGCGGATACCCCAGGGGGGTATAGAGTCGTCACTGACGAACCGGGCAGCACGGTGAGGGAACGAGCACGTGGAGGACGAGATGGCACACCCCGCCCAGCACGACCACCAGCAGCACGCCGGTCATGAGCACCACGGCCACCACGAGCACCACTCCCACGAGCAGCGCGCCGGCCACGCCGGCCCCCACGAGCAGCAGCACGCGCACCACGGCCACGGCGGCGGCCCCGTGACCTGGGCGGCCGCGGCGCAGGCGACCCTGCACTGCCTCACCGGCTGCGCCATCGGCGAGATCCTCGGCATGGTGCTCGGCACCGCCTTCGGGCTGAGCAATGGTGCCACCGTGGTGCTCTCGGTCCTGCTGGCCTTCGTCTTCGGCTACGCGCTGACCATGCGCGGCGTGCTCAAGGCCGGCCTGGACGTCCGCACCGCCGTCAAGGTCGCGCTGGCCGCCGACACCGTCTCGATCATCGTCATGGAGATCATCGACAACACCGTGATGATGACCGTGCCGGGCGCGATGGGCGCGGGCCTCGCCGACATCCTGTTCTGGGTGGCGCTGGCCGGCTCGCTGGCCCTGGCCTTCGTGCTGACCGTCCCGGTCAACAAGTGGATGATCGGCAAGGGCCGCGGCCACGCCGTGGTGCACGCCTACCACCAGCACTGACCGGTCCGCCCGCGCTGCCCGGACCGAACGCCGCGGCCCGCGCCGACCCCTCCGCAGGGGGCCGGCGCGGGCCGCGGCGTCTTCCGCGCGCGGTGGGGTCGTGCGTTCAGGCCGCGCGTACTGGCCGCACGTTCAAGCCGTGCGCTCAGGCCGCGGCGTCGAGCTCCGCGAGGGTGGCGTGCAGCCAGTCCAGCTCGGCGGTGGTGGTGGCGCGGGCGATCAGCAGCATCCCGCGGCGGAACGGATCGGCGACCTCCTCGGCGCCCACCGGCCGGTCGCCGTCGTAGAAGAAGCTGGCCGGCTCGTTCAGGAAGGCGAGGCGGCGGCGGAGCACGGCGGCCTGCGCGGCCGGCTCGCCGTCGAGGTGGCGCAGGAAGGCGAGCAGGGTGAACCAGCGGTTCTCGTTGCTGACGTCCAGCTCGTCCGGGCTGCGCAGCCGGTCCAGCAGGGCGGCCCGGCCGGCGTCGGTGAGCCGCAGGGTGTGCCGGGGGGCGGCCGCCGCGCCGGGTTCGGTGGCGCGCACCAGCAGGCCCTCGGCCTCCAGTCGCTTGATCGCCGGGTAGAGCGTGCCGTCGCTGATCGGCCGCACGTGGCCGGTGAGCGCGGCGAGGTGGCGCCGCAGTTCGTAGCCGTGCAGGGGCCGGTCGTGGAGGAACCCGAGGATCGCGAGCTTCAGCATGGGGGCCACTCTCTCAGATCCGGGCGTCGATATCTCGGTGTTGTTATACCTCGGCATCGAGGTATGGTCTCTCCGGCGCCCCGGGAGCAGACCCCGACGCCGCCCCGACGACCGCAGGAGGAGCACGACCGTGCGCGATGCCACCGTCACCCCGAACGGCGACCTGATCCGCTGGGTGGAGATCCCCGGCCGGGAGCCCGTCCGCCTCTATCTGCACGGCCTCGGCGCCAGCTCGCCCGTCTACTACGCCGCGGCCGCCGCCCACCCGCTGCTCACCGGCCACCGCTCGCTCCTGCTCGACCTGCTCGGCTTCGGCATCAGCGACCGGCCCGCCGACTTCCCCTACACGCTGGAGGCGCACGCCGACGCCGTCGCCGCGGCCGTCCGCGCGGCGGGCGCGGAGCGGGTGGAGGTGATCGGCCACAGCCTGGGCGGCGCGGTCGCGGTCGTACTGGCCCACCGGCACCCCGGGCTGGTCGCCAAGCTGGTGCTGGTCGACGCCGTCCTCGACCCGGTCGCCCCGGGCCCGGGCCCGGGCAGCAGCGGCATCGCCGGTTTCACCGAGGAGGAGTTCCTGGCCGGCGGCCTGGCGCGGGTGGAGCGGTGGGCGGGCCCGTTCTGGTGGGCCACCATGCGGCTCGCCGGCCCCGAGGCGCTGCACCGCAGCGCCGTCCACCGCTGCCGGGCGACCGTGCCGGCCCTGCGCGAGCAGCTGCACGGCCTGGACCTGCCGCGCACCTTCCTCTTCCCCGCGGCCGACGGCGAGCTGCCCGGGGCGGAGCGGCTGCGCGAGGCGGGTGTGGTGCTGGAGGCGGTGCCGGACTGCGGGCACAACATCATGATCGACAATCCGGAGGGCTTCGCGAAGGCCGTCGCCGCCGCGCTGGCATAGGGTCGTCCCGTGTCCGCCGTGCCGATCCAGGTCCCCGAGGCGCTGGCCGCCTCCCTCGTCCACTTCCTCGGGGCGGGGGACGGGCGGGCCTGGGCCGAACAACTGCCCGCTCTCGCCGCCGATTTGCTGGAGCGCTGGGAGCTTCGGGTGGACGGCGCGCCCGCGCACGGCGTGGTCGGCCTGGTGCTGCCCGTCCGGCGGGCCGACGGCACGGGCGCCGTGCTCAAGCTCCAGCCCGTGGACGAGGAGACGGCCGGTGAACCGCTCGCCCTGCGCGCCTGGGAGGGCCGGGGCGCCGTCCGGCTGCTCGACCACGACCCGGCCACCGGTTCGATGCTGCTGGAACGCCTCGACCCCGGGCGCTCGCTGCTCGCCGTCCCGGACGACCTGGCCGCCACCGGCGTCCTCGCCGGACTGCTCGCCGAATTGACGTGTCGTCACGCGCCTTCCGGTGTGCGGACCTTGGCGGAGATCGCGGACGCCATGCTCGCGGACGTCCCGCGGGCGTACGGCGAGCTGGCGGAGGAGGGCGACCGCCGGCTGCTCGCCGACCTCGCGGCCGCCCTGCGCGAGGTCCGGCCCGAACCGGGCGACCGGCTGCTCCACTGGGACCTGCACTACGGCAATGTGCTCGCCCCCTCCGGCCCCGACGCCCGTGCCCCCTGGCTCGCCATCGACCCCAAGCCCCTGGCCGGCGACCCCGGGTTCGAACTCCTCCCGGCCCTGCGGAACCGCTGGTCGGACCTCACCGCCACCGGCGACCTCCCGCGCGCCCTGCGCCGGCGCTTCGACCTGATGACCGACCGCCTCGGCCTGGACCGCGACCGCGCCGTCCGCTGGACCCTCGCCCGGGTGCTGCAGAACGTCCTGTGGGAGGTCGAGGACGGCGCGCGGGCCGTCGACGACCGCCAACGGGCCATCGCCTCGGCCCTGTTGGGGCGGTAGCCGGGGCGGTCAGCGTCCTCGGGGCCGGGGAAGGACGGTGAAGCGCACCGGGGTGCCCGGGCGGGCCTGGGCCGCGGCGGCGAGGTCGGCGGGCGGTACGACACCGACCACCGGGTAGCCGCCGGTGGTCGGATGGTCGGCGAGGAAGACCACCGGCAGGCCGTCCGGCGGGACCTGCACGGCCCCCAGCACCATGCCCTCGCTGGGCAGTTCGTCCTCCCGGGCGCGGTCGAGCGGCGGACCCTCGGTGCGCAGCGCGATCCGGTTGCTGGCGGCGGCGACCCGGTAGGGCGCGCGGGCGAGCCGGGCCGCGGCGTCCGGGGTGAACCAGTCGGCACGCGGGCCGAGCCGCAGTCGCAGGACCAGTTCGGCCGGGGGAGCGGGCAGCGGCACCAGCTCCGGCGAGGGGCCGAGCGGCGGTCGCGGGCCGACCGGCAGGCGGTCGCCGTCGGCCAGCGGGGCCGGGCCGAGCCCGGAGAGCAGGTCGGCCGAGCGGCTGCCGAGCACCGGCGGAACGGCTACCCCGCCGGCCACCGCCAGGTACGCGCGCACCCCGGCGGTCGCGGGGCCGACGTCCAGCACCGCCCCGGCGGGCACCAGTACCGGCGCACCCCACGCGGCGGGCCGGCCGTCCACCCGCACCGGCGACGGCGCACCGGTCACCGCGACCACCAGCGGCCGCAGCGCCCGCACCGCGATCCCGCCCACCGTCGTCTCCACGGCCGCCGCCCCGGGCTCATTGCCCACCAGCCGGTTGCCCGCCCGCAGCGCCGGCCCGTCCAGCGCCCCGGCCCGCGGCACCCCGAGATGCGCGACCCCGCGCCGCCCCAGGTCCTGCACGGTGCTCAGGGGTCCCGATCGCACCACGACCATCGCGTCCGTCATGCCGCCCCTCCGGTCAGCGGCGGGCGCAGGGCGCGCGCCGTGGTTTCGCTCAGTGCGGCTTCGGCGGCTGTGCGCAGGAGGCCCGATTGCGTCACGGTCATCGCGGTCGTCATGTCACCCCTTCGGCTACCGGCGGGCGCAGGGCGGGCAGCGCGATCCCGTCGTACGTGGTTGCTGCTTCGGGCCGGCTGGTCCGGTGTCCCCGCCCGCGGCACGACGGTCGGGCCTGCCGCCGCGATTCTCCTGGGAGGTCTCGCACCCGGGCGGGCCGACAGGCTTCCACCGCGCCCGTCGGCTGCGTCCTGCCTCCCGCCCCACTCGGCAGCGCGGCGACGCCGGCGGCCGTGGCGAGGCCCGCGGACACGAGGCCCGCCGACACCTCCCCAGTGCGCCGCTGCGGAGCCGGGGTCCATTGCCCGGCTGTCCCGCGTGGGGGGTGCCGGGGGTGCGGTGTCCCGTCGGGCTTCTTGGCTGTGGGACGGGCCGGCCCCGTGCCGCCTCCTCGTGTGCGCTCGGTGCGCCGGCGGGTGTGTCATGCGGTGGTCTCGCGGGCCGGGGTGAAGCGGACGCGGGTGCCCGGGGCGAGCAGGGCGGGCGGGGTGCGGGTGGCGTCCCAGAGGGGGAGGCCGGTGCGGCCGAGGAGTTGCCAGCCGCCGGGGGAGGGGTGGGGGTAGACGCCGGTGTAGGGGCCGGCCAGGGCGACCGAGCCCGCCGGGACGCTGCTGCGCGGGGTGGCGCGGCGCGGCACCTCGTACCGCGCGGGCAGCCCGGTGAGGTAGCCGAAGCCGGGGGCGAAGCCGCAGAACGCCACGACGTACTCGGGTTCCGTGTGGATCCGGACGGCCGCCTCGGGGGAGACGCCCCAGAGGCGGGCGACCTCGGGGAGGTCGGCGCCGTCGTAGACGGTGGGCACCTCGACGAGCGGGCCGCGGACGGCGGCGGCCGGGTCGGGCCGGGCCGCCCGCAGCTCCCGGGTCAGCGCGGCGACGTCCGCCACGCCGTCCAGCAGGACGGTCCCGGCGGCGGGCACGATCTCCTCGACCGCCGGCAGTTCGCCGGCCGCCTGGCGTTCGCGCAGCCAGCCGTAGAGCGCGGTGACCTCGGCCGGGTCCGCGAGCTCCACCAGCAGCGCGTGCTCGCCGACCGGGTGGACGGCCGCCGGGCCGCTTCCGGTCATGTGAACGCCTCCACCCGGACGCCCGCCGAGGCGAGCGCGCCGCGGATCCGCCAGGCGAGCTGGGCGGCGCCGGGGGTGTCGCCGTGGACGCAGAGCGAGCGCGCCTCGACGGCGATCGGCTCGCCGCCGACGGCCTCCACCGAGCCGTCGCGGGCGATGCCGACGGCGCGGGTGATGACCTTCTCGGGGTCGTGGATCACGGCGTCCGGCTCCCGGCGCGGGACGAGGGTGCCGGCCCAGGTGTAGGCGCGGTCGGCGAACGCCTCGGTGACCACCGGCAGTCCGGCGCTCTCGGCGACCGCCAGGAGCCGGGAGCCCGGCAGGCCGAGCACCGGCAGCGGGCCCTCGCCGACCGCCGCCCCGGAGCGCTGGATCCCGGTGACCACCGCCTGCGCCTGTTCGGCGTCGGCGACCACCCGGTTGTAGAGGGCGCCGTGCGGCTTGACGTAGGAGACCCGGGAGCCGGCGGCGCGGGCGAAGACCTGCAGGGCGCCGATCTGGTAGGCGATCTCGTCGGCCAGTTCGTCGGGCGGCACGTCCATCGCCCGGCGGCCGAAGCCCGCGAGGTCCCGGTAGGAGACCTGGGCGCCGATCCGCACACCGCGCTCGGCGGCCAGCGCGCAGACCCGGCGCATGGTGGAGGGGTCCCCGGCGTGGAAGCCGCAGGCGACGTTGGCGCTGGTGACGACGGAGAGCAGGGCCTCGTCGTCGGTCAGCGTCCAGCGCCCGAACCCCTCGCCGAGGTCCGCATTGAGATCGATCACCGCATCGGCCACGCCCGTCCGCCTTCCAGCAGCTGTTGAGCCAGATGGTAGGGCCTGCGCCGGGGCGCGCCGTGCGCCGCTGGTCCGTCCGGATGCCCCGGGCCCGCCCCGGTCCCGGTCCGACCCGGCCCGGTCGCGCCCCGGCCCGTGCTCAGACGGCCGTCGCGGTCGGACGGTGCCCGGCCGCCTCGGCCCGCTCGACCAGCGGCCGCAGCGCGCGCAGCACGATGAGCAGCGGGACGACACCCACCACCCCGAACGACATGTCGACAAACCGCCAGTAGAGCGGGATCCCCCGCAGCGGCCCGCGGATCAGGGCGAGCGGGACGATCCCGGCACAGGCGAGCACCGCCCAGCGGATCACCCAGACGTTGCGCACCGGGTCCTTGATCGGCCCCGGAACGCCGCCGCGATCACCAGGTGGGCGAAGGCGAGTCAGCCAGGTCGGCGAGCCGGCGGGTCTCGCTCTCCAGCGGGAAGGCGGTCAGTCCGCTCGGCACCAGGCAGACCATGAAGATCCAGAGCCGGCGCCGGACCCGTCGAGGAGGCGGGCCGGGCTGCTCCCGCCTGCTCGGCACGACTCCAGACCTTGGAATTGAACGCGTTCGGCACACACCGCCGATCCCTCGGAAGCCGGCCCGGGGCCCGCCCCCGGCGCCGTCCGCGCGGCTGTCCGAAAGGTCCGTTTCGGTCGATGTCGGCCCCTGCCTCTAGTCTTGTCCCCCGTGACCGTCATCGCCGACCAGCCCACCGAGCACGGCCCCCGGCCGCCCGCCGGGTCCGCCGTCGCCGCCGCGCGGCCCGCGCCGGGCCCCGCCGCCGACGAGGGCCTGGCCCGCCGGCTCAAGGCGCTGGCCTGCACCGCCCCGCTGCACGACCTGGACAGCCGCAAGGTGATGCTGGCCGGCGAGTACGGCGGCTACGCGATGGCCGAGGTCGGCCTCGCCGCGATCGACCTGGTCACCCTCAACATGGACTTCGACACCGGCGCCGACCGCGAGACGGTGCTCGCCCGGCTGCTGCCCCGGGTCGCCGCCCAGGCGCCCGGCCGCTCCACCGCCGAGCACCAGCGGGTCGGCCGCTGGGTGCTGGAGTCGCTGATCAACGTCGGCAGCGTCGACCGCGGCTTCCGCGCCGTCTACGGCACCTTCAACGCCGAGGGCGAGTACGTCCGCCGCGACTACGACTTCAAGCTGATCGAGGAGGTCCCGGGCCCCGACGGCGGCGTCTACCTGCGCACCACCGACGAGGCGGTCAACGTCCTGGTCGGCGCCCTGGACACGGACGTCACCTCCGCCCAGATCGCCGCCGAGGTCAAGCTGGAGGTGCTGATCCGGCGCGGCCGCCTGGCCGACGCCCAGCTCGCCGCCGAGCAGGCCCGCTACCGGACCGTCCAGTACGCCGAGACGCTGCGCCGCGCCCTGGAGGCCACCCGCCGCAACGTCCGCGCCGTCGACTGGATGCAGGCGATCCCGGACCTCATCGACGAGGCGCTCGACCACATCGCCGACCGCTACCGGCACGAGAACGCGATCCTCACCAACATCCGCAAGGCCCGCGACGAGGCCGAGGACCCGGAGCACAAGCGCCGCGCCGCCGAACTGGTCGACATCGTCAAGGACTGCATCCGCCGCCACACCCAGCTGCAGACCCGGCTCCTGGAGGCCGGCCCGCTGTTCCGCGCCGAGCAGGACCGGCAGGCCTTCGCCACCCCCGGCGCCCGCAGCGGCATCGACCTCTACGGCCAGCTGCTCGCCCCGGTGCTCCGGCTGCCGATAGCGCAGGCCGTCCGCCCCACCGGCGCCTTCTTCGCCCGCGGCACCGGACTGCGCACCCCCGTCTCGGTCCGCGTCGCCGACCTGGTCGACCTGCTGCTCACCCCGCCGGTCGAGCGCGAGCACCTCGGCGCCGAGCTGCCCGACCCGGACCTCGTCGCCACCCCGGACGACAGCCGGTTCTCGGAAGCCCAGCTGGAAGCGGCCCTCGACCTGCTCGACCTGCCCGCCGACGCGCCCCGCCGGCTCTCCGGCCTGCTCGCCGAGGCCCGCGCCCAGGACCCGGAACTCCCGTACCTGGTCGCCCTGCTGGCCGTGCACGCGGCCAGCCCGCCGGTCGGCACCGCCTACCGGCAGGGCGAGGAGCGGCTGCTCTTCGCCGTCGACGACGGCACCCCGCTGCACGACCGGGAGTTCGGCGGCGCCGACCTCATCGTCGGCAGCGCCCTGCTCGACGCGGTCGGCATGGCCGCCGACCGCAAGGACGCCGGCTGACCCCCGCTCAGGCCGACCCCACCCGCACCCCGCACCCCCCGCAACGCCCCCGAGGAGCACCGCCCGTGACGACCCACCACGACACGTCCTGGGCGCCCGAGACCGAACCGGCCGCCCCCGCGCCGATCACCCCGGCCGACGTCGCCGACGCCGCCCGCCTGGTCTCCTTCGGCCTCCAGGCCAAGCTGCTCCCCGCCCGCGACGCCGAGTACGCCGAACTGGTCCGCCGCCACCGCGAGGACCCGCCCTTCGCCCGTCTCGCCGACGCCGTCGCCACCGGCATGGGCCTGGTGGTCCTGGAGGTCTCCCCGCGCGCCGGAATGGCCGTCGCCGCCGCCGAGGACTCCGTCTTCGCCGTCCGGATGGGCGACTACTCGCGCCGCGCCGCCTCCGAGTCCACCGACCGCTTCCTGCACGGCCTGGCCCACCTCGCCGTCGCCGCGATGGCCTTCCCCCGCCCCGAGGACCTCGCCGACGACGGCTACCTCGGGCGGATCACCGTCAACGGCATCGACTCCTTCGTCCGCCAGGCCTGCCGCCGCCTGGAGGAGCAGGCCGCCGCCGACGGCGACAACACCGACCCGCAGAGCGACGCCCCCGGCCTGGAGGCCGCCTGGCGGGTCTGGGCCCGGCGCACCGCCACCGGCGCCACCAAGGACGCCCGCCGGCTCTCCGGCTCCACCATCGGCATCGTCGCCAAGGCCGTGCTGTTCCTGGTCGACTCCGGCTTCCTGCAGAAGGTCTCGGACGACGCCGGCGGCACCTACCGCACCACCGCCCGCTACCAGCTCCAGGTCCGCGACCTGGCCGGCACCGCCGCCATGGCCGAACTGCTCGACCTCGGCGTCGTCCCGGTCTCCGACGGCACCGCCTCCCTGCTGCCCCCCGACACCGGGGACGACCTGGTCGCCGACGCCGGCCTGCCGTTCCACTCCCTCTAGCCCCCGGGCCGCACGAAACCCGCCGGCACCCCCGCGCCGACGCCGGCACCCGACGCACCCTCCATCCACCCGCCTCCTGGAGAACCGCCGCACATGTACGAGCTCAACCGGGTCCGCCTCTACTCGATCGGACCGGCCGGCGCCCGCTACGCCGACACGGTGCTCGACCTGCGCGGCGTCGGCGAGCCCGTCGCCGACCCGGCGCCCCAGCAGATCGGCCTGTTCGGCGAGGAGCCCGACGGCCCGGTCCGCCGCCCCGCCCCGGCCGGCGTGCTCTTCCTGGAGAACGGCGGCGGCAAGTCCGTCCTGCTCAAGCTGATCTTCTCGGTGATGCTCCCCGGCCACCGCAACACCCTCGGCGGCGCCAGCTCCGGCGTACTCCGCAAGTTCCTGCTCGCCGACGACTGCGGCCACGTCGCCCTGGAGTGGCAGCACACCGTCACCGGCGAGCTGATCGTGGTCGGCAAGGTCAGCGAGTGGCGCGGCCGCCAGGTCTCCTCCGACCCGCGCAAGTTCGCCGAGACCTGGTACTCCTTCCGCCCCGGACCCGGCCTCACCCTGGACTCCCTCCCGGTCGCCGAGCGGGTCAGCCTGGCCGGTGACCAGAAGGCCCGCGGCCGCCGCCGCACCATGAAGGGCTTCCGCGACGCCCTCACCGAGGCCGGCAAGGCCCACCCGCACCTCGACCTGGTCTTCGAGGACGGCCACGACCGCTGGACCGAACACCTCGGCGAACTCGGCCTCGACCCCGAACTCTTCCGCTACCAGCGCGAGATGAACGCCGACGAGGGCGAGGCCGCCGGCCTCTTCGCGGTCAAGCAGGACAAGGACTTCACCGACCTGCTGCTGCGCGCCGTCACCGACACCCGGGACACCGACGGCCTCGCCGACCTCGTCCACGGCTTCGCCGCCAAGCTCGGCCTGCGCTCCGAACTCACCGCCGAACGCGACTTCACCGCCGGCTCGCTGGAACTGCTGGAGCGGATCGCCGAGGCCACCACCGCCCGCGAGACCGTCCGCGAGGCCCACCGCACCGCCGAACGCCGCACCCGCCGGCTCGCCCACGCCCTCGCCTCCCGCGCCGCCGCCGAACGCGACCGCGCCGAGGACCTCGCCGTCGAGGTCGCCGCCGCCGCGAGCGCCGTCACCGCCGCCGAGGGCGACCGCACCCGGCACACCCTGATCGCCGCCGAACTCACCCACCGGCACGCCTCGCTGGCCCTGGCCGCCGCCACCACCGAGGCCGCCGCGCTGCGCCGCGAACTCAGCGACGCCCGCACCCTGCACTCCGCCTGGCAGGCCGCCGAGGCCGTGCTGCGCCACCGCGCCGCCGCCGACCGGGTCGGCCGGGTCGCCGCCGCGATCCGCGAGGCCGAGCTGGACGCCGCCCCCGCGCTCGCCGCCCGGGCCCGCGCCGCCACCGCCCTGGCCCGCGCCCTGGAGAGCGCCGCCGCGGCAGCCGAGGACCGCGCCGACACCGAGGAGCAGCGCGCCGCCGAACTCCAGGCCGACGGCTCCAGGGCGCAGAGCGACGCCACCGAGGCCGCCACCGCCGCCCAGAAGGCCCGCAGCGAGGCCGAGCACCTGCGCCAGCGGCTCGCCGAGGTCGAGCAGGAGACCGCCGCCGCCGTCGAGGCCGGCTTCATCGACACCGACGGCGACGTCGATCCGGCCCGCGCCGCCCTGCACGCCGCCGACGTCGAGAAGACCGCCGCCGCCGCGCTCGCCCAGGCCCGCACCGCCGCCGAGTCCGCCGCCGGCCGGCTGCGCGAGTCCGCCGCCGCCACCGGCCGCGCCGAACTCGCCGCCGCCCGCGCCACCGACGCCCGCAAGGCCGCCGCCCAGGCGCTCGCCACCGAGCAGCGCACCGCCGCCCTGCTCGCCACCGAGCCCCGGCTCGCCGATCTGCTCTCGCTCACCCCGTACCAGGACGGGGCCGAGGAGGACGCCGGCTTCCTCACCCCCGCCGTCCTCGACCGCAACGCCGAGTACCTGCGCGAACTGCTCGACGAGGCCATCGCCACCGCCGAACGCACCCTGTTCGACCTGCGCACCGCCGCCGCCGACGACTCCCGGATCCTCGCCGCGCTCGGCGACGGCGGCCTGCTGCCGCCCGGCCCGGACGTGCTCGCCACCGTCGAGTACCTCGCCGAGCACGGCATCCCCGCCCTGCCCGGCTGGCGCTACCTCGCCCAGTCCGTCGACCCGGCCGACCACGAGGCGATCCTGGCCGCCCGCCCCGAACTCGTCGACGGCGTGGTGGTCACCGACCCCACCTCCCTCGACCGGGCCCGCGAGGCGCTGCGTGCCGCCGCCCTGCTGCCCCGCTCCACCGTCGCCGTCGGCGCGGCCGCCTCGCTGATCGCCCCGATCACCGACGAGCCCGCGTTCTTCCTGGTGCCGCCGAACCCGGCCATGCACGACGAGTCCGCCGCCGACGACGAGCGCCGCGAACTGCGCGCCCGCGCCACCGCCCGCGAGGAGCACATCCGCGAACTCGCCGCCCGCCTCGGCGGCGACCGCGCGCTGGCCGCCCGCCTCGCCTCCTGGCACGCCAGCTGCCCGCCCGGCACCCTCGGCGAACTCGCCGCCGCCGCCGAGGCCGCCCGCGAGCACGCCGAGCAGGCCGCCGCCGCCCTCGCCACCCTGCGCGCCGACCACGACGAGGCCGAGACCGACCACGCCGCCGCCGCCTCCGCCCACGAGGAGCACCGCGAGGCCGCCCAGCGCGCCCGCCGCCGCGCCGACGCCCTCTCCGGCCTCGCCTTCCGGCTGCGCGAGCGCGCCAACTGGAGCCGCCGCCGGCGCGAGCTCGCCGAGGACGCCGCCGAGTGCGACCGCCGCCAGGCCGGCTGCGCCGAACGCGCCCGCACCTGCGACGAGGACCGCCGCGCCGTTCAGCGTGCCGCCGACGACGCCCGTCGCACGGCGCGCGCGCTGCGGGCCGAGCGGGCCGAGATCCCCGCCGCCGAGCAGACCGACGAGCCCGCCGAGGCCGCCCCCGCCGCGCTGCCCGAGCTGCGCGAGGCCTACCGCTCGGCCTCCCAGCTCTACGAGAAGGTCGGCGTCGGCGCCGACCTGCGCGCCGAGCAGGCCCGCGCCGAGGGCGACGAGGCCGCCGCCGCAGCCGAACTCGACCGCCTCACCAACAAGGTCCGCACCCGCGCCGAGGAACTGCTCAACAGCCCCGACGGCGCCGACGGCCCGGCCCGCCAGGCCGCCGCCGCCCGCGCCGAGGAACTCGTCGCCACCATCGAGGCCCGCTCCGCCGCCGCCAGCGAGCAGCTCGGCCGGCTGCGCGGCGAGGCCGAGCGCTCCGCCCCCGCCGACGGCGAGGCGCACACCGAGCTGCCCGAGGAGCTCGTCCCCACCGACCCCGAGCACGCCCAGACCCTGCTGCGCAGCGCCACCAGCCGGCTCGCCGAGCGCCGCGAGGCCGTCGACGCCGCCCGCACCGCGCACGCCGACCTGCAGCGCACCTTCGACGCCGCCCAGGCCGCCGCCGCCGACTTCGACGAGCACGCCGGCCAGCTCCGCGACGGCCTGCGCGAGCACCAGGACGACTCCGAGACCCTGGCCGAGCCCTACCTCGGCCCGCTCGCCGACGCCCGCACCGCCGCCGCCGAGGCCCGCCGCGCCCTGCGCACCGCCGCCGGCGAGCTGTCCTCCGCCGAACTCGCCGTCCGGGACGCCTCCGACGCGCTGGTCCGGCACGCCAACGCGGCCCGCTACGAGGCCGTCCGCACCCCGGCCCGCCAGCAGATCCGCGAGCTGCCCGCCTCCGCGCTGCCCGACCACGCCGCCGGCTGGGCCGCCGCCTTCGCCCCCCGGCTGCGCGTGCTCACCGACGAACTCGCCCAGCTGGAGCGCAACCGCGGCTCGATCGTCGACCGCCTGCGCGGCCTGGTGGAGTCCTCGCTGACCACCCTGCGCGCCGCCCAGCGGCTCTCCCGGCTGCCGGAGGGCCTGGGGGAGTGGTCCGGCCAGGAGTTCCTGCGGATCCGCTTCGAGGACCCGGACCACGCGACCCTGGTCGAGCGGCTCGGCGAGGTCATCGACGAGGCCACCCGCGCCGCCGTCCGCAAGAACAGCGACCTTCGCCGCGACGGCATGTCCCTGCTGCTGCGCGGCGTCGCCGCCGCGATCGGCCCCAAGGGCGTGGCCGTCGAGATCCTCAAGCCGGACGCGGTGCTGCGCGCCGAGCGGGTGAGCGTCGGCCAGATGTCCGACGTGTTCTCCGGCGGCCAGCTGCTCACCGCCGCCATCGCGCTCTACTGCACGATGGCCGCGCTGCGCGCCAACGACCGCGGCCAGTCCCAGCTGCGGCACGCGGGCACGCTGTTCCTCGACAACCCGATCGGCCGCGCCAACGCCACCTATCTGCTGGAGCTCCAGCGCGCGGTGGCCGACGCCCTGGGCGTCCAGCTGATCTACACCACCGGCCTGTTCGACACCACCGCGCTCGCCGAGTTCCCGCTGGTCATCCGGCTGCGCAACGACGCCGACCTGCGGGCCGGTCTGAAGTACATCTCGGTGGAGGAGCACCTGCGGCCGGGCCTGCCGGCGGCGCCGGACCCGGACGGCCCGGCCATCCACGGCGAGATCACCGCCACCCGGATGTTCAAGCGCCCGGCGGAGGTTTCCGCGCAGGTGTGAAGTGGTTAGCGTGATTGGCATGCTGACGATCGCGCACCTCAGTGACATCCACCTCGGCCAGGTCCACCTCGGGGACGGCGGCGAACGCGCCCGGCGGCGGAGCGAGCGGGTCATGGCGTACCTCGACGCCCTGCCGGGGCCGCTGGACGCCGTGCTGGTCACCGGCGACCTCGCCGACCACGGCCTGGCCGAGGAGTACCGGCAGGTCGCCAAGGTGCTGTCGTCGCGTCACCCGGTGCTGACCTGCCCCGGCAACCACGACCGCCGCTCGCCCTACCGCGAGGTGCTGCTCGGGGAGGCGCCGGGGGAGGAGCCGGTCAACCGGCTGCACCGACTGCCGGGCGCCGATGTGCTGATGCTCGACTCCTCGATCCCGAAGCAGGACGACGGCCTGCTGGACGACGGGACGCTCGACTGGCTGGACGCCGAACTCGCTTCCGGGCGGACGCAGTTGCCGGCCCTGGTGGCCTTCCACCACCCGCCGGTGGAACTGCACCTGCCGTACGTCGACCCGATCCGCCAGTTCGGCGCGGTACGGCTGGCGCGGGTGCTGCGCCGGCACCCCCGGGTGGCCGCCCTGTTCTGCGGCCACGCGCACACCCCGGCGGCGACCACCTTCGCGGGTCTGCCGCTGCTGGTCGCGCCCGGGGTGGTCTCCACCGTGACGCTGCCCTGCGAGGGCGGGCGCGGCATCTCCTTCGACCACCCGCCGATGCTGGCCCTGCACGTCATCGACGGGGACCGCCGGACCACCACCCACTACCGGGTGGTCAGCCCCGCCTGACGCGGCGCCGGGCCCCCGGGGTACGGCGGCCCGGCCGGCGGCTGGTGGGGCGGCTGCGGCGGGCGGGGGCGCGGCGGGTACGGCTGCTGCGGCCGCGGCGGCTGGTGGGGCGGGTACTGCTGGTGCGGCCGGCGCGGCCGGGGAGGGGCCGCCGGCGCGCGGCTGCCGGCCATCGGCGAGGCGGAGTTGGGCGCGCGCATCCGCTGCGCGGCGACCTGGCGGGAGATCAGGATCTCCAGCAGGCACCACATCGTGCCGAACACCCCCACCCCCATCGCCATCAGCGCCGGTGTCATCAACCAGCTGTCGGCGTACGAGGACAGCGTCGCCACCACGATGCCCACCAGGGTGAAGGACAGGCAGAGCACCGCGCGGACGACGGCCCTGCGGACCTCGTCGGGAAGACGGCGGCGACGGCGGGCGGTTGGCATCGGGCGACCCCCAGGCGCGGACGGGTTGCGGACACGGGCGGGGCGGGCGCCGAGTCTACGCCCCCGCGCTCCACTCTGCCCCCTCGTACCCGGACTATGCGCGCGAATCCCCCGAATCGACACCAAATCGTGTGATCCGCCCCGGACCGTGTCGAACAGTCCGCCGAATTCCCGGCGCCGTCAGCCGAGTTGCTCGTTCAGCTCGGCCAGCGCGCCCTCGACGATGGTCCGCATCGTCTGCTCGGCCCGCTCGGCCTCGCCCGCGCAGACCGCCTCGGCGACCTCGCGGTGCAGCCGGATCGCGTACGGCTCCGGCTGATGGGGCATCAGATGGTACTCGGTCCGGCCGGTCAGCACCGCGCCGACGGTCTCCCCGAGGTGCGCGAACATCTCGTTGCGCGAGGCCCGCAGCACGGTGGCGTGGAAGTCGATGTCGTGCCGCAGGAAGGCGGCCAGGTCGGCGGCGCGCGCGGTCATCGTCAACTCGACCGCCAGCGCGCTGAGCCGGCGCCGTTCGTCGTCGGTGGCGTGCCGGGCGGCGAGCGCGGCCGCGGCCGGCTCCACGGCGAGCCGCAGCGAGCCGAGCGAGCGCAGCTGGGCGGGCCGGTCGGCGCCGGCCAGCCGCCAGCGGATCACCATCGGGTCGAAGACGTCCCAGCCCGACTTGGGCTGCACGGTGATGCCGACCCGGCGGCGGGAGGCCACCAGGTGCATCCCCTCCAGGATCCGGACCGCCTCGCGGACCACCGTCCGGGAGACCCCGAACCGCTCCTCCAGCTCCTCGGCGCGCAGCACCGTGCCCTCGGGAAGCTCCCCGGACGCGATGGCCGGCCCCAGCTCCGCGAGCAGCCGGCCGGGCAGCCCCTGGATCTCCATCCCGCCAGCCTAGTGGTCCGCCGTCCGCCCGGTGCCGCCGCCCCCGAGGTCGGAACCGTCGCGCATGCCACAGCGTAAAAGTATGACGATTTGGTTTCCACTACTTGAATACGTCATATCTTTGAGGCGATAGTGGCGGCCAGGCAACGAAGGAGCACCACCCATGGCTCTCAGCGTCGAGAACCACGACACCTCCCGCGCTCCCCTCACCATCGTGGTGATGGGCGTCTCCGGTGTCGGCAAGACCACCCTGGCCCGACTGCTGGCCGACCGCCTCGGCCTGCCGTTCGCGGAGGCGGACGACTTCCACCCGCCGGCCAACATCGCCAAGATGTCGGCCGGCGTCCCGCTGGACGACCGGGACCGCCAGCCCTGGCTGCGCGCCATCGGCGCCTGGCTGGCGGAGCGCACCGAGGCCGGCACCGGAGGCGTGGTCACCTGCTCGGCGCTCAAGCACGGCTACCGCGACCTGCTGCGCGCGGCCTGCCCGGACGCCTGGTTCCTGCACCTCAGCGGCCGGACCGAGCTGGTCGAGGACCGGCTCTCCCACCGCACCGGCCACTTCATGCCGCCGGCGCTGCTCGGCTCCCAGTACGCCGCCCTGGAACCCCTCGGCCCGGACGAGCGCGGCGCCGTCCTGGACGTCGGGCCGACCCCCGAAGAACTCGTCGAGAAGGCCGTCGCCCTGCTGCGGCCCGTCAATGGAGACCTCGCGTGACCCCGTCCCCCACCCTCGCGGTGCTCGCGGCCGCCCCACCGGCCCTCCCGCACACCGGCAGCGACACCCAGCTGCTGATCGCGGTGCTGCTCAGCATCGGCGCCATCGTGCTGCTGATCACCAAGCTCAAGCTGCACCCGTTCCTGGCCCTGACCCTCGGCTCGGGCCTGCTGGCCGCCGTCGCGGGCGCGCCGTTCGACAAACTGCTCACCAGCTTCTCCAGCGGCTTCGGCTCCACCGTCGCGGGCGTCGGCCTGCTGATCGGCCTGGGCGCGATGCTCGGCAAGCTGCTCGCCGACTCGGGCGGCGCGAACATCATCGCGGACACCGTGCTCTCGCGCTCCGGCCCCAAGGCGCTGCCCTGGGCGATGGCGCTGATCGCCGCCGTGCTCGGCCTGCCGCTGTTCTTCGAGGTCGGCGTGGTACTGCTGATCCCGATCGTGCTGCTGGTGGCCCGCCGCGGCAACGTCCCGCTGATGCGGATCGGCATCCCGGCGCTGGCCGGCCTCTCCGTGCTGCACGGCCTGGTGCCCCCGCACCCGGGCCCGCTGGTCGCCGTCGACGCGCTCAAGGCGGACCTCGGCATCACCCTGGCGCTCGGCCTGCTGATCGCCGTCCCGACGCTGATCGTCGCCGGTCCGCTGTTCGCCCGCTTCGCCGAGCGCTGGGTCGGCCCGCTGGAGGTCCCGCAGGCCGCAGCCCCGGTGGAGACCGCCAAGCGCGAGCACACCCCGTCCTTCGGGGCCGTGCTGGTGACCATCCTGCTGCCGGTCATCCTGATGCTCGGCAAGGCACTGGCGGACGTCGTGATCGACGACCCCAAGGCGATGCCGCAGCGGGTCCTCGACTTCATCGGCTCCCCGCTGATCGCCCTGCTCGCCGCGACCCTGCTCGGCATGGTCACCCTCGGCAAGGCGGCCGGCTTCGACAAGGCCCGGATCTCCGACACCGTCGGCACGTCGCTCGGCCCGATCGCCGGCATCGTCTTCATCGTCGGCGCGGGCGGCGGCTTCAAGCAGACCCTGATCGACGTGGGCGTCGGCAACGCGGTCAGCGAGTGGTCGTCCAAGTGGCACATCTCGGCGCTGCTGCTCGGCTGGCTGATCGCGGTGCTGATCCGGCTCGCCACCGGCTCGGCGACGGTCGCCACCATCACCGCGGCGGGCATCGTCGCCCCGCTGGCGGCGGACATGTCCTCCACCCACGCGGCCCTGCTGGTGCTGGCCATCGGCGCCGGCTCGCTGTTCCTGTCGCACGTCAACGACGCCGGCTTCTGGCTGGTGAAGGAGTACTTCGGGATGAGCGTCGGCCAGACGCTGAAGTCCTGGTCGGTGATGGAGACGGTGATCTCGGTGGTCGCGATCGCCTTGATCATGCCGCTCAGCCTGGTGATCTAGCACCTGGAGAACGCCGAACGGGCGGGCGCTCCCTCGTGGGGCGCCCGCCCGTTCGTCCCGGTCACCGCGGGATCAGACCAGCAGGACCCGCCAGCCGCCCCCGCCGTCGGCGCCGTCCGGGCGGAGCGTCAGCTCCTTCACCTGGCCGGTGACCTGGAAGGTCAGCCGCACGGTCTGCCGGCTCGCCGGGTCGTCGCCGAACTCGGCGGTGACCTTCCCGGCGGCGCCCGGCCCGTAGGCGCGGACCCACTCCTCGGCCACCGCCCGCCGGGCGTCGGCCGGGCCCTCGGCGGCGGCCAGCTTCACCAGCCGCTCCGCGGAGCCGTCGGCCAGCCGCCACACCACCTGCTGGACCAGGCCCAGCGTCTCGGGCACCGGGTAGCCGGTGACCTCCAGGTGCGGGTGGCCGGCGTAGTCGGCCGCGTGCTCCAGCCGGGCGTCCCCGCCGTCGCTCGAACAGCCGGCCAGCAGGGCGGCCGAGAGCACGGCCGCCAGCGCGGCCGCCACCGGCCGCCCCGCCGCCATCAGTTGGTCCCGAGCGGGCGGACGACGACGAACCACTCGATCGGGTCGCCCTTCTGCCGGTAGTACGACAGCACCTCGTTCAGGGTGGTGACACCCTGCCGGCCGTGCTGGCGCAGCTCCATCCGGGTGCCCCAGCTGACCACGATCGCGGCGTGGTTGATCCGCGACTCGTTGCGCCACTTGAAGAACACCACGTCACCGGGGCGCGCCTCGGAGGTCCAGCGCAGCCAGGTCGAGTACCGGTGGTTCAGCAGGTGGCGGTGCAGGTTGGCCGCGCCCGCCCAGGTGTAGCTGCGGTTCTTGTGCCAGCCGAACATCCAGTAGTCGTTGGTCCACCAGGCACTGTCGAAGGTCTTGAAACCGTACCGGGTGCGCATGCCGCCACCGTAGTACAGGGCCTTGGAGACGAAGTTCGTGCAGTCCTGGGGGAAGTCCCAGCCGATGTTGACGTTGCGGCGGGCCCAGTCGGCCGTGCCGTTGTAGTTGTAGCCGGCCTGGACGGCGCCGGCGGCCGGCTGCGCCGGCTGGACCGGGAAGCCGTTGGCGTCCAGCGGGACGGCCTTCTGGGCGTCCGCCGGGTCGGGCTGCGCGGCGTCCGCCACGTCGACCTGGGCCTGGGCCGCCGCGGAGGAGGACAGCTTCTGCTGGGCCGCGAGGTCGTCGGCCTCGGAGACCAGCACCGCGGCGGTGCCGACGGCGAACTCGAAGCGCTTGGAGCCCGCGCTCTCGCTCGGCGAGTCCACCCCGCCGGAGCGGATCATCACCGAGTCCTTGACGGTCGCCCGGACGACGACCCGCCCGGCCGTCTGCTGGTCGACCACCACGTCGGTCAGCGAGACCGCCGCGGCCGTGTACAGCTGGTTCTGGGTCGCCAGCGCCTCGCGGTTGGCGACCAGCGAGGCCTCCTGGGTGGCCAGCAGGTCGACGAAGACGGTGCCGTGCGCGGCCTCGGCGGCGGCGTCCGGCGCGGTGAACCCGGCCTTCATCTTGATCTTGTTGCGGGCGTCCAGGTACTCCTGCACATAGCCGCGGTACTGGTCCGGGCCGCCGGCCGTCGGCGTGCCCCGGACCACGGCCGAGGCGACCGGGGCGGCCGCGCCGTGGCTGTTCCGGGCGGTGACCACCGCGCGGTACGAGCGGGCGTTGTCCAGGCCGGTGAACGCGGCCCGCAGGTCGCCGGTGGTGACCTCCTGGACCGGCGCGCCGTCCGAGGTCTCGACCCGCACGGTGTAGCCGACGTCGCCGACCGAGCCGTGGTCGGCCGGGGCGTTCCAGGTGACGGTCAGACCGGCGTCGCCGCCGACGGCGGTGACCAGCTCGGCAGCCCCCGGCGCGGTCGGCGCCAGGTAGTCGAGGGTCAGCCGGGGACGCTGCGCCGGATCGGCGGCGGTGGCGGAGGAGTAGCGGGCCGCGCCGCTCCAGCCGGCCGGCGGACGCAGGGTCAGGCCGTAGGCCTCGCCCTTCTCGATCCACGAGCCGACCAGGGTGGCCAGGTCGGTCTCCGAGAGCTTGGCCGCGGAGGCGTAGCTCTCGGCGCCGGCGGCCGCGGTCAGCGCCGCGCCGCCCTGGCCGGGGGCCCAGGCCGCGCCGAGCTGGAAGACGTCCACGGCGGCCTCGTCGCAGCCCGCCGGGCAGTCCGAGCGGGTCAGCGCGAGCTTGGCGCCGACCACCCGGGAGCCGGCCGGGACGGCCGACAGGTCGGGCTTGAGCCAGCTGCTCCAGCCGCTGCCGTCGGCGGTGGTGCCGACCCGCAGCTCGGCCGGGTCGGCGGCCGGGCAGGCGCCGGTGTCGCAGCCGCCGCCGGTGGCCGCCGAGGCGTCCGCGAGGGCCGCGCCGGTGAGCACCACGGTGGTCGGCGCGGGCGGCGCCGGCGGGGCCTGGACGCGGACGGCCAGCGGCTGGTCGGCGCTCCAGTCGGAGCAGCCGACGGCGGCGCAGGCGCGCACGGCCCAGGTGTAGTCGCCGCCGTCGGCCAGCGCGCCGTCCGGCACCTGGACCGAGGCGCGGGTGCCGCTCTCCGCCCACACGGGGGCGATGGCGGTCGGCAGCGGCTGGCCGTTGCGGCCCTTGAGCGCGAACTCGGTCCGGATCCGGCCCTGGTTGGGGTTGGTGACCAGGGCGGAGAACACCGGGGTGAGGGTCTGCTGGGCGCCGGTCTGCAGCGCGGTCGGCACGTCCGGCAGCGGGCTGACGCTGAAGGTGGCCCAGGGGGACCAGCTCAGGTTGTAGTGCAGCCCGTCGTACGGCGAGGAGCGGAACCGGTAGGTGTGGCCGTACTGGAGCAGGCCGGCCGGGACGGTGACCTCGGAGGGGGTGCCGCTGGCCACGTAGCCGGAGACGTTGACGGCGCCGACCTGGGCGCCGGAGATGGCGTCGACCAGCTGGAAGGTGCCGGTCACCTTGTCGCCGTCGGGGTCGACGAAGGTGTCCCGGAGCACCGGGGTGGTGGTGTCGACCCGCCAGGTGCCGGTGCCGTCCTGCAGGAACGGCGGGCCGGCCTGCTGGTTGGTGCCGGTGCGCGGACGGTAGTTGTAGGTGACCGTCAGCTTCGGCACGTTGCTCGCGGCGTTGGCGGAGTTCACCTCCTTCCAGTACTTGGTGTTCGTCTCGTCCGGGGCGCGCAGGCCCATGCCGGAGGTGCTGTTCTTGGCCGAGGCCCAGGTCTGCACGAGGTCGGTGACGTTGGCGTTGATCCAGCCGTCGCCGCCGCAGGCGTCGCGGCCCTTGGTCTCGGTGGAGGTGGCCTTCTTCGCCTTCCAGGCCGGCTGGGCGGTCCACCGCGAGGCGGTCGAGGCCAGGCCGGTGTCCCAGACCTCCCAGGTGTACGGCAGGCAGTCGCTGTTGCCGGAGTGGAAGTTGTACAGCGAGAGGGTGGCGCTGGAGACCAGGGCGTCGGCGATGCCGGCGGTGTTCCAGTTGACGAAGGCGCGGGCCTCGCGGGAGCTGCCGTCGGCGTTCTTGGTGCCGGAGTTGCCCCAGTAGATCTCGGTGTCGGCCGACCAGTCGACCGTCTCGCCGTGCTGGACCCGGGTGTCGAAGGCGTTGCCGAGGCCGGCGGTGGCCGGGTCGACGGTCACCGGGTAGGCGGTGGCGGGGTCGGCGAGGAAGGCGGCGTCCGGGGTGAAGACCAGGTCGACGGTGTCGCCGTGCTGGACCACCTCGAGGCCCACCCGGGCCTGCCGGGGGTGCTCGCCGGAGCCGGGCGCCGTGGTGGCGTCCCACATCACCGGGGCGGGCAGCACGGCGCGCTTGTGGCCGTTCTTCCGGTCGGTGAACAGCACCGAGCCGTCGGGCTGCGCCTCGGCCTTGATGCCCTTGGCGCGCAGCGGCATGGTGTACGTGTAGCCGCCGGCCGCCGGGCGCTGCTTGAGCGTGACGTACTGCTCGAAGCCGGTGCGGGTGGCCTCGACGACCAGGTCGCCGGCGCCGTCGCCGATGGCGTCCCGGTAGGTGGCCCGGGTGCCGTCGAGTTCGGGCCTGGGCAGGCCGCCGCGCCACTCCAGGGCGAGCTGGTCGTCGCCCGAGCCGAGCGAGACGAGGGTGCGGGCCGCCTCCGCGCCGGCCGGCGCCTCCTGGACCGCCCGGGACTCGGCGAGCGAGCGGGGGCGCTTGCCGCCGGCCCCGGCCAGCTTGAGGCCGTTGGGGTGGGCGGCGGGGCTGACCGAGCCGTCGGCGGCGGTCTTGAGGGTGAGGTCGACGTCGGCCCACTTGCCCTCGCGCAGGAAGCGCACCGGGCCGGCCGACAGCTCGGTGGTGAGGGTGCCGTCGGGGTTGGCCCAGGTGGTGGAGGTCTCGTCGCGCTCGGAGAGCGCCTCGACCCGCTGGCCGCTCCTGCGCGCGGCGGCCCGGGCGGCGGCCAGGCTGCTGCCGGGGTCGAGGGCGGCGGCCGTCGGGGCCTTGCCGGGGGAGGGCTTGGGGTGGGGTTTGGCCGCGAACGCGACCGGGGACCCGGCGGCCAGCGACAGCGCCAGCGTGAGGGCCAGCGGACCCGTCAGGGTCCGTCTTGAGACGTGCATGGTGGCTCCTTGACCCACTGTCGATCAACAGTGTTGGCGGGAGCATATGGAAGATCACATGACAAGATGATCATGGCAAAACAGACAAAAATACCCATTGCCTGAAGATTTCCTGAGAATGGTGATCTGATCGTGACGCGCTGTGTGCGAACGATGACGTCGTGGTCGTTCCCGCAGGTCAGCGGGCATGCCGACGGGCGGGCACCCCCAGCCCGGGGTGCCCGCCCGCCGCGTCCGAACGCGAGGCTGTGCCTACTTGGCTCCACGCTTCGCGAGGAAGGCCTCGACCTCGGCGCGGACCTCCGGGGTGTCCAGGCCGCGGACCGTCATCGTGGTGCGGCGGCGCAGCACGTCGTCCGCGGTGTACGCCCACTCGTGGTCGGCCGCGTAGGCGACCTGCGCCCAGACGTCCGGGCCGTCCTCGTGGATCGGCCGGCCGAGCTCCGGGTTCTCGTCGATCATCCGCGCGATGTCGAAGGACAGCGTGCCGTAGTGGCCGGCCAGGTGCTTCGCCACCAGCGGCTCCATCCGCGAGCCGGGCTCGCGGTCGATCAGCAGGCGGTGCGCGACGGCGTTCGGCGCGCCGACGCCCGGCAGCGGCACGGTCGGGGCGATCGGGGACATGTCCTCGCCGAGCGAGGTGCCGGGCACGTGGGCCAGCTTCTCCAGCACGGTGCGGCCGATGTGCCGGTAGGTGGTCCACTTGCCGCCGGCGACCGACAGCATGCCGCCCTTGCCCTCGGTGACGACCGTCTCGCGCTTGGCGGCGGCGGTGTCGCCCGGACCGCCGGGCAGCACCCGCAGGCCGGCGAAGGTGTAGGTGATCAGGTCGCGGTCGAGGTGCTCGTCGCGGATCGCGTGCGCGGCCTCGCCGAGGATCTGGTCGACGTCCGCCTCGGTGGCCCGGACGTCCTTCGGGTCGCCGGTGTACTCCTCGTCGGTGGTGCCGAGCAGGACGTGGTCCTCCCACGGGATGGCGAAGGAGACGCGGTACTTGTCGATCGGGATGGTCAGCGCGGCGCGCCACGGGGAGCGGCGCTTGACCACCACGTGGGCGCCCTTGGAGAGGCGGATCGACGGCGCGGCGCCGGCGTCCTCCATCCGGCGCAGGTGGTCCACCCACGGGCCGGTGGCGTTCAGCACCAGGCGGGCGTCGACGCCGAACTCGGTGCCGTCCATGCGGTCCTTCAGCTCGGCGCCGGTGACCCGGCCGCCGGTGAAGCGCAGGCCGGTGACCTCGGCGTGGTTGAGCACGACCGCGCCGGCCTCCACGGCGGCGCGCACGGTCATCACCGCGACGCGCGAGTCGTTCATCTGGTGGTCGCCGTAGACGGCCACCGAGCGCAGGCCCTCGGTGCGCAGCGCGGGCACCTGCTGGGCGGCGTGCGCGGCGGTGGAGACCCGGCCCATGCCGTCGCGGAAGGCGGAGAGCGCCGAGTACAGGAACACGCCGGCGCCGAGCTTGGGCGCGCTGTGCGGGCCGCCCTTGTAGACCGGCACGAAGAAGGTCAGCGGGTTGACCAGGTGCGGGGCGACGTCGGTGGAGAGCGCGCGGCGCTCCTTGTGGTTCTCGGCGACCAGCTTGACCGCGCCGGTCTGCAGGTAGCGCAGACCGCCGTGGACCAGCTTGGAGGAGGCGCTGGAGGTGGCGCCGGCGAAGTCCCCGGCGTCGACCATGGCGACCTTCAGGCCGGCCTGGGACGCGGTCCAGGCGACGGCCGTGCCGAGGATTCCGCCCCCGATCACCAGCAGGTCGTAGGTGGCCTTGCCGAGCAGCTCGCGGGTCTCGGCGCGGGAGGCGGTGCGGCCGGCGGTCAGCTCGGCGCCCAGGGTCGGAATGGTTGCCATGGTGTGTGTACGGCGCGCGGGTCGGGCGGCGCCGTTACTCCTCTCGGTGTGCGTACGGCCCCTGCGGAGAGGCCGGTCGGCCCGGTGCGGCGGGCCGGTGAAACGGGCGCGGGCCGGCCGGGGCGTGTGCCCCGACCGGCGTCGCGATCAGTTGGTCTCTTCCTCCTCCACCCAGCCCATGGTGCGCTCGACGGCCTTGAGCCACTTCTTGTACTCGCGCTCCCGGGTGGCCTCGTCCATCCGCGGGGTCCACTCGGCGGCGCGGTGCCAGTTGGCCCGCAGGGTGTCGAGGTCGCTCCAGAAGCCGACCGCCAGGCCGGCCGCGTAGGCGGCGCCCAGGGCGGTGGTCTCGGCCACGTACGGGCGCTCGACCGGGGCGTCCAGGACGTCGGCGATGTTCTGCATGAGCAGGTTGTTGCTGGTCATGCCACCGTCGACCTTGAGGGCGGTGAGCTCGACCCCGGAGTCCTTCTGCATGGCGTCGACGACCTCGCGGGTCTGCCAGGCGGTGGCCTCCAGGACGGCCCGGGCCAGGTGGCCCTTGGTGACGTACCGGGTGAGGCCGGCGATCACACCGCGGGCGTCGGAGCGCCAGTACGGGGCGAACAGGCCGGAGAACGCCGGGACGAAGTAGGCGCCGCCGTTGTCCTCGACGGTGTTCGCCAGGGTCTCGATCTCGGCGGCGGTGGAGATGATGCCGAGCTGGTCGCGCAGCCACTGGACCAGCGAGCCGGTGACGGCGATCGAGCCCTCCAGGGCGTAGACCGGCTTCTGGTCGCCGATCCGGTAGCCGACCGTGGTCAGCAGGCCGTGGTAGGAGTTGACGATCTTCTCGCCGGTGTTGAGCAGCAGGAAGGTGCCGGTGCCGTAGGTGGACTTGGCCTCGCCCTCGTCGAAGCAGGTCTGGCCGAACAGCGCGGCCTGCTGGTCGCCGAGCGCGGAGGCGACCGGCACGCCCGCCAGGTCGCCGACGGCCTCGCCGTACACCTCGGCGGAGGAGCGGATCTCCGGCAGGACGGCCATCGGCACGCCCATCGACTCGGCGATCTTCTCGTCCCACTGCAGGGTGTGCAGGTTCATCAGCATGGTGCGGCTGGCGTTGGTCACGTCCGTGACGTGCTTGCCGCCGTCGACACCGCCGGTGAGGTTCCAGATGACCCAGGTGTCCATGGTGCCGAAGAGGATGTCGCCGGCCTCGGCGCGCTCGCGCAGGCCCTCGACGTTGTCCAGCAGCCAGCGGATCTTCGGGCCGGCGAAGTAGCTGGCCAGCGGCAGGCCGGTCTCGCGGCGGAAGCGGTCCTGGCCGACGTTGCGGCCCAGCTCGCGGCAGAGGCCCTCGGTGCGGGTGTCCTGCCACACCAGCGCGTTGTGCACCGGCTCGCCGGTGTGCCTGTCCCACAGGACGGTGGTCTCGCGCTGGTTGGTGATGCCGATCGCGCGGATGTCGTCCTTGGTCAGGCCGGCCTTCTCCAGCGCACCGCGGACGACCGACTGCACCCGGGCCCAGATCTCGGCGGCGTCGTGCTCGACGTAGCCGGGCTGGGGGAAGATCTGCCGGTGCTCCTGCTGGTCGACGGCGACGATGCGCCCGTCGGCGCCGAAGATGATGCAGCGGCTGGAGGTGGTGCCCTGGTCGATCGCGGCGATGTAGTTGCCAGTGGAGGTCATGAGGGTCCTCGGCTCGAAAAGGTGTGAGGGGGAGGGTGGGCCCGACTCTCAGGTCAGTCCCCGGATCCGGGCGGGGTGGAAACCCGGTGGGTCAGAACGCGACGTGGTACAGGCTGCCGGCCAGCAGGCCGCCGATGACCGGGCCGGCCACCGGGATCCAGGCGTAGGACCAGTCCGAGCCGCCCTTGTTCGGGATCGGCAGCAGCGAGTGGACGATGCGCGGGCCCAGGTCGCGGACCGGGTTGATGGCGTACCCGGTCGGGCCGCCGAGGGACAGGCCGATGCCGACGACGGTGAAGGCGACGATCAGGATGCCGGTGCCGGAGAGGCCGAGGCCCTTGGTCAGGCCCTGGGTGAGGATGGCCAGGGCGAGCACGAAGGTGCCGATGATCTCGGTGAGCAGGTTCTGGACCGGGTTCCGGATCTCGGGGCCGGTCGAGAAGATTCCGAGGGTGGGCTCCTGGTTGGCCTGGAACTGGCCGAGGTAGGTGAGCCAGACCAGGACGGCGCCGATCATCGCGCCGATCAGCTGGGAGACCAGGTAGAGCGGGACCTTGCCCCACTCGCCGCTGTCGACGGCGATGGCCAGGGTGACGGCCGGGTTCAGGTGGGCACCGGACTTCGGGGCCGACATGTAGGCGGCGATCATCACCGCGAAGCCCCAGCCGAAGGTGATCGCCAGCCAGCCGGCGTTCAGCGCCTTCGACTTCTTGAGCGTCACGGCGGCACAGACGCCACCGCCGAGGAGTATCAGCGCGGCGGTGCCGAGGGTTTCGCCGACGAAGATGTCGCCGTTGGAGAACGCGGACACAAAGACTCCCTTGTCCATATGGCCCGGAGGTGCGGGTGGGGGCAGGGGCCGGGCGATCGCTGGGCGGGTGAGCGCCTTGTGGGAGTGATCTGCACGGCCATCGTTCGACAATGTCGACCGTCATGCGGAAGCTTCCTCCCCGGGTCGCCCTCTCGTCAAGGCCGGGTTACGCAGCTGTGACCCTTGGCTCGACGCGCTACCCGGTGTCAGGGGATGGATCATCGGAATTTCGGACAAAACGGTAAGGCGCGGACGGGCAATTCGCCCGTCCGCGCCTCAGCGTGAACGTTTCACCGGGGTGTCGACGGGCTCGCGGCCCGCCGCTCAGAACCGCCCGGCGCCCAGGTCCCGGGAGATCGCGCGCGCCGCGCTGCGCACCGACGCGACCAGCGAGGGCTTCACGAAGCCGTCCTCGCAGACCCGCTCGACCGCGCCGCTGATGCAGACCGCGCCCACCGGGTTGCGCCGCCGGTCCTGGATCAGCGCGCCGATCGAGGCCACGCCCTCCCAGGTCTCCTCCACCGAGTCCGCCCAGCCGCGCTCGCGGGTCAGCGCCGCCTCGGCGTCCACGTCCGCCGACTCGGTCAGCGTCCGCGCGGTGTACGACTCGAACGGGCCCTCGCCCAGCTCGCCGCGCGCCACCGGGTCGTAGGCCAGCAGCACCTTGCCCAGCGCGGTGGAGTGCAGCGGCTGCATCGAGCCGACCTCCAGCACCTGCCGGGTGTCGTCCGGCCGGAAGACGTGGTGCACGATCAGCACCCCGCGCTGGTGCAGCACGCCCAGGTAGACGGTCTCCCCGGCCGCCCTGGCCAGGTCGTCCGCCCACACCAGGGCCCGGGCCCGCAGCTCGTGGACGTCCAGGTAGCTCTGTCCGAGCCGCAGCAGCTCGGCGCCCAGCTGGTACTTGCCGCTCTCCGGGTCCTGCTCCACGAACCCCTCCTGCTGGAGGGTGCGCAGGATGCCGTGCGCGGTGCCCTTGGCCAGGTCCAGCGCCGTCGCGACCTCCGACAGGCCGAGGCGGCGCTCGCCGCCGGCCAGCAGGCGCATGATCGCGGCGGCCCGGGAGAGCGACTGGATCGGGCCGGGCATGGGTACCTCCGCGCTGACAGGCGGTCGGCATTGTCGACCGCAGTGGTAACGGCACGAGTCTGCCAGGCCGTCGGCGTTCCGTGCACCTTCCCCCTCGGTAACCGCGCCCGGGCCGGCCGGTCGTCCGCCCCCGCACGGCCCGCACGGCCCGCACGGCCCGCGCGCCCGGTCCCGCGTCAGCCCGCCCCGTCGCCGGCCCCGGTTGACGCCGCGTCCGCCGCCACCGCCTCCTGGGCCGCCACCTCGGCGGCCACCGCCCGGATCGCCTCCGGCCCGACCCGGCAGCAGCCGCCCACCAGCCGCGCCCCGTCCGCCAGCCACCGGGCCACCCGCCCCCGCGCCGCGAAGGTCGGCTCGCCGCACCACGCCCCGGCCGCCGCGTCCCAGCCCTCGCCGCTGTTCGGGTACACCACCACCGGCTTGCCGGACACCCGCGCCGCCAGGCCCACCGCCCGGTCCGCGTCCCGTGGCGTGCAGCAGTTCACCCCCACCGCCACCACCTTGTCCGCCTCCGCCGCCAGCGCGAACGCCTCCGCCAGCGGCTGCCCGGCCCGGGTCAGCCCACCCGCCGCGCCGAACGACAGCCAGGCCGGCACCCCCAGCCCGCGCACCGCCCGCAGCAGCACCCGCGCCTCCTCGACGTCCGGCACCGTCTCCAGCGCCAGCACGTCCGGGCCCGCCGCCGCCAGCACCTCCAGCCGCGGCCGGTGGAACGCCTCCAGTTCGGCCGCCGTCAGCCCGTACCGGCCCCGGTACTCCGACCCGTCCGCCAGCACCGCCCCGTACGGCCCGACCGACGCCGCCACCCACCGGCGCGGCCCCGGCAGCCCGCGCGCCGCCTCCCGCGCCAGCTCCACACCGCGCGCCAGCAGCCGCGCCGCCCCGTCCCGGCCGATCCCGCGCCGCGCGAACCCGGCGAAGCTCGCCTGGTAGCTCGCGGTGATCGCGACCCGCGCGCCGGCCGCGAAGTACGCCCGGTGGGCCGCCGACAGCGCCTCCGGCGCGTCCGCCAGCAGCCGCGCCGACCACAGCTCGTCCGCCAGGTCGAAGCCGCCGGCCGCCAGCTGGTTGGACAGCCCGCCGTCCAGCACCAGTGGCCCGGCCGCCAGCGCGGCGGCGAAGTCCGGCGCGCCGGCTGCTCCCATCACGGCCTCCTCGGGGTGAAGGTCCTGGTCACAGCCTAGAAGCCGGGGGAGGGGGAGCGGCCGGGAAAATGATTTGCCGCAGAGTCAAAGGGTCGCTACGTTGTGCTCAATCCGAGAAGGACGGCCGGCCGCCGGCACCGCGGAGGAGAGGAGCGCGCCCATGGACACCACCGAGCAGGAATGGCTCGCCTCCTACGACCCGCGCGCCTACACCCCGGTCGCCGTCACGGTCGACGTGGTCGCCCTCACCCTGCGCGGGGGCCGCCTGCACGTGCTGCTCGTCGAGCGCGCCCTCCCGCCCTACCTGGGCCGCTGGGCGCTGCCCGGCGGCTTCCTGCGGGCCGGCGAGGAGAGCCTCGACGAGGCCGCCGCCCGTGAGTTCGCCGAGGAGACCGGCCTGCACGGCACCGTCGAGGCCGCCGCCGCGCTCAGCCGGATCCACCTCGAACAGCTCGGCAGCTACGGCGCACCCGACCGCGACCCGCGGATGCACGTGGTCTCCGTCGCCTACCTCGCCTTCGCCCCGGACCTGCCCGACCCGCGGGCCGGCAGCGACGCGGCCCACGCCGCCTGGCACCCCGTCACCGCCCTCGACCTCCGGCCCGCCGGCCGGACCGAGACCGCCGGTGCGCCCGCCGACACCCACGGGGGTGGCGTCGACGGGCGCACCGGTTCCGCCGAGCCCACCGACCCCGGGGAGCCCACCGACCCCGGGGTCGATGGGCTCCCGGGGGACCTCACCCCCATCGAGCTCGCCTTCGACCACGCCCGGATCCTCGCCGACGGCCTCGACCGCGCCCGCGCCAAGATCGAGTACAGCCCGCTGGCCACCGCCTTCCTCCACCACGACTTCACCATCCCCGAACTGCGCGCCGTCTACGAGGCCGTCTGGGACGAGAAGCTCCACCCCGGCAACTTCCACCGCAAGGTGCTCTCCGTCCCCGGCTTCGTCGAGGGCACCGGAACCACCACCGACCGCGGCGGCGCCCGCGGCGGCCCCCGCGCCCGCACCTACCACGCCGGCGACGCCCGCCTCCTGCACCCCGCACTGCTCCGCCCCGCCCGCAGCGATCCACCACCGGATCCGGTGACCCCCGCCCCGGCCCCGCCCGACCGCACTACCATCCGGCCATGACGACTTACGAGGCCGGCACGGTGCGCCACCACGCCAACTCCCACTGCCACTTCTGCGGCACCCCCTACCCGCCCGGCACCTCCAGCTGGCCCCGGGCCTGCTCCCACTGCACTGAGATCAGCTACCGCAACCCGCTGCCCGTCGTCGTCACCCTCCTCCCGATCACCGCGACCGCCGGCACCGCCCCCGGCCTCGTGGTGATCCGCCGCACCATCGAACCCGGCTACGGCGAACTCGCCCTCCCCGGCGGCTACATCGACTACGGCGAGAGCTGGCAGCACGCCTGCGTGCGGGAACTGCGCGAGGAGACCGGCATCCTCGCCGACGCCGCCGACATCACCCTGGTCGCCACCGACTCCGACACCCGCGGCGGCTTCCTCTGCCTCTTCGGCCTGCTCCCCGCCCGCCCGCTCGACGACCTCCCGCCCTCCGTCCCCACCGACGAGACCGACGGCTGGCAACTCGCCAGCCCCGAGACCCCGCTCGCCTTCCCCTTCCACACCCGCGTCTCCCGCTCCTGGTTCAACGGCGAGTTCACCCGCCTCTGACCAGGCAACCCGGCCACGGCCCGCCCACCGGGCGGACCCTGGCGCACCGGCCGATCCCATGGCAGGGTCTGCACCGACAGCCCCCAACCGGACGCGGGCCCTGCCACAAGCATCCCCGTCCGCCCTCATCACCGGCCGGGAGACCACCACCGTGAGCACCCCACCCCAGGACCAGCCGCTCTGGCGCCCCGACCCCGCTCGTGCCGCCGGCACCGGGATCGTGGCCTTCCAGGCCTGGGCCGCCGAGCACCACGGCGCCCCGGCCGCCCCGCTCGCCCCCACCACCGACGACGACCAGGCCGCCGCCCGCTACGCCGCCCTGCACGCCTGGTCGGTCGAGGACCTCGACCGCTTCTGGACCGCCGTCACCCAGTGGTTCGACATCCGCTTCACCGAGGCCCCCGACGCCGTCCTCGCCGACCCGACGATGCCCGGCGCCCGCTGGTTCACCGGCGCCCGCCTCAACTACGCCGAGCACGCCCTGCGCGCCGCCGAGGACGAGACGAACGCCGACCGCCCGGCGGTCCTCCACCTCGACGAGACCACCGACGAGCCCGTCGTCCTCACCTGGGCCGAACTCCGCCGCCAGGTCGGCTCCCTCGCCGCCGCCCTCCGCGACCAGGGCGTGCGCCCCGGCGACCGGGTCAGCGCCTACCTGCCCAACATCCCGCAGGCCGCCGTCGCCCTGCTCGCCACCGCCGCCGTCGGCGCCGTCTGGACCAGCTGCGCCCCCGACTTCGGCGCCCGCAGCGTCCTCGACCGCCTCCAGCAGATCGAGCCGGTCGTCCTCTTCGCCGTCGACGGCTACCACTACGGCGGCAAGGACCACGACCGCACCGAGGTCGTCGCCGAACTCCGCCGCGAGCTCCCCACGCTGCGCACCGTCGTGCACGTCCCCCTGCTCGGCGCCCCCGCCCCCGAGGGAGCGCTGACCTGGGACGACCTGGTCGCCGCCGACACCGCGCCGGTCTTCGAGCCGGTCCCCTTCGACCACCCGCTCTGGGTCCTCTACTCCTCCGGCACCACCGGCCTGCCCAAGGCCATCGTGCAGAGCCAGGGCGGCATCCTCGTCGAGCACCTCAAGCAGGCCGGCCTCCACCTCGACCTCGGCCCCGACGACCGCTTCCTCTGGTACACCTCCACCGGCTGGATGATGTGGAACTTCCTCCTCGCCGGCCTCCTCACCGGGTCCACGATCGTCACCTACGACGGCAGCCCCGGCCACCCCGACACCGGCGCCCTCTGGTCCGTCGCCGCCCGCACCCGCGCCACCGTCCTCGGCACCTCCGCCGCCTACGTCATCGCCAGCCGCAAGGCCGACCTGCACCCCGGCCGCGACCTCGACCTCTCCGCCGTCCGCTGCCTCGGCACCACCGGCTCCCCGCTGCCGCCCGACGGTTTCCGCTGGATCTACGAGGAGGTGAAGGAGGACGTCTGGCTCGCCTCCGTCAGCGGCGGCACCGACGTCTGCTCCTGCTTCGTCGGCGGCGTCCCCACCCTCCCCGTCCACCTCGGCGAGATCCAGGCCCCCTGCCTCGGCGCCGCCGTCGAGTCCTGGGACGTCAACGGCCGGCCGCTCACCGACGGGGTCGGCGAACTCGTCGTCACCAAGCCGATCCCCTCCATGCCCACCGGCTTCTGGAACGACCCCGAGGGCACCCGCTACCACGACAGCTACTTCGACATGTTCCCCGGCATCTGGCGCCACGGGGACTGGATCACCGTCACCTCCCGCGGCACCGTGGTCATCCACGGCCGCTCCGACTCCACCCTCAACCGCCAGGGCGTCCGGATGGGCTCCTCGGACATCTACGAGGTCGTCGAACGCCTCCCCGAGATCGCCGAGTCCCTCGTCATCGGCCTCGAAGAGCCCGACGGCGGCTACTGGATGCCGCTCTTCGTCGTCCTCACCCCCGGGGCCGAACTCGACGACGACCTCATCGGCCGCATCCGCACCTCACTGCGCAGCGAGCTCTCCCCGCGCCACGTCCCCGACGAGGTCATCGCCGTGCGCGGCCTGCCGCACACCCTGACCGGCAAGCGCATCGAGGTCCCGGTCAAGCGCCTGCTCTCCGGCACCCCGCTCGACCAGGCCGTCAACCCCGGCTCCGTCGACAACCTCGACCACCTCCGCTGGTTCGAGCAGCTCCGCCGCGAGCGCGCCGCCGGGAAGTAGCGGCGGGCCTCCCGCCCGGACACACCGGAGGGGCCCTTCCACAGCCACAGTGGAAGGGCCCCTCCGGATGTACTCCGACTCAGGTGTGCTCCGACGGCTACTCGCCCGACAGCACCTGCTGCGCCGCGGCCCGCGCCTCCTCGGCGCTGTCCGCCGCCCGCGCCGCCTCGGCGGCCCGGCGGCACTGGGCCAGCGTGTACTTGGCCAGCGCGGTGCGCACGTAGGGGATCGACGCCGCGCCCATCGACAGGCTGGTGACCCCGAGACCGGTCAGCACCACGGCCAGCAGCGGGTCGGCGGCGGCCTCGCCGCAGACGCCGCAGCTCTTGCCCTCGGCCCGCGCGGCCTCGGCGGCGGCCGAGATCAGGTCCAGCAGCGCCGGCTGCCACGGGTCCTGCAGCCGGGCCAGCGCACCGACCTGGCGGTCGGCGGCGAAGGTGTACTGGGCGAGGTCATTGGTGCCCAGCGACAGGAACTCGACCTCCTGGAGGATCGAGCGGGCCCGCAGCGCGGCCGACGGGATCTCCACCATCGCACCGAACTTGGCGCTCAGCCCGGCCTCGCGGCACGCCTCGGCGAACTCCTTGGCATCCTTGCGGTCGGCCACCATCGGGGCCATCACCTCAAGGTGCACGGGCAGGCCCTCGGCGGCCTTCGCCAGCGCCCGCAGCTGGGTCCGCAGCACCTCCGGGTGCTCCAGCAGGGTGCGCAGACCGCGCACGCCCAGCGCCGGGTTGGGCTCGTCGGCCGGGGTCAGGAAGTCCAGCGGCTTGTCCGCGCCCGCGTCGAGCACCCGGACCACGACCCGGTTCTCCGGGAACGCCTCCAGCACCTTGCGGTACGCCTCGACCTGCTTCTCCTCGCTGGGCGCCTTCGCGGAGTCGTCCAGGAAGAGGAACTCGGTACGGAACAGCCCGACGCCCTCGGCGCCCGCCTCCAGCGCGGCCGGCAGGTCGCCCGGACCGCCGACGTTGGCGAGCAGCGGCACCTTGTGCCCGTCCGAGGTCGCACCCGGACCGGAGGAGGCGGCGAGCGCGGCCTTGCGCTCGGCGGCGATCCGGCGCAGCTCCTCCTTCTTCTCCTCGCTCGGCTCGACCAGCACGTCACCGGAGCTGCCGTCCACGGCGACGACCGTGCCCTCGGCGACCTCGGTCGCCGCGGGCAGCGCGACCACGGCCGGCACGCCCATGGCCCGCGCCAGGATGGCGCTGTGGCTGGTCGGCCCGCCCTCCTCGGTCACGAAGCCGAGCACCAGCGTCGGGTCCAGCAGAGCGGTGTCGGCCGGCGCGAGGTCCCGGGCGAACAGCACGTACGGCTCGTCGCTGTCCGGCACACCCGGCATCGGCACACCCAGCAGCCGCGCGACGATGCGGTTCCGCACGTCGTCCAGGTCGGCGACCCGGCCCGCCAGGTACTCCCCGGCGGAGGCGAGCAGCGCCCGGTAGGCGGCGAAGGCGTCGTAGACCCCGCGCTCGGCGCTGCTGCCGACCGCGATCCGGCGGGCGACGTCGGCCATCAGCTCCGGGTCCTGCGCCATCAGCGCCTGGGCCTCCAGCACGGCCTGGGCCTCACCGCCGGCCAGGTTGCCACGGGCGATCAGGTCCGCGGCCACCGCGTCGACGGCCGCCTGGGCGCGGGCCTGCTCCCGCGGAGCGTCCTCGGTCGGGATCTGGGTGGCCGGGGGCTCCAGCACCGCCGTCCCCATGTGCCGCACCTGGCCGATCGCGACCCCGTGGCTGACACCCACGCCGCGCAGCGTCTTCTCCATGTCTGTCTCCGTGAGAGAAGCGGCCCCGCCGGGTACCGCTGTGTGCCGGGCCGCCCCGACCGGAGCGGTGGGGCGGGTGTGTCGGTAAGAGGGGAGAGGTCAGCTCCAGGTGAACAGCGCGTCGCCGACGGCGACCGCCCCGTCCTCCAGGACCGAACCGAGCGCCTCGGCCGAGGCCTCCAGCGCGACGATCGGCGAGATCGGCGACTTGCCGGCGGCCTCGACGGCGGCCGGGTCCCACTTGATGACGGCCTGGCCGCGGGTGACGGTGTCGCCCTTGCTGACGAGCAGTTCGAAGCCCTCGCCGTTCAGCTGGACGGTGTCGATGCCCAGGTGGGTCAGCACACCGTGCCCGTCCGCGTCGACGACGACGAAGGCGTGCGGGTGCATCGACACGACCACGCCGTCCACCGGGGCGACCGCCTCGGTCTGCTCGCGGACCGGGTCGATCGCGGTGCCGGGGCCGACCATCGCACCCGAGAACACGGGGTCCGGCACGCCGGCGAGCCCGACGACCTTGCCGGTCAGCGGCGACGTCACAGTGGTCATGGTTGAGCCTCCCAAGTGCGCAGTACAGGCAAGCGGCCGCGAACGCGGCAGGGCGATCGACTGAAGCCTAAATCATGTCAACTTCGGACATCTGCTGACATTCCCGCCAGTCGGCCACGCCGTCCGGCCTCACCGGCCGGCCATCTCGCCGACTGCTAGTGGTCTAGTCCTCTTGGCCGATGCGCCGCACTCTACAGGCATCTTGGCGAACCGGGACCATTGCTGTATATGCTCGCGAGAGCAACAAATCATGCGTCCGGGCGGGTGACCCCCGGCGTGGCCCGATTCGCGCTCCGGCCGGGGACCCGCTATGGTTGGTCGGGTCGCCGCGAGTCGGCGGTTAACACCAGATTTCGGAAGCGAAAAGCACCGGTTAAGCGCCGGGAAACGGATCTGGTAAGCTCGAAACACGAAAGAACGAAGCGCCCGGAGGGCCGGTGTGAAAGCCGCCTGATGGAAGCGTCCGTTCCTTGAGAACTCAACAGCGTGCCAAAAGTCA